>JAUZSC010000035.1 GCA_030949825.1 Sulfurimonas sp.
TAACCCAACTTCATCATTTTCCAAGCAGAAATCCACTAAATCCTCAAATTTGACAATTCTTTTGGATATTAAACCACTTGTTTTAGGGAAATCACCTTTCAAATATACTAATGTGGTACCCGAATATAATATTATTTAAGTTTATATTAATGCTTAATTTGCTACAATCTTCGCATGTACATAATTAAAACAATCTCTAAGAGCAAAAAAGACTCAACTCAGAACTATTACACTTATAGATTAATGGAATCCATAAGAGTTGGTAAAAAGGTGAAGAAAAGAACTCTCCTTAATTTAGGAAGTGATTTTAATGTAGAACAAGAAGATTGGGCTACTTTATCCAAAAGAGTAGATGAGATTATCAAACAGGCTCCAAGTCTGTTTACACTAGATAAAGATTTAGAAACAATCGCACAACACTATGCTCTAAAAATCATATCAGCACAAGCAGTAGTAGATACAACTCTTAATGATGAAGATAGATACAAAGAGATAGATACAACTACAATAAAAAATAGTGATATAAAAGATATAGGTATAGAGAATATACTTTATGAAACAATCAAAGAGTTAAAACTAGATGCTAAACTAAAAGAGTTAGGTTTTACAAATATTCAATACAATAGTGCTATAGGCACTCTAATAGCAAAGATTGCTAATCCTAGTAGTGAAGCTAAAGCTTATGATTACTTATGTAATACAAGTGCTATTAATGAGCTTATAGGGTGTGATTATAATAAGATATCTTCTAATAGTATCTATAGAATATCCGATAAGCTTTTAGCTCATAAAGATGACTTAGAAAAGCATCTATATACTACCCAAAAAGCAATATTTGAGTATGATGAAACAATAACTCTTTATGACCTTACTAACACATACTTTGAAGGTGGTGTTGAGGGAGTAGAGAAAGCTAAAAGAGGAAGAAGTAAGGAAAAAGAAGTGATGCTAAAATCATTACTCTAGCAGTAATGCTTGATAGTAGTGGGTTTGTAAGAAAGAGTGAGATATTTGATGGGAATATTGGTGAAGCCACAACATTTAAAGAGATGTTAGATAAATTGAAAGTTCCTCAAAAAGAAAAAACCTTTTATCCTCTCATAAATCATTATTGATTATGGATGCTGGTATAGCATCGCAGGAGAATATTGATTATCTTATTGAGAATAGCTATGAATACCTAGTTGTCAGCAGAAAACGCAATAAACAGTTTGATGAAGAGAAATCAACTCCTGTAAAATTAGATAAAAATGACAATGCTATAGTAAGAGCTATGAAGGTTGTCAATGAAGAAACTAAAGAGACTGAGTTATTTATACACTCTACTGCTAGAGAGGCTAAAGAGGAAGCTATGCAAAAAAGAGTACAAACTCTTTTTATAGAGAAGCTACAATATTTAAAAGATGGACTCTCTCTCAAAAGAAGAACTAAGGCTTATGATAAGGTGATAGAGACCATAGGAAGGCTCAAAGAGAAATATCCATCTATATCTCAATACTATTCAACTACTGTCACTAAAGACCCAGATAGCGATAATGCAATAGATATAACTTGGAGTGAGAAGAAGACACTTGATAATAAAAGTGCTATTAATGGTATCTATTGTCTTAGAACCAATAACCAAACAATGGATGAGAAGACTCTATGGAAAACATATACAACACTTACTGATTTAGAATCAGTATTTAAGAGTTTAAAGTCTGAATTAGGATTAAGACCTATATTTCATCAAACACAGACTAGAGTAGATGGGCATCTCTTTATTACTCTTTTAGCTTATAGTATTATCCATACAATAAGGTACAAACTTAAACAAAAAGGTATTCACTATAGTTGGGATACGATAAGGCATATTCTGAGAAATCAAAAAGGATTACTACCAGTATGAAGTGTAAAGATGGCTCAACACTCTATATACGACAAAGTTCAGAATTAAATGAGAAGCAAAAAGAGATTTATGATGCACTTGAGATTAAATACGGAGCAGGAGATGTTACTAAAACTTTTATAGAATAATATAGATGTGGTACAGGTAAAATATTTGAAAAGGCTTTAAAGCCCCGAATATAGGTCTTTTTTAATTTTGGATGATGAAGTTGGGTTAATCATGGCAAACCTTGGTATGGCAAATGGAGCAGTATTTCAACTCGTACCTCAAAGATTTGCTAAAGATATCGGAATCATGACTGGACTTGTTGGTTGTGCCGATGGTTTAGGTGGAACTGCACTTATCAAAACACTTGGTTGGTCTAAAGGTGCATTTGATGGCTACGCGGTTGGATTTCTAATCTTTGCAGGTGTTGTTGTCATCGCTCTTATTGGTTTAAGTATGGTTAAAACTAGATGGAGAACTACTTGGGGCGCACAAGCTGGAGGTATGATTTAACTTCCAAATTGCAAAATGTTTAAATTATAAGCACCTAAATAAAGAAATTCTAACTTATATCTATTATAATTGTAAGATTAATTATTAGAGGAGAAGAATATGTCAGTATTTAAAAAATTAAAAGGTCAAGGAGATATGCCCACACTCTTTGCAGCCTTTATCTACTTTGATTTAAGTTTTATGATTTGGACACTTATGGGTCCTCTTTCTTCTGAAATCATAGAGTCATTTGCCGCAACTGGTTTTATAATGACTAGTAGCCAAAAAGCGACTATGCTTTCGCTTCCTATTCTCTCAGGAGCAATTCTCCGTATATTTCTTGGTTTTGGTGTAGATAAATTTGGTGCTAAAAGAACTGCCCTTTTCTCTCAGGCAATCGTAATTTTTTCACTCATTTTTGTGTATGTTCTTGGTGAATCCATCACATATAACATGCTTCTTGTTATTGGTGTACTCTTAGGCTTTGCCGGGGCTTCATTTGCAGTAGCACTTCCTCAAGCGGGACAATGGTATCCACCAAAACTTCAAGGTCTTGTTTTAGGAATAGCAGGTTCTGCAAACTTTGGTGTAGTTATGGGATTTCTATTTTCTCCAAAAATAGCCCAACATTATGGATGGCAAACAGTTTTTCTAATTGCTGCGATATTAGCAGGAATCTTATTTATCACCTATGCACTTATTGCAAAAGATGCTCCACCTGAGGTATATAGAGCAAATCCTAAAAAACTAAGAGACTATGTAAAACTTCTTAAAGATAGAGATACGTGGTGGTTTAACCTTTTTTATGCTATTAGCTTCGGTGGCTTTGTAGGCTTTGGTGTATTTTTAAAACTTTATCTTACAGATACTTACCCAGTCGAGATGAAAGAGTTAGGACTTTCTTGGTTCATGGAAGATAACATAAATGTAATGGCAGGCTACTTTGGCGCTCTTTGTATATTTGCTGGTACTTTTCTTAGACCAGTCGGTGGAGCTATTGCAGATAAAATAGGTGGGATAAAGGCACTTTATATTCTCTTTAGTACAGTAGCAGTCATGATGATTATAAATGCTACTCTTACAATTCCATTTATAGCAGTTGTTTTTGTATTTTTTATCACTATGGCAAATCTGGGAATGGCAAATGGAGCAGTTTTTCAACTCGTACCGCAACGTTTTGCAAAAGACATTGGCGTAATGGTTGGAATCGTAGGTGCTGCTGGTGGTTTAGGCGGAACAGCCCTTATAAAAACACTTGGTTGGTCAAAAGATACATACGATGGTTACACAGTAGGTTTCTTACTTTTCGCAGCTGTTGTCATCATTGCCATTATCGGTTTAGGCATGGTAAAAACACGATGGAGAACAACATGGGGAGCTCAGTCGGGAGGAATTATTTAAGACTCCTCAGATTTTCAAAGTTAGTTGATTAGTAGAGTAATTATGAACTAATGCTTGTATGATATTTTGATACGATATACCAATATCATTTGCGCGTTGCTTTATAAAGTCTAAATCTGCACGTTTTAAATTAATACTAATCTGTTTTTTTTTCATTCATATACTCAAGCGTGTGAGATGCCATTTTTACAATTTCTTTATTATCAAATGCAACTTTTTCAATAGTGTCATTTTCTATAGCTTCTAATATCTCTAACTCTTCTTCATTATATTTCATAATTTATCCTTCATACTGTTTATTTAATTTTCTACTCGGAATAATATTTTTTAAAAAAGATATCATCACCATCTAATACATAAGGAACATAATGTATATAGTTGTTTAAACTAACAACATAAATAAACTGATTAGGATACTTTTGAGAGTTAGGATGCTTATAGTTATCTAAAATACCGCCTTGCTTTTGAATCGCAGAAAGTACATCATCAAAACTAAAACCTATTTGAGATTTTAAAATACTATTTTTTTCTTCACTCCATTTATACACTAGTTTACCTTGTTTATATATATAAGATAATTATGTCATAATATATTTTCTTTTACAAGTGCTAGTTTTTTCCAACTACTATCTAGCCAGAAAGGTTTAGAAATAAAATATCGATTTAATTAAAATTTATTTTGATATTATTCTCAAGTATCTCGTGACGCAATAATTCATCTTTGGTATTAAAATTAACTATATCTATTTTATAATCAAAATCTATTCTCATAAGCAAGCTTAAAAATAAAGATTTCTTTTTTCTAAAGTCTTGTTTTGATATATTTGTATCAATAGCCAAGTCTATATCTCCACCTTTTTTACTATCGTCTGTTCTACTTCCAAAGAGATAAATATTAACATCTCCAAAACTTTTTAGTATGTTGCTTTGTAGTATATTTATTATTCTTTTAGATAATCTCATTATTGATACTTTTTAAAAAAAATCCAATGAATTTAAATAATAACTCTCAATTTTTGAAAAATTGTCTACGCAATATTTTAAATCATTTAAAGCTTCTTCTAATTCTTCCGGATAATCATGTTCTAACTCATTTCTAACTTCTCGTAACTCTATCCAATTTTCTAAACTATCAATAATATTTTCTTTTTCAATATTTGATAATACCTCACTCATTTTACTATTGTTTATTCCTGCAATTTCAAGAAGGAGTGAAAATATCTTTGCACCCAAAAAAATCTTGAATGGAGGCAAATCTTTTGAGATAAGCATCTAGTATTGCTCTTTTCTCAGGCTTTAAAGTATTAAAAGTAAATTGCTCATAAATATTACTCTCTTTTAGTAATTCATCAATCAGTTCTTTATACTCTTTTAAAGCAGTATAATGTTTTTCTAATTTTGCAAATCGCTTATGGAGTATTTCTGTTTTATTCATTATCTTCCCTAAAATCTTTACGAACTTTTCCTTTCTTATGGCGAGGTTTCTTTCTTTTTTTCTCTTGTCTTGGCGCAGGACTTGGAGTAAAGCTTTCTATCTCCATCTCTTGCATCTCACATCGCATTGCAAACTCTACAGCCTCAAAATTCTTTTCATCATCACTACAGACAAAAACGATAGAACGACCAAGTTCATCCACTAAACGCAAACGGTTGAAATAATCTTGTGTGTCAGTTGAGAGGTCATAACTTATAATCTCATCCATCTTTGCTTTTAAGTCAAGCACCTTTAAAATCATATCGGTTGTGATTAAAACTTTTGTTTCACCCACTGTAAAAGAGCGCCTTGCATCTTCAACCTGTTCGGCTCTATGGTTTCCGTGAATAGCTAATGATTTTATCCCTTCTGCTTTTAAGTATGCATCTAGTGCATCTGCACTCTTCTTGCTTTTACAAATCACAACTCTTTGTTTTTCATTTGCACTTTTAAGCAAAAGACCTAAGGCTTTGTTCTTATCATGTTGCGCTATAAAATAAACTTCTTGCGCTGTTCTCTTCGCAATACTTATAAAATCATAATACTTTTTTTCTTCTTTAACTTCTACTTCTTCCATAATCAACCTTTTAATTTATCTTTCTTATAAAAACTACTTTGAGGTAATTTCCTTCTCTAAACTTCGGATGCACTCTAAAGTCTTTTGGTAATGTGTAACTTAACTCTATTTTATACTTTATATTTAACTCTTTAAAGGCTTTTTTTATAAAGTCATTAAAAGTCATCATTGAAAAATTTGCAGCATTCGTAGATGCTACTATAATTCCATTTATATTTGTGATTTGTATCGCCTCTTTAAGAAGGTTTACATAATCTTTAGATGCTGAAAAAGTATGCTTTTTACTTCGCGCAAAACTAGGAGGGTCTAAAACCACCATATCAAACAAAAGACCTTTTTTAACAGCGTATTTAAAGTAGTTAAAAACATCTTCCACTATTATATCTTGTGAGTCAGCATCTATGTTATTTACTTCAAATTGTTCACTCGTTTTAACTAAACTTCTTTTTGCCAAGTCCACACTTGTCGTCTTTTTTACTCCACCTAAGTGTGCGTATACAGAAAATGCACCCGTATAGGAAAAAGTATTTAAAACACTTTTTCCTTTTGAATATTTATCACGAAGTGTTTTACGCACATCTTTTTGGTCTAAAAAAAATGCCAACCATTGCTCCATCATCCAGATGCACTGCAAAGTTTACATCGTTTTCTTTTACTATAAGCGGTGAAGGAGCATAGTCACCAAACAAAAAAATCTTCAGAATCATCAAGGTATTTTCCCTTTGCTTCAAAACGCTTTTTTTGATACACGCCCTTATAATCAACACTTAGTTTTAAAGCTTCTAAAATCATCTCTTTAAACGCATAGATGCCAAGACTGTACCAAGTAAGTACATAATAAGCATCGTAATAGTCAATAGTTAAACCACCTACTCCATCGCCCTCACCATTAAAAACTCTAAAAGTATTTGTAGATGCATCGTCAAAAAAGTCTTTTCTATATTCTATGGCTGTTTTTATTTTAGATGCAAAAAAAGAAGTGTCTATTGCTTCACTTTTTGTACTACTAAGTATCCAACCATAGCCCTTGTTTTGCTTACCATAATAGCCTTTAGCAATAAACTTAGCCTTAGCATCTACTAAATCAACTACACAGCCCTCAAGCTCTAGCTCGGACAAGTCCACAATAGATTCTCTCAAGACAAGAGGATACCCATCTTTATACTTTTGAATATAGTCTGATTTTATAGTGAGGCTAGTTACTTTTTCCATAGTGTAATTATAGTATAAATTTTAATCAATGTTTAAATCGAATTTTTATCATGAACAATATCTAATAATTTAAGCTCATGTATGATATACAAGTTTAGAGCATTACAATATTACTGCATAGGATACTATATAAGTTTTGCTATAATTAGATAAATATTATACGAGTTGGATCAGTTCCAATAAAAGCAGTTAAGTGTTTATAAGTTGCAAAATTATTGATGTTGCCGAGTTCAATATAGTTTGCTATTTTCTTCTCTTTCAAGTTCCTAATTATTCGTTTACTAGGAGCTTGTAAGAGCAGATTTAAACTGCTTTTTAAAAAGATATTTGTGTTCTTTAACATTTCTGGGAATACCTGATTGACTATAGATTTAATATGTGCATCTTTAGCATCAGTCATATCCATTTGATAGTGGTCTTTATATAAGACCTTTTCAGTTTCATCTGTGAAGCTGAAATCAAAACTATCTTTAGATATATCAATTCCTAAGAAATATTTATACACATAGTATCCTTTTAAAAGTAGAAAATAAAATTAAAAAACCAAAGGTTCAATAATACATACAAACAGATAAGCAAGTAACAGACTCGTATTGAGGTTCTTATCTTTTAGGAATAGACTTTAAGTTTAAAAGATAATTCCTAAGGAAAAATCGTTATCTTGCTTATCTCTTTGTATGTATTTTACAGAAATTTTTGCTAGAAGGAAATATAATTGAATATAAATAAAAGTCTACTAACAAATCTCATAGCCCTACTTCTTATCGCATTATCATTCACACTTACTACAGAGTATGCATCTCTTCTTCTTTTTACAGGTCTTTTTGCTTTGTCGGGTGCTATTACGAACCAACTCGCCATCCATATGCTCTTTGAAAAAATTCCTTTTCTTTATGGTTCAGGTGTAATTCCGCAAAGATTTGAGGCCTTTAAGGAAGCAATAAAAAATCTTATGATGAATGAATTTTTCACACAAGAACAACTTGAGATATTTTTTGCAAGCGAAGAAAAAAAAATAAACTTAGAACCTATCATACAAGAAACAGATTTTTCTCCTGCCTTTGACGCTTTAAGTAAAACAGTTATGGAGTCTTCATTTGGAGGAATGTTAGGGATGTTTGGAGGAGAATCTGCTCTAGATGCTTTAAAAGCACCCTTTTCTTCAAAAATGAAATCGGCTGTTATTAAGATAGTAAACTCTGATAGTTTTAACGCCACACTTCAAAACCATATGCAAAACTCATCTCTCAATGAAGACATGCTTGCATCTATAGAAAATGTAATCGACACAAGACTCAATGAACTCACACCTCAAATGGTAAAAGAAATCGTTCAAACGCTCATAAAAGAACATTTAAGTTGGCTGGTTGTTTGGGGTGGCGTTTTTGGTGGACTTATTGGATTGGTGAGTTCTTTCTTCTTATAGCCCTATAATAAGCAATATGAAGATATTGTTATTAAATTTTACAACATTTTGTTCTAAGTCTGCTAAATCTTGCTAAATTTTGTAAAACAATAGATTAATTCTCTAACTAAGAATAATAGTGTACTTCTACTAATTCATTTACTCCTACTTTTCAAATATTATTGTTGTAAACTTTTTTCTATAGCTATATCCATATTATCTCCTTTGGTATAAAAATGCCAAATAAGTAACTTTCTACACAGTTGTAGTACTTTTAATCAAATATACTGCTTAAAAATAAATAATATTTACTACTGAAGAGGGTTCGTTTGATTAGCTCGTTTATGCTCTAGTTCTATCTCTAGTATTTTTAGCTTATCATCAAGAAAGATAAAAATAATAGTTATTTTTCATTAAACTACTTCTATCCTTGCATCTGCTATTTCTATTATATCGCCAGCAATGATTTTAGCTCGTTTTCTAAACTCTTGTTCGCCATTTCTATTTACATAACCCTCAGCAATTAGGTGCTTGGCCTGTGCTCCACTGTCTACTAAATCAAGTACTTTTAGTAGTTTAAACAGCTCTATATAGTCGTCTTTTAATTCATATTTCATTTATTTCCTTTTATGCTTAACTGATGTTACGATAATCTAAATTATAAAATTCTTAAGAATGCTACAATTTCACGCAACCATCAATTCCCCAACTTTTGCATAAGCTACTTTTAGAGCCTCAAGATAGATTTTTTCCTTAATAGCAAAGTGATTCATTTTATAATTTAAGCGAAGTTTTTCTAGTTTGATAAAACCACGTACTGCTAAGTGTATATGATTCCTTTGTGATGTTTCAACTTTTGTAGGAGAATGTTCTATTTTGAGGTTTTGCTTGAGTGATTTGTGATATTCCTCTACTTTCCACCGTCTTTTGTAGATTTTGAGTACTTCATTGACAGATAAGTCTATATCATTTGTAACAAGATACAGATAAATAGATTCGCCATCATCGCCGTTTTTGACAACTTGCTTGATAAGTCTTAGAGGTTTCTTATAACCTTCAAGATATACCAAACGGCTACTACCACCCTCTATATCTATGCTTGAGATATTAACATATTTTCCATTATTTCTTTCTTCTAAAGTGAATGCTACTTTTCTATTACTTTTTATTGGACATACAAATTTCTTTTTGAGTTCTTCTTCTATAAACACCAAGTTCTTGGTGCTTGCAAACCATTTATCAAAGAGTATATATTTGAATTTGACTTCATTATGATAGTATAAAATATTTAGTTTGTCTTGCATTATTTCATTTTTTGTGTAGAGAGATTTCTTCACATGTTTTTGATATTCCTCATTCCATATCTCTTCTGTCTTTGTGATAATCTCATATCCCAAAGGTATAGATATACCACTAGCATCTGTATAATGAAAATTTAGCATCAAGATGCCTTTCTCCATTCTTTGGGATACATGATCATAGTGCCAGCAAACAATATCATTTATGTTTGTCTATGGCTTATGCATAAGCATATCATCTATTATAATGCAACCGCTATCTTCATTTTCATAAGTTCTTAAAAATGGTTTTATTGATTTCCACAATCGCTTGTCGTCATCGAGAGAGTCATTTAGTAATAAATGTTTAGTAAAGACATCGTGGCTCTTACCTGTAATCTTTGAAAGCTTGGTCATCTCTATTTTTCCAAATGAACTTAGTGTGAAATTGATGTATATATCTTGTAGTTGCTGCATGCCTTAGTTAAGCACTTTTAGTGCCTATAAAATTTTCAATGTTACTTTTTGTAAATTTATGAATTTTGATTATCGTAACATCAGTGATTAACATAATAGCAAAGATACATTTAAAATGTTTGGTGTTATAATAAATATTATGAATGTAGGACTAAGTACTTTATACGATATCGGTTCAAGCTATACAATAAAACTCAACGATGAAGAGATTTTAATCTTTGAAGAAGATGAAAGAAATGTGCAAAAGAGTCCAGAAAAAAAAACGCCTCAAAGAAGAGGAAGAAAAAAAAAGTAGCTGAAGCTAAGAAAGAGACTTTAACAGATAAGTTAAGTCCCGATGAAGAGCGTCTTGTAAATGACTTGCAATCTCGAGACTCAGAAGTTAAAACACACGAAGCAGCACATCAATCTGCCGGTGGAGGTATGACTGGAGCTGCCTCCTACACTTACCAACAAGGTCCTGATGGAAAAATGTACGCCATTGGAGGTGAGGTTTCTATTAATATGCCCTCGGGTTCAAGCCCTCAAGAGACTATTGCCAATGCCCGACAAGTCGCGGCATCTGCTATGGCAGCAGGTAGTCCTAGCCCTCAAGACCATGCAGTAGCCGCAAGTGCAAGAGTTATGGAAATGAAAGCGCAACAACAACTAGCTAAAGAACAACACAAGCAAGTTTTAGGAAAAGATGTTTATGCAAAAGAAGTAAAAAATGCTTCTAGTTCTGGAGAAAAAAATAAAGATTTCTTAGACGAGATAAATATCTCTACCTAAGCTTCTTGGTCTAAAATTGAAAATCCAGCTGCATTCATTGCCTTGTCTACCATCTCAATAGCGGCTTGCATAGTTTTTTGTGAAATCTCAGGAAGTTCCCCTCCCCACATTTTTTCAGCTTGTTTAAAACCTTCTATCATTCCAGCGCGTCCTGCACGAAATCTATCTTCATCACCACTAGCACCACTAATAACAAAATTTGCAATTCTCTCAGATGTTTGAGATATTCCAAAAATTCCATCTTCGCTTACAAGTTCAGTTGCTTCGGCTTGTGAGAGTTCAGCCAAAGGTTTCCCCTCATATCCAATGTCTTTAAGAAAGCTTTGAAAACCTTCATACTGTGATGCAAAATCATCTTTTTTACCTACAAGAGATGACTGAACAGTTGTTGATTTAAGCATCATATCATTTGCATTTTGAGTAATTTGCTCTCGTATTTCTGCAGCATCTCCTTTAGAGATTTTTTCTGTAAAGTTTGTACCTGTAGTTTTAGCATTTTGGTTTGCATTAATATTTGGCATATGTGCCTGTGCATTTACATTCATAATTAATCCTTTTATATGAGAGTCTTTGTTAAGTGAATATCGGCAAATAGTAATATTTCTTAAAATTATAAATTTACTTGCATATTATCAATTAATTGCGATATAATAAGTTCGATGAAAGATGAGGATTAAAAGTTCATCTTTAGTGTGTAATTTTGTATTTTGCTCAATTGTTACCTAAAGACTCTCCAAATTTCGACTCCACTTTTTACAAAGTGAAATTTTTATACTAAAAGGTATTACAATGGCAGAATTAAAAGACGGTTCAGTTAAATGGTTTAACGAAGAAAAAGGTTATGGTTTTATTCAACAAGATGACGGTGCACAAGATGTATTCGTTCATTTTCGTCAAGTAAACAACTCAGGACACAGTCGTGTTTCTTTAGCTGAAGGGCAAAAAGTAACTTACGAAGTTGGCGAAGGTCAAAAAGGTCCACAAGCTGAGAATGTAACTCCACTTTAGGAATTACACACCCATTTATAGGCATTGGCCTATAAATATTTTATGAAAACCCCAAAAGAATTAATGATTAGCAGATACGAAGCCTTTGTAAAAAGAGACTGGACATATATAGCTCATACATCATTACACCAAACACTAGAAGATTTACAAGACGCTCCCCCTATAGAATGGTTAAAACTCGAAGTGCTAGCAGATGACGCATCTAGCGTAGAATTTAAAGCCTATTATAAACTTCATGGAAACATAGAACTTCTACATGAAAAAAGTAATTTTGTAAAAGTAGATGGTGACTTTAAATATAAAGACGGAGAACACTTCAACTCAAAAATACAAAGAAATGAAGCTTGCCCTTGTGGAAGTGGGAAAAAGTTTAAGAAATGCTGTGAAAAATAATCTTCTCACACATTGCCACTCGAGAATAATCCTCAAGATAATCTAACATTTTTTTCCCGTATCCCTTTTTTCTATATGGAGCATCTGTTACTAACTCAAATACATAAAGATGCCGTTTATTGTATAAATTTGTTTGCACCGCTACACCTGCATAGCTAATGAGTTTGTCATTTTCAAAAATTCCAATCATCGTATATTCCATATCACGCATATCATAAATCAAATCTTCAAATTCTTTATATGATAAGTTTTGATGAAGCTGTTTGAGTACACTATAAACACTATCAAGCTCTTTTAAATCTAATTCTCTTATTTGCATATGCTATTTTATACTAAATTCGTTACAATAAAGTATATGAATACAAAAAAGGATTTTGATGACAAAAAAGCACTATTATAATGTCGTAATTGTGGGAGGTGGTATCTCAGGAACTGCACTTTTATATACACTTGCTAAGTACACAAACATAAAGGACATTGCTCTTTTTGAAAAGTATGATGACTTTGCTACACTTAACTCAAATGCTAAAGGAAATTCGCAAACGCTTCATTGTGGAGATATTGAGACAAACTATACTTTAGACAAAGCCATCAAAACAAACAAGACTGCAACGATGCTTGAAAACTATGGAAAACTCTACGGCTATGAAGAAAAGTATATGTTTAAAATCCCTAAAATGGCAATAGGCGTTGGTGAAAAAGAAGTACAATTTATCAAAGACAGATATGAAGCATTCAAAGATGCCTTTCCTTATATGGAGTACTGGGACAAGGCAAAACTAGCTGAGATAGAACCTGCCCTGCTTGAGGGACGCGATGAAAATGAAGACATAGCTGCTATGGGAACAGATAAAAGATATTCTGCCATAAACTTTGGAGAAATGTCAAAAAGTTTCGTACGCAATGCACAAAAAGAAAATCCAAACATTGATATACACCTAAACAAAGAAATCCAAGACATTAAAAAGATTGGAGATAAGTTTGAACTTAGCGTTGATGGGAAACATTATTATGCAGATTATGTTGTTGTGGATGCTGGAGCCCATTCACTTTTACTCGCACATAGAATGGGACATGGTTTAGACTTTTCTTGCTTACCTGTTGGAGGGAGTTTTTACTATTCTAAAGTAGACTCGCTCAAGTCAAAGGTCTACACTATTCAAAATCCAAAACTTCCATTTGCTGCCATTCATGGTGATCCAGACATTATTCATAACAATGTTATTCGTTTTGGACCAACAGCTATAGTACTTCCTAAACTCGAACGCTACCATCATGCTCATTTTTTAGATTTTATCGAGACACTCGCTCCATCGACTGAAGTACTTGAAGTTTTTTACGATCTGATGCGAGATTCTGATATTAGAGAATATGCGATTAAGAATTTTCTTTATGAAGTTCCAGGTGTAAGAAAAAAACTCTTTGTAAAAGAGGTACAGAAAATTGTTCCTTCTATGAAAGAGGATGACATAGAATTTGCAGAGGGAATTGGAGGACTTCGTCCACAAGTAATCGATAAAAAAACAAAAAAACTCTTTTTAGGTGAAGCCAAAATAGAAACAGGAGAAGGAATTGTCTTCAATATGACGCCATCACCTGGGGCAACAAGCTGTCTTGGAAATGCATTTACAGATGCAAAACTTATATCTAAGTATTTAGGTGTCACCTTTGACATCAAGATGTTTGAAAGAGAACTTGTATCTTAAATATGTCATAATTCTTTAAGCTTTATATGGTTAGTATTATTAATTAAATTAATATATAAAGAGTTTGGAATGAATTTTAAGAGTATAAAAGTAAGAATTGGTCTATTTATAGTTGTTTCCATGTTAGTTTTAGGATTTGGTGTTGCTTTTTGGGCAGCATCTGCTGCGCAAGATGAAATTCTAAATTCACGAATGGAACAAATGAGTTCTATTAAAATTTCAAAGATGCAACACTTAAAAGATTACTTCTCCCAAATTCAAAATATTATGGATGCGAGAACATCTACAAACAAAACATCTCGTCTTTTATGGGCATTTGATGAAGGTTTTGAAGAGTTTGCTGATTTAGATATTGATTTGGATGAAGCTAAAACTGCTCTTTTAAAATATTATGAAAAAGAGTATTTACCTCGCGTTGATTATAGTATTCCACATTCTCCTCAGAAAAAAGATTTTCATTTTTATCTTCCTAAAACAGACTCCGGAATTATCGCACAATATCTTTACCTTGTTCAAAATACAAAAAGTTATAACTCTAAACATGAATTTATTGCCAATACAAAATATAAAGACACCTACTCTGACATACATTTACAAGAACATCTTAGCTTAATCACAATGTTAAAGAAATTCGGGCAAGAGGATGTCTATTTTGTAAACCCTGATGGGATGGTCATTTATAGTATATATAAAAATACTGATTATGCTACAAACCTTTTAAGTGGACCCTATAAAGATACCGGTCTTGGTCGAGTATTTAAAAAGAGTCAAAAACTTAAAGTTGGAGAGGTCACGGTTGAAGATATCTCAAATTATGAGCCTAGTTTAAACAAAAAAGTTGCTTTTATGGCGATGCCTATTTACTTTAAAAAAGATTATGAGGGAAGTATTATATTTCAATTTCCTATGAGTAAAGTAGATGAGATAATGAATTTCAACAACGAGTACGATAAGGTTGGACTTGGCGAATCAGGAGAAGCTTTTTTAGTCGGAGATGACTTGCTTATGCGTAGTAACTCAAGGTTTTTTTCTACTATAGACGATAAAAATGTTCAGCATAACTTTACAACAGCCGGTTACTTTAAGGCAGATACAACAGCAACGAGGGCTGCTATAAAAGGAGAAAGTGCAACTGAGCTTTCCATCGACTATGCAGGAAATGAAGTTATTACATCGTATGCTCCCTTACATATGTTTGGTGAAACTTGGGGTATCGTAATTAAAATCAACAAAGATGAGGCACTTCAAGAAGCAAGTGAAAAATTTCTTGTAACATTATTTGGAACACTTGTACTTATAGTTCTAATCGTTATTCTTTCTCTCTTTTCTATTCAAAAACTCATCATGTCAAAACTTAAAACATTACAAGAAACAACCTATGACTTAGCGCAGGGAGATGGAGACTTAACAGCACGCATCCAAGTCCCTAATGGTGATGAAATTGCTGAAATCGCTCAAAATATCAATGAGTTTATTGAAAAAGTTAGGATTACAGTATCTAAGGCGACAACTACCTCAAAAGAGAATACGGATATCGCACACACCCTATCATTAGCATCGATTAGCATGAAATCTAAAGCAGATGAAGAAAGTACAATAGTGCATGATGTTTGCATAGACGGTCAAAATCTTCAAGATATTCTTAGTAGTTCTATCGAACAAGCAAAAGAAACAAAAGAAAATATTGATGCAACGGGTAGTACTCTTAAAAGTGTAAATACACAGATAGTAAGTCTAGCTAATGAGATAGAAAAAAGTTCTCAAGACGAACTAGAACTTTCGCATAAGCTTGAGCAATTAAGCCATGACGCATCGCAGGTAAAAGATGTTTTATCTGTTATTTCAGATATTGCTGATCAAACAAACCTTCTTGCTTTAAATGCAGCTATTGAAGCAGCTCGGGCAGGAGAACATGGACGAGGCTTTGCAGTTGTTGCAGATGAAGTAAGAAAACTAGCTGAGAGAACTCAAAAGTCACTGGCTGAAATCAACAGCACCATTTCTGTAATTGTTCAGTCCATCAACGATGCAAGCGAGCATATGTCTATAAATGCTAAAACTATTGAGAGTTTATCACAAAATGCCAATCAAGTAGAATCAGATATTAATATAAGTGTAGAGACAATAGAAGTCTCTATCACCCAAGTAGATGAAACAGTTAATGGCTATATAAGTAACTCTAAAACTATAGAATCAATGATTAAAAAAGTATCTAATATCGAACATATTTCAACCCAAAATAAAGAAACAATAAATGAAATATCAACAGCATCTACGAAGCTAACCCAGATGACGACAGAACTTAACGACTTACTTCAAGGTTACAAAACAGAAAAAAGAATGCATGAAAGAGACTAATTATCTATAAATAATTAGTCTTTAAACAACTCTTGGATATAATCGCGTAAAATTTTTTATAAGAGAAACAATTATGGTAAATGTACAAAATCTAATAATGCGATACGGAAATAGAGTTCTATTTCAAGATATAAACCTTAAACTTGACCGTCATAAAAGATACGGTCTTATTGGTGCCAATGGTGCCGGTAAAACTACTTTTTTAAAGATTCTTAGTGGTGAAATCACTGAGTACGATGGTGATATTGTCATCCCAAAAGCCAACAAAGTTGGTGTTCTTGGTCAAAATCAATTTGCATTTGAAGATTATACACTTATAGATGCTGTACTTTTTGGAAACAAGCGTTTATACGATGCTATCAAAGAAAAAGAAGACTTATATGTGAATGGTGACTTTGAAGATGATGCTGTAAACAACCGTCTTGCAGACTTAGAAGTTATTTGTGTTGAAGAAGACCCTACTTACGAGTACGATGTAAATATCGGTAAAATTCTTGCGAATGTCGGAATTCCCGTTGAAGATCATAATAACCTTATGTCTTCACTTGATTCTGCTGATAAATTCAAAGTTTTACTGGCACAGGTTTTATACCCTAAACCAGATGTATTGTTTCTCGATGAGCCTACAAATAATCAAGATATTGAAACGATTTCTTGGTTAGAAAACGAGCTTAAACGCCATGAGGGTACAATGGTTGTTATTTCTCACGATAGACACTTTTTAAATGCTGTTGTTACAAATATACTTGATGTTGATTACCAAAAAAATTCGTGAATTTACAGGTACATACGATGACTGGTATATCGCTGCAAATGTTTTAGCAAAACAACTTGAACTTGACAACAACAAAAAGCAAAAAGAAAAAGACGAACTCGAAGCTTTCGTGAGACGATTTTCAGCAAATGCGTCAAAAGCAAAACAAGCGACTTCTCGTCAAAGAAAACTTGATAAACTCGAACTCGAAGACATCAAACCATCATCTCGCCGTGATCCAAGTATAGTATTTAAAGCTAAACGACAAATGGGTGATGAAGCCTTAGAACTTAGAAATATTAGTCATTCTTATGGTGATAATGAAGTTTTAAAAGATGTTACTTTAAAATTTGAGCCAGGTGAAAAGGTAGCACTTATTGGTGCAAATGGTGTTGGTAAATCTACACTTCTTAAAATCATGATGGAAGAGATGAAGCCTAGCGAAGGTGAACTTACATGGGGAGCTACGATTGAGAATTCTTATTTCCCACAAGATACAGCAGATATTATCGAAGGTGATGGTACGCTTTACGATTGGTTAAGAGCGCATGACCCTAAACGAGATATCGCTGAGATTAGAAACTGTCTTGGTAGAATGTTATTTAATGGCGAACAACAAGAAAAAGGTGTAGTTAGCATTTCTGGTGGTGAAAAACATAGAATGATGCTCTCAAAAATGATGCTAGAGGGTGGAAACTTTTTAGTTCTTGATGAACCATCGAATCACCTTGACCTTGAAGCTATTGTCGCTCTTGGTGAAGGTCTTCTTGAGTTTAAAGGAAATGTCATCTGTGTTTCACACGATAGAGAATTACTTGACGCTTTTGCTTCTAGAATCATAGAATTACATGCTGATGGAAGTATTACAGACTTTAAAGGCTCGTATGAAGAGTATGCTGAGCTAAAATCTAAACAATAACTATGAAAAAGTACCAAAATTTTCTCGGTCTTGGAATCGCAGGAAACTTTGCTCTTCATTTAGCCCAAGCGGGTGAACTTGAAGAGTTTAAAGATATTATAACTTCTGATGAAGCAGCACCTAAAGGATTATTTCCTTTTTATCTCCCAAAACCAACAAGTGCAAATAAAAATCTAAACACTTACCCTCTTTCCTCGAACTATATTAAACTTCCAAAAGAAGATGTAAATATTCAAGCTGAACCTGAAGTTGCTTTAGTATGTGACTTAGAATATACAGCAGGAAAGCTCTCAAAAATTTCGCCAATATCTTTTGGAGCATATAATGACTGCTCTATTCGTATAGCAGGTGCAAATAAAATTAGCGATAAGAAAAACTGGGGTGAACACTCTAAGGGTATTTCTAACACTCTTTTTAAAATAGACACATTTACAAAAAATGGAATTATGGATGAGTATTCTATAGCTTCATTTTTAAGACGAGACGACAAAGTTCATGCCTATGGTGAAGATGTAAAACTTACTGGCTATAGCTATTTTTATGAAAAACTTACAGACTGGATACTGAATCAACTTCTCACCCAAAAAGATTTTGGACCATTAGAGCCTCTAAATAAATATATAAACGAGTGCAATAATCCAAGTCAAGCTATTATCAGCATAGGCGCTACAAGATACACAGAGTACGGAGAAAGAACATTCTTAAAAAAAGATGATGAAGTAATCATTATTGTTTATAAGCATACGCACATCTCAGATGCAGAGCTTCTAGCATCTGTACAAACAAATGAATATAATCCTAAAATAATGAGTGTTCTTTCTCAAAAGGTTATTGTATGAGTAGAGGGAAAAAACTCGACCTTTTTATAGGTGCTGAAATAAATGATGGATGGAACGAAGTGCAATCTCCACGAAAAACAACAATTTCAAACGAGATTATAGATGCTTCTAAACATTTTTTATACTTTTCCAAAGAAAAACGCAGAGGTAAAACAGTTACGATTGTTGGAATTTTTCAACTTTCAAAAACACAAAGCACAGAACTTCTTAAGTCATTAAAAAAGAAACTTGGATGCGCTGGAAAATATGCGGATGGAACGATGGAATTTCAGGGTGAGCTCAAAGACAAAATTCGTGAACTTCTTCTAAAAGAAGGCTTTAGATTTCGTCAAGGACATTAAGCACTTAAGTCTTCATTTTTTTTCATATTTATACTTATATTAATTATGTTTTAAGTATACTACAAAAAAATATTAGGGTATTGGAATTGGCATTAATTTATATTTATAGTATAGAAAAAAGAAAAGTTTTTGCTAGCGTTGATGATATCATAATTTTATCACCTGCTATGTATTGGTTTAAACTTTGTGAAATACCTACAAAAAACATGAACAAGGCTAAGAAAATAGCTGTACATATGATGTCCAATAAACCAAGTAACTTTAATGACATTGCTCTCTTTCATGAAGCAGATAAATACAATGCTTATATGTATGATAAAAAAAGCATTTTGAGTTTGTTAAAAGACTTAAACCTAAAAAATCCAAAAGTCTATTTTGCAAATCAACTCCAAATTACAGAATTAATAGCTGTTGATGAAGAAACAAATCTTTATAAGTTCAACGACAGAGTAATAGAATCTAGGGCTACTACAAATAAACCTCTTCAAAATTTATCGAGCCATTATGATGTTTTACTTAAAAATCTAAAACCAATGCTTAGCCTTGAAAAAGGAGATGAAGACTTGAAGCTAGTTTTGAGCATCTCAGCAGGAGTATTCTTACTCTATATTATGCTTTTTGCTTTTGATAAAACAAGTACGCTTAACAGTATTGAAAATGAAATGCAAAATTTAGATACTCAAGATAGAAGCTTTTGAAACTTTTCTTAATTTTTTATTTCTTCTCTCTTTCCAATAGAACCCTTATTATATTAATCCCTGATGTTACGATAATCAAAATTCATAAATTTACAAAAAGTAACATTGAAAATTTTATAGGCACTAAAAGTGCTTAACTAAGGCATGCAGCAACTACAAGATATATACATCAATTTCACACTAAGTTCATTTGGAAAAATAGAGATGACCAAGCTTTCAAAGATTACAGGTAAGAGCCACGATGTCTTTACTAAACATTTATTACTAAATGACTCTCTCGATGACGACAAGCGATTGTGGAAATCAATAAAACCATTTTTAAGAACTTATGAAAATGAAGATAGCGGTTGCATTATAATAGATGATATGCTTATGCATAAGCCATAGACAAACATAAATGATATTGTTTGCTGGCACTATGATCATGTATCCCAAAAGAATGGAGAAAGGCATCTTGATGCTAAATTTTCATTATACAGATGCTAGTGGTATATCTATACCTTTGGGATATGAGATTATCACAAAGACAGAAGAGATATGGAATGAGGAATATCAAAAACATGTGAAGAAATCTCTCTACACAAAAAATGAAATAATGCAAGACAAACTAAATATTTTATACTATCATAATGAAGTCAAATTCAAATATATACTCTTTGATAAATGGTTTGCAAGCACCAAGAACTTGGTGTTTATAGAAGAAGAACTCAAAAAGAAATTTGTATGTCCAATAAAAAGTAATAGAAAAGTAGCATTCACTTTAGAAGAAAGAAATAATGGAAAATATGTTAATATCTCAAGCATAGATATAGAGGGTGGTAGTAGCCGTTTGGTATATCTTGAAGGTTATAAGAAACCTCTAAGACTTATCAAGCAAGTTGTCAAAAACGGCGATGATGGCGAATCTATTTATCTGTATCTTGTTACAAATGATATAGACTTATCTTTCAATGAAGTACTCAAAATCTACAAAAGACGGTGGAAAGTAGAGGAATATCACAAATCACTCAAGCAAAACCTCAAAATAGAACATTCTCCTACAAAAGTTGAAACATCACAAAGGAATCATATACACTTAGCAGTACGTGGTTTTATCAAACTAGAAAAACTTCGCTTAAATTATAAAATGAATCACTTTGCTATTAAGGAAAAAATCTATCTTGAGGCTCTAAAAGTAGCTTATGCAAAAGTTGGGGAATTGATGGTTGCGTGAAATTGTAGCATTCTTAAGAATTTTATAATTTAGATTATCGTAACATCAGTTAATCCAATGATATTTATCTTTTTTATTGAACATGCTTTTTAGATATACTTACAGTTCTAGTTGGGCGATTATGTATTTGTTGATTGTATTGGGAAGGAGAAGGTGGGACAGGGTCAGCCTTTGAATAAAGGATATAACAATGCATTTGATAACCGTAATTGTTATAATTCTTCTGCTAGCAGAAAGACTGTATTAAAAGCTTATAGAGAGTTTCCACTCTCTATTTGTCCCAACTTGAATCAAATTATACCATACTTTATATTAATTCAATTATTTTTCTTTTTTCTTACTCTCTCAAAAAAAGGTGCCAGAAAAAAGGTGCCAGGAAAAAAGGTGCCAGGCACTCTTTTGAAACTAATCTTATTTTAATATTAAATTTATTATAATTATGAATGCCTAGAAAAGAAAGATACGCAGAAGCGGGACATTATCACATTATCAATCGTGGAGTAGAAAGAAGAGATGTCTACTTAGAGCAAGAAGATTATAACTTTTTTTTAGATCTTATGTTAAGACTAGTAAAAGATTATCAAATAATCATACATGCATTTTGCTTGATGACAAACCACTACCATCTACTATTAGAAACAAAACAGACAAACCTTTCAAAAGCAATTCAGTTTTTAAATGATAAGTACGCTAAATATTTTAACAAAAAGTATACAAGATCAGGACACCTATGGCAAGGAAGATATAAATCTTATCCTTTATTTGATGATGCCCATTTTTGGATAGTTGCAAAATATATAGAGATCAACCCTATTAAAGCAAATATGGTAGTACATGTTGAAGAGTACAAATATCAGTCATTTTTCAATGGAAATACAAATATAATTATTATCATCTATTAACTAATTCAATGATCTTTGACATGACTCTCATGGAATATACAGAATATGTATCTAGTGATTTTAATCTAGATGCTATTGATATTGTTTATGATTCACCAAAACTCATCATAGTCGATGGAAAATATAAAGTACTCAAAAAAAGGATAGAAACTTTTTTTGAACAAGATAGAGATATAAATAGAAACTCAAGTGTGAAAAATGCCTACAAATACGGATACACGAAAAGTGAAATTGCTAGATTTTTAAATATAAGTCATACTGCAGTAAATAAAATTTTATAATACTATACGACCCCCCCCCACCGCCATTAAGTTAAGGAATTAACTAAAAAGTAACACAATGAAATTATCTCTTTAAAAAGTGGATTTTTCAGAGTATAAAAGCATATATTAAAATCCAAATAAACCCCTATTTATAGGGATTTAAAAGGGTTTTTGCAAGCACTATCTAGCTATAATATATCTATTATATTAAGGGTTGGTTATGTTAAAAAAACTGCTGGATTTTCAGCGGTTTTGAGAAATAAAAAAGAGAAGTGTTATTCCAAACTAAACATAAGATTGGAGTGAATTCATTCACAAGAGCAAGAAAGCTAGGATTTGATAAAATTATGACTATGATGATTAAAAAGAGTAATAAATCTTTACAAAACAGTATCAATGACACTCAATTAACATTGGGTGAAGATGTTACTATCACCAATAGTGCATATACCCAAGCAAGAGCTAAATTAAACTATACTGCTTTTAAAGAGTTTGCAGAGATAGCTCGTGATATGTTTTATGAAGATGGAGAGTATGAAACCTATAAAGGCTTTAGAATACTTGCAATAGATGGTTCTGTAACTACACTCCCTAATACAGCAGATGTAAAAAAAGAGTTTAATCCAATGAAGGTTAAATGCCAAATAAAAGATTTTGCTAAAGATGTATCTCAAGGAAGAGTATCTTGTTTGTTTGATGTACTTAATAATATTGCAATTGATTCCTCAATAACGAATAAGAATAAAAGTGAAGATAATGAGCTCATAGCCTATGATGAGAGAACTTTAGCCTTGCAGAAT
Source organism: Sulfurimonas sp. (assembly GCA_030949825.1). Classification (GTDB taxonomy): domain Bacteria; phylum Campylobacterota; class Campylobacteria; order Campylobacterales; family Sulfurimonadaceae; genus Sulfurimonas. The sequence goes on from JAUZSC010000035.1 coordinate 23,154, forward strand.
CTCTATGGTTGCAGTATGGATGATTTAACCCTTATGGACAGAGGATATCCTTCATTTGAGCTATTTACTGCAGTTCATAACAATACAAATATACTCTGTAGACTAAGAAAGAATATCTTCTCAAAAGCAAAATTCTTGTTTGATGGACATAGCGAGAGAAAAGATGTAATACTAGAAATTAATGCACCTAAATATTTAAAAGAAGAACTACGAAAAAACAACATCCCTACAAAAATGAAAATAAGATTTGTGCAAGTTATCTTAGATAATGGTACTGTAGAAGTATTGTGCACAAATGTACTGAGTAATGATGAACTAAAGACATCTGACTTTAAAAAGTTATATGCTCTAAGATGGGGAATAGAAACATACTTCGATCTCATTAAAAATAGACTCAGTTTAGAAAACTTCACAGGTCAAACAGCACTGGCAGTTAAACAAGACTTCTTTGCAACAATATTTTTAACAAATTATGAGTCAATGATGACATACGATATGAATGAAGAGTTAAAAGAGACCACAAAAGATAATAAATATATCCAAAAGGTAAACAAAGCTGTGTCATTCAATGTTATAAAGCATAAGGTATTTGATTTACTCTATCTAGACAACCCACTAGATGAGATGCTAGAGCAGATGGAAAAGCTATTTTTAACCAATACAATAGTTATACGACCTGATAGAAAATCAAAACCACGACTTGATAAAGATATACATAAATCCACGATTGCCACCAATTCGATAAATCACCTTAAAAGGAAAAAGAAAAATGTTGGGAATTAGTCAGATGGAAGTCCGTAACTATGGTATTTGTAGGCTTAACTTAATGCCGTTGCTGGGGTGGGAGTCTTTGGACAAGTGGTTTTTATGCAAATACTGTTGGGCAATTTGCAAATGAAGAAACCATAAGGAATTATGTTCGAGATCAAGGAAAGAAATATACAAAGGTGCATACTAGTCAGTTGTTATTTGACTTGTAAGCTCAAACGAAAGTGATACCCCGTACCCTTGGGTCGGGGTTGTTCATTGATAAAACACTTTAATGATTACTGTAGCTCTTGACGCTAAGAAGCATAATCGTAATGGTTTTGATTGTGGAGTTGAAGCTTTAAATAATTATTTAAAGTTAATAGCAAGCCAACAATCAAATAAAGACAATTATAATGTCTCCAATAGTCAAGACCACTTAAGTCAATATTCTTATTCTTCCTATCTACGATACTTTTTGTAACACTTGAGTATCTATATTATTTATAGCTTTGAAATAAACCTCATTTGGTGTTTTATTGTCAATAGCTGAATGCAATCTCCGAGAGTTATATTTCGTCATATAATTATCAATTGAATATCTAAGCTCACTCATGCTTTTATAGTGATTTAGATATATTTCCTCATACTTGATGCTTCTCCAGAATCTTTCAATACAGATATTATCAATACTCCTACCCTTACCATCCATAGAGATTTTTATATCATGTTTTTTTAATATCTCAACATGTGCTTGCGCAGTATATTGTGAACCCTGATCAGTATTGAAAATCTCTGGTTTTGGATAGAGTGATAGTGCTTCCTTTAGCACACCTGTTGTGAGTGATATATCCATAGTATTTGACAACTTCCATGCAAGTATTTTCTTAGTGTTCCAGTCAATAACTGCAGCTAAATAAGCAAAGCCTTGACCTAGTTTTATATAGGTAATATCTGTACTCCAAACCTGATTTGGTACATCAATAATAACTTGGTTTTTATCATTTTTAAATTCTTTGAGTAAGTACTTGTATTTATGGTGTTCTTTATTGGATTGAGTGGTTTTATGCTTCGGGTATAAGGCTCTTATACCTAGATACTCCATTGCACTTTTCATAAGCTTTCTGCCCATATCATAGCCTTCATTCCCAAGAGCTGTGACTAATCTTCTAGTGCCATAATATGGGAACTCACTATAGATGTCATTTAATGTATTGAGCATCTTGATATCTTCATCTGAACTAAACTTTTGAACAGCTTCATAGTACAAAGTTGATTTAGCTATACCAAGCAGTTTGCACTGCTTATTTAGTGATAAATTATGCTCAGTATCTACAAAGGTTTTTCTACCTCTAGAGGATACCAAGCTTTGCAGCTTTTCCACTAAAAAGTCTTTTTTTCTACAATTAGATTTCCAACCTTTTTAGCAAGATTATCCTTATCTGTTTTAAGTGTTTCAATCTCTGTTTTATACTCTTTTACAAGTGCACTTTTATCAAATGCAAGACCCATATTCTCTAAAAATATCTTCTTCCAGTTTTTTACATTTGCTGGTAAAAGTTCATATTTACTTGCTATCTCATTAAGTGTTTTTTCTGTTTCTAAAACTTCTAAAACTATCTTTGCTTTAAAATCTGCAGAATATGTTTTTCTTTTGGTACTCATATTATTTGTCCCTCACTTTTATGAGACCACTGCACAGTAAAAAAAACAAACTAAATCTCTTAAAACCCCTTATATTAAGTTATTTAAAGCCATTTATTTGCTATAATAACACCACCAATTTAAAGATATTTTAAGCTAAAAGGCAATAATTTGGCATTTCAAGAGAATACTCCAACATTTACAGATTATGCTGTTAACGATAGACTTCAATATGTAGATTCATTTCTAAAAGAGATAGATAGTATAATAGATTTTAGAAAGTTAAAACCTATTTTAAATAAGAATGGTATCGGTACAAAGAATGTTTGTGGAGTAAAAGCTTATGACAATATCCTTATGTTTAAAATATTACTCTTGCAAAAATTCTATGACCTGAGTGACGAAAAGGTTGAAGAAGCACTTTATGTAAACTTACTGTTTATGAAATTCGTAGGTTTAAGCCTAGAGGACTTAGCTCCTGATAGTACAACCATAGGTAGATTTAGGAACTCTTTGATAGATACTAAAATATATGATAAGCTATTTAACCATGTAAATAAACAACTAGAAGATAAAGGCTTAATAGCTAAAAGTGGTAAATCAATTTTAGTAGACGCAACTTTAATTAAATCTTTGAATGATGGAGTTAAAGATAAGGATAAAGAGCAAAGAAATGCCAATAGAGTAAAAGTAGAAGAAGCCAATAGAACCCTTGACTTACAAATAAATGAAGAACTCAAGAAAGCAAAACCATCAAGAAAAAAAGTAGATAAATTATTACGAAAGAAAGAACATAACTCAAGAACATTTAAAAATCAAGAGCTAGATGAACTACAAGGCATAGATACTAAAGATATCGAGACCTCAAAAATATTATAGAAAATAGCGAAGATAGTTATGATCAAACCGACAAAGTAGATAAAGAGGTAAGAACAGGATATCAAACTGGTACAAAGCAATATGCAACAGGATACAAGGGACACATAGCAACAGACTCAGACTCTGGTGCAATACTAAAACCAATAATGACATTTGCAAATACATCTGACATATCAGTTGTCCAAACCATCGTAGAAGAGCTGGAAGATATAGAAGCATTCTATGGAGATAAAGCATACAAGTCTAAAGAAGTAGATGAACTATTAGAGAAGAATGAAATAGAAAATGAGATTTGTCTCAAAGAGACACAGAAGATGACTAAGGATGAGAGAGCAGCACAAAGAGAGATAGAAAAACCAAAACATAAAATCAGGGCAAAGGTTGAACATAGCTTTGCGCGTCTAAAAACCCAAATGAAATATCATACCAGTAGGTATACTGGATTAGTCCGCAATAATATGAATTTTACAATAGCTTGCTTAGCCTCAAACCTAAAACTATTTGCCCATAAACAAATAGCCTTACGAAAAGTAAGAAATAGCTAGGAAATATGATAAGAAATAAAGGGTATTTAGATAACTTTAAGGGTGAGAAACAATTTATGATGAAAATTAAGCAGATATATTTTAGAGATTTCAAAAAAATATTTTAAAATTAAGATTGGGGTAGTGTTTGGGGTTGTGCAGTGGTCTCTTTATGTTTTATTCTATCATTTTGAATAAGAATATTGTATTAAATGGTTTGTTTTCTTAGGGACATTATAAATAGTCGAACATATGTACTAGAAGATAAAGAGGATAATATTAGTATAGTGAGACCACTGCACAGTAAAAAAACAAACTAAATCTCTTAAAACCCCTTATATTAAGTTATTTAAAGCCATTTATTTGCTATAATTACACCACGAATTTAAAGATATTTTAAGCTAAAAGGCAATAATTTGGCATTTCAAGAGAATACTCCAACATTTACAGATTATGCTGTTAACGATAGACTTCAATATGTAGATTCATTTCTAAAAGAGATAGATAGTATAATAGATTTTAGAAAGTTAAAACCTATTTTAAATAAGAATGGTATCGGTACAAAGAATGTTTGTGGAGTAAAAGCTTATGACAATATCCTTATGTTTAAAATATTACTCTTGCAAAAATTCTATGACCTGAGTGACGAAAAGGTTGAAGAAGCACTTTATGTAAACTTACTGTTTATGAAATTCGTAGGTTTAAGCCTAGAGGACTTAGCTCCTGATAGTACAACCATAGGTAGATTTAGGAACTCTTTGATAGATACTAAAATATATGATAAGCTATTTAACCATGTAAATAAACAACTAGAAGATAAAGGCTTAATAGCTAAAAGTGGTAAATCAATTTTAGTAGACGCAACTTTAATTAAATCTTTGAATGATGGAGTTAAAGATAAGGATAAAGAGCAAAGAAATGCCAATAGAGTAAAAGTAGAAGAAGCCAATAGAACCCTTGACTTACAAATAAATGAAGAACTCAAGAAAGCAAAACCATCAAGAAAAAAAGTAGATAAATTATTACGAAAGAAAGAACATAACTCAAGAACATTTAAAAATCAAGAGCTAGATGAACTACAAGGCATAGATACTAAAGATATCGAGACCTCAAAAAATATTATAGAAAATAGCGAAGATAGTTATGATCAAACCGACAAAGTAGATAAAGAGGTAAGAACAGGATATCAAACTGGTACAAAGCAATATGCAACAGGATACAAGGGACACATAGCAATAGACTCAGACTCTGGTGCAATACTAAAACCAATAATGACATTTGCAAATACATCTGACATATCAGTTGTCCAAACCATCATAGAAGAGCTGGAAGATATAGAAGCATTCTATGGAGATAAAGCATACAAGTCTAAAGAAGTAGATGAACTATTAGAGAAGAATGAAATAGAAAATGAGATTTGTCTCAAAGAGACACAGAAGATGACTAAGGATGAGAGAGCAGCACAAAGAGAGATAGAAAAACCAAAACATAAAATCAGGGCAAAGGTTGAACATAGCTTTGCGCGTCTAAAAACCAAATGAAATATCATACCAATAGGTATACTGGATTAGTCCGCAATAATATGAATTTTACAATAGCTTGCTTAGCCTCAAACCTAAAACTATTTGCCCATAAACAAATAGCCTTACGAAAAGTAAGAAATAGCTAGGAAATATGATAAGAAATAAAGGGTATTTAGATAACTTTAAGGGTGAGAAACAATTTATGATGAAAATTAAGCAGATATATTTTAGAGATTTCAAAAAAATATTTTAAAATTAAGATTGGGGTAGTGTTTGGGGTTGTGCAGTGGTCTCATAGTGGGATTTTATACCCTCACGATGGCAAATGTTGTTTGTTTTTCTTGGGGTAGTATAGGTCTCGGAAATTAATTTCGTGGCTTTTAGAGGAGATAGGAGTGGTCTATGTATAAGAGAAACAGCACATTAAGCTATTTTTAAGAACCATGGGACTTTTACCCTGTTTGTTGAGGAATAGTCTATATCTTGATATTTGTAGAGCCTAATGTGCGTTTCTTCATTTGCTGTTTATTCTATCAAGTAACTCTTTATTTATCTTTCTCCTCTCGCTATCAAAGAACCATCCCCACTTGTTAAAGTAGTAAATAGTAGATTTAATATGAAGAATCAACTGATCTCTTCTTTTATGAGATTCTTTTGCATGAACATGGGTTATACTGACATGAGGGTAAAACATAGTTCTGTATTTCATATATAGTCTTCTGTTTAAATCAAGATCTTCCATATGTAAAAATATGTCCCCATCGAATAAGCCTACTTCTTTAAGATGACTCGTTCTCAGTAGCATAAAACAGCCAGATAGGTAGGGAATATTCATTTCCTTATTGTATTTAGAACTACTAAGTTCAAATTTTTCATTTATTTTTTCAACAATTTTAGCAAATGGTATAAATCGTCTACCAATCAATTCCATAGGGGTAGGCAACATTTTACATAAATACTGAAGATTACCACTAGGGTAATAAACTTTTGGCATTACATTAGCCACATCTTGATTGTTATCCATATACTCAAGTAGCTCTTCAATAACACCACCCTCATAATACACATCTGGATTTAACACTAGATGATACGCTATATTATCATCAATACTTTTTTGTAGAGCAATATTGTGAGCCACTCCAAAACCTAAGTTTTTGTTGTTAAAACTATATTCTATTCGATTATCCAATGTAGCTAAATATTCTAATTCATTAGTCTCAGAATTATCTATCAAATATAGTTTTACTTTTAGCTCTGTATTTAAAAAACTATATATAGCTTTTTCAAGTAGTACCTTATCGTTGTTATAGAGTACGATTGTTGCATTTATTTTCATATCTTAACCAATAACCCAATATTTCGGATTAGTCCTTGTTTTAAAAGCTTGTGTTTTAGAAGTATTTTTCTTTTTTGCCAAAATGATTTATTTTCAATACTGATAAAGTCTTCAAGCATATCAATAGTTTTCTTATCTAGTTTATCTCTGTATCTATCTAAAAAAGATTTTGCTTGAAAGATATTAGTTGATAAAGAATGATTTTTATAAATATTTTCTAAAATATATTTTAAATTAAATTGTTTAGCACCAACACTATTTTTATTATGTTGCCTATAGTTTATCGTTGCTTTATCAACATAAGCAATCTTTCCAAACTTACTCGCTACTAACCCTATCCACCAGTCATGCATAATGGATTCAGATGGAATAGGTAAGCATACTTTTGCAAGTTTACGATTTATCATCATAGTACAACCAGTAATCGTATTTTGTATTAGTAAATTATTTAAGTTATTATATTTAGCTTCTATTCCTTGATATGACATAAATGATTGATGTAAAATAGTCAATTCTTCATCAACAACTTTTAAATCTGTATGAACTAATACAGGTATATTTGAATAATTTTTTTCAATCTCTAGCATTTTAGCTAAAGTTTTCTCTATCTTGTCATTTTTCCATACATCATCTTGATCACAAAACATAAAGTAGTTACTATCACTATTTTGAACGGCATATTCTAATAAAGCAGACAAACTACCTTTGGCCCCTAAGTTAGTTTTTGAAGCGAGTATTTCGATTCCATATGTATTTAATATATTCAGTGTATTATCATTTGAACAATCATCTCTTGCAATTATTCTAAAATTTTTATTAGTTTGACTCAACAATGAATCCAATTGTTCTTCTAAATAATTATCCCCATTATATGTCGATAGTAATACTGAAATATTATTTTCTTTATTGAAAGAATTATATTTCACTATTTCTTCCTATATTTATTATATATTCCGACTGAAAACTTCATATTAGAAACTAATATCAATTTAGCTAGCATATATATAAGTTTAACTTTATCTTCTAGTGCAAATAATTTTAAATTAGAAATTATAGTTTTTATTCTGTCTATTAATATTTCATTTTCAAAGCTTATGCATGTATTACTATCATGAATTCGATATGCAGCAACCTTAAAATCAATAAAACCCAAATAATTTTTAGACACTAACCTTAAATACATATCCCAATCCTCACCAATTAAATTTTCACTATAAAATATATTATGCTTAGTATACATTATTCTTCTTGCCATAAAAACTGGTCCAGGTACAGACCACCTCATAATAATCTCATTTTTAAGACTAGTATCATCTTGGTAGTTTTCTATTTTAACTGTATAGTAATTTTTTAGACCACTAGCATATGTTGTGATATTCTCTTGATTAACAACTATACAATCCCCAAATACTGCCATCTTAGTTGTATTTTGTTGTAAATATTCTACACGCTTAGCAATACCGCCATTGAGTAAATAATCGTCACTAGCCACTATACAAATATATTCCCCATCAGACATTCGAATAAGTTCATTAAGTGTTTTTGACACACCTTTATTACTTCTAGTCTTATATTTAATGCTAAGAATGCTAAGTTTATCAGTATTGTTTTTAATCCAATGAGTAATTAAACTATTTGTCTCATCTGTAGATCCATCATCTATTATAACCAGCTCTTTATTTGGATACTCATCGTTTAATACACTATCTAATGCTTTGAGAATATATTTTTCATGATTATATGCAGGAATTATTACAGAGACTAGAAAATTATTAGTATGCATTTATAATTTCAACAATCTTTTTTGTATTTTCAATTTTTTGGACACCACTTATTGGTAAGCTCAACACTTCATCATGTATCTGCTCACTTATAGGATAACTTTCATTCTTCCACTCTTTATAAGCTTCTTGCTTATGTGGAGCCAATGGGTAGTGTATAAGTGTTTGGATTTCATTACTCAACAAATATTTTTGTAACTCATCTCTTTTAGTTGTTCGTATTACAAATAGATGCCAAACATGATTATTTTCATGTTTTAATTGTGGTAAGATTATATTTTCATTTTTGATATTTTTAAGATAGTAGTTTGCTATTTCTCTTCTGTTTTCTATTTCATTATCTAAATATCTTAACTTAACTCTAAGCATAGAAGCTTGTATCTCATCTAGTCTACTATTTGTACCTTTATATAAATTTTTATATTTTTTTTGACTTCCATAGTTGCCAAGTGCTTTGATAGTATTTGCTAAATTTTTATCATTTGTTGTAACTGCTCCACCATCACCTAATGCTCCAAGATTTTTACCAGGGTAAAAACTAAATCCACTTGCATCTCCAAGGTTTCCACATCTTTTATCTTTAAAATATGCACCATGTGATTGAGCAGAATCTTCTATTACTTTTAGATTGTACTTTTTAGCTATCTTATTTATATTATCCATCTCACATGTTTGTCCATAAAGATGAACAGGCATAATCGCTTTTGTTTTCGAAGTGATTTTTTCTTCTATTTTAGTCCAATCTAACAAATATGTATTTATATCTGGCTCGACCAATACGGGAACAAGACTATTTTGTGATATTGCGAGTATTGAAGCTATATATGTATTTGAAGGCACTATGACTTCATCACCATCGTCCATTATTCCCATCTCTTTATATGCTCTAAGTATCAAGATTAAAGCATCAAGACCATTCGCTACACCGATGGTATATTTAGCACCACAATACTGAGCAAACTCATTTTCAAACTCTTCATGCTCACTACCATGAACATACCAGCCACTATCTATAACTTTAGTACATGCTTCTAATAATTCACTTCGATACCGAGCATTAATCTTTTTTAAATCTAAAAATGGTGTCATTTTATATTTCCTTTAACTTATATTCTATAAAATTAATTCTTTCTTTTTCAAATACCAAAGGTCTATTTAACACTTGTGTATAAATAGCACCTACATATTCACCTATAATACCTATAAAAAATAACATTATTGAAAACATTAAGGAACTCATAATAATTAATGGTGCTACACCTAATGACATAGTATCCCAATATAATAATTTAGCCACAAAATATCCAAATCCAATAAGCAAACTAATTATTCCAAAAAATACACCCATAAATATAGCCATTCTAAGAGGTATTTTAGAATTGCTTATTATTCCTAATATTCCTATGTCATATAAAGTATAAAAATTATTCTTTGTTATACCTCTTAATCGTACAGGTTGAGCATAATCAATTTTTGAAACCTTAAAACCAACTTCTGCAATCATACCTCTAAAAAATGGATAGGGATCTTTCAATTCTTTGACAGCATCCATTACTTTTTTATCATACAAACCAAATCCAGTATAATTTTTAAAAATCTCTACTTCTGATAATTTACTCAATAAACCATAATATATTTTTCTTATTTTAAACATTAATCCATTTTCTTCACTTGATTTCTTTATAGCTAAAACTATATCATTTCCTTTTTCCCATTCAGATATAAATTGAGGAATCATTTCAGGAGGATCTTGAAGATCAGATACAATAGATATGATAACATCTCCAGTAGCTTGAAACATTCCATAAACAGGAGAACACATATGACCGAAATTTCTTGAGTTCACTATGATTTTAACATTTAAATCATCTTTTGCAATCTCTTTTAATATTGAAACTGTTTTATCAGTTGAAGCATTATCAATAAAGATATGCTCATAAGTATAATCAGTTAATGTATTAATTGTATCTTTTACCCTCTGATATAATTCTTGAACATTTCCCTCTTCATTATAACATGGTGTTACAATACTAATTAATTTCATTTTTTTTTATCCTTAAAAACATAATATTTATTTAATATAAATGATATTGCAGAAGCTGGAATTATTGCAAATAAACCAGATAAATAATCATTAAATTCATAACCTTTAAATATCTTAATTATTACAATATTTACCACAAAAACAATCGAATATACCAATATAAATTTAAGAATTGCATTATCACTTTTAGACTTAAATACAAATTTTCCAATTGTTTTAAAATTAAATAATACACCTAAAATAGTAGCAAACAATACTGATAAAATATAACTAAATCCTAAATATATAAAGAGTGCATATAATGAATAACCTACTATGGTATTTATTATTCCCACTAATAAAAAACTAATTATTTGTTTTTTAAGCACAAAACTCTCGGATTTTCTTAATCATATAATTTATAGCCTCATTACCCATACCAGGATACAATCCTATCCAAAAACTATCATTCATAATTTTATCTGTATTTGGTAAATCACCAATAACTCTATAATCAGTATCTATAATCATATCATCAAATAATGGATGTCTTATAATATTTCCTGCGAATAAGTTTCTTGTTTGTATTTTATTTTCTTCAAGAAATTCTACTATCTCATTTCTAGTAAAAGATACATCATTTTTTAGTGTCATCATAAAACCAAACCAACTAGGATCTGAGTTGGGTTGAGTTTCTACTAAAGTAAGTTCTTTTAAGTCTTTTAATCCATCATATAATTTTTTAAAGTTTTCTTTTCTTTTTTCTACAAATTTTGGAAATTTTTCAAGTTGTGCGACACCTACAGCTGCTTGCATATCTGATACTTTTAAGTTAAATCCAAAATGACTATATACATACTTATGATCATATCCTTTAGGTAACGATCCAAAACTTTGAGAGAATCTTCTATTACATGTATTATCTACACCACTTTCACACCAACAGTCTCTACCCCAATCTCTCATACTTAACATAATCTTTTTTAATAATGGATTGTTAGTATATGTAGCTCCACCTTCTCCCATTGTCATATGGTGTGGTGGGTAAAAACTAGATGTTCCTATATCCCCCCATGTTCCTGTAGGCCTACCTTCATACATACTACCAAGAGCATCACAGTTATCTTCTACAAGCCATAAATTATGTTTATCACAAAATACTTTTACAGCTTTTATATTAAATGGATTTCCGAGAGTATGAGCTATCATCACAACTTTTGTTTTAGGACTAAGTGCTTTTTCTAATTGAGTAAAATCAACATTAAAATTTGTAAGTTCCATATCTACAAATACAGGTACAGCACCATACTGAACTATAGGAGTAATCGTTGTAGGGAAACCAGCCGCAACAGTTATAACTTCATCACCTCTCTTAACTTGTCTTTCTTTTAACAGTGGAGAAGTTAAAGTGTAAAAAGCTAAAAGATTTGCAGAACTTCCAGAGTTAACTAAAAAAGACCATCTAACATTCAAAAATTTTGCAAGTTGTTTTTCAAATTTTTTAGAATAATCCCCATATGTTAGCCAAAAATCAAGTGAACTATCTACAAGATACTGCATCTCTCTTTCATCAAATACTCTACCTGCATAATTAACTTGACTTTTACCCTCTATAAACTTTCGTTCTTGCTGTGGCTTATGTACTAGCTCATAATATTCTTTTGTTTTATCTAAAATCTCTTGTTTTAATTGCTCTTGTTTTGTCACCCTAATCTTCCTTATTCCATATGTTATTTATTTTTTTTAGATATGGGTCATTAATAATGGTATCCTTATCTAAATTTTCAAGATTTAATTTAAAATACTTTCTCATTTTACTTATTGCATCTTTATGAGAAGTAAATTTAAAATCTTTACCTAACTCCATCATTACTTTATCATTTGAAGAAGTATATTCATTATTTAAACCATCATTTAATACTATAATATCAGACTTAAAATCACTCGTTTCATTTACTAAATTTGACAAAGTAATTAAATCTATCTTTTTACCAGTAGTAACATTATAAATATTCTCTTTTGATTCATTGTGTATAAACCAATCTAACATTTTTACTAAATCATCTATATAAATATAATCAAAATAAACATTCTTGTTTATTACAAGAGGTAGATGTAAAAGATTCTTAACTATAGCATTACTTATAAATTTATATCTATAATTTTCATACTCACCATAAGCCCCAAATATTCTTAACTGAACAATTTTGTTTGATTTCTCAATATATTTTGATGTTATAGATTTATAAAATCCATATTCATCAAATGGTTGCTCTTCTTTATAATCTTCTTCTTTCGCATCTATTATGGGCTTATGCTTACCATATTCTGCTCCACTACCAATTGATATTATTTTTTCTACACTTTTTTCATGTTTCACAATGTTGAAAAATATTCTCAAATTATATTCTGTCAAATTCTTCATATCAAGAGTATCTCTACCTCCACCACGATTAGCAAGATGAATGATAATATCTATTTTATTTCCTAATATAAAATCTTCTACTTTTTTCTCATTAGTCAAATCTAGCTCTGTACTAGACGGTGTAAATAAAATATACTTTTTATAATTATCTTGTAAATATTCTTTTAAATGACTTCCTGTGAAACCATTGGAACCTGTGATGAAAATATTCATATTAATCTTCCAAAGGTTTAATTATCATCAAAGAATGTAATTTTTCTTTTGAAATAAAAGGATGCATATTTTCAATTGGATTATTAACAATAAGTTTTGGTTCAACAGAAGTCATCTTTTCATCCAAAACAATATTTATTAATTCTGCTTTCTTTGTTGAGAATATATCTTTTAGTTCTTCATCAATATTATTAAGGTCATCAATATTTCTTGCCTTTAAACCATAGGCTTTGGCTATTTCTACTAAATTAGGTACGCTATAATCATTTATTGTCCCTGAATACTTCTGATCAAAATATAATTCTTGAAACTGTCTTACCATTCCAAGGTTTTTATTGTTTAATACAAATATTTTTATAGGTAACTGTCTTCTTTTAATTACCTCTAATTCTTGTATATTCATCTGAATACCACCATCACCAGCAATAGCAATTACTCTTTTTTTCTGAAGCAATAGAAGCACCTATCGCAGAAGGTAGAGCAAATCCCATAGCACCCATGCCACCAGAAAAAAGTACTTGTTGTGACTGCTTGGTATTTAAAGATTGAGCTGTCCACATTTGATGTTGTCCAACATCTACTGTAACAATTTCATCTGTTAAATAGTTTGATATTTTAGAAATGATTAGATTCGGCACTTTAATATTTTTATTTATTCCAACTATAGATGAAAACTCATTTTTATATATCGCTAAAGTTTTTAACCATTTTTCAGTATCAATAGTCAATTTTTGATTTTTCAATTCATTAATAAATTCTAAAACATCACTATTGATTTCAATATCAACTCTAATTTTAGAACCTAATTCATTTTTGTCAATATCTACTTGTATTATTTTTGCTTCTCTTGCAAATGTTTCTAGGTTTGTACCTGTTTGTCTTGTATCTAGCCTTGAACCTAATACTAAAATCAAATCACTATTTGCTAAAGCTAAATTTCCATATCTATTTCCATACGAACCAATTAAACCCATATTATATTCATATTCTTCACCAATAGCATCTTTACCCATTAAAGAATATACTATAGGAATTTTATACATTCTCAGCCATTTTAAAAGTTCTTCTTGAGCATTAGATAATCTAACTCCACCTCCAATTAAAACTATTATCCTTTTTGAATTATTTAAACTATTTACAACATCTTTTATTTTATTATCAAGAACTTTTTTTTCTAATTCTTTATGTTCATCTGAATTAATAAATGATTTAAGTGTACTTATATCAGTTTCACTTCTCTGTATATCCATTGGTATATCAATAAGAACAGGACCTTTTCTTCCATTCTGAGAGATATAATATGCTTTTTCTAATTCATATCGTATTTCACTTACATTATTAATCATAACGGCATACTTAGTAATTGGCTTTACAATACTAACAATATCTGCTTCTTGAAAACCAATTTGTCTAACAGCTTTATCATATTTATATTCATATGTATTTACTTGACCCGTTATAAATAAAGTTGGAACAGAATCAAAAAAACAACTACCAATTGGAGTTATTAAGTTAGTTGCTCCTGGTCCACTAGTTGCTATAGCAACCCCACTTTTCCCAGTTACCCTAGAATAACCTTCAGATGCAAAACCAGCTCCTTGCTCATGAATACAATTAATCATCTCAATATCTTCATATTTATCTATAGAATGGTAAAGATGTGCGATTGCACCACCTATATATCCAAATACTTTATTTATCTCTTTTTCAAGTAAAAATTCTATTATATAATCTGATATTTTAGTCATTTTTTGCCCACTCAATTTTTTTAGTTTTTGCATCATTAATGTAAGATTCTAAATCTAACTTAGTTATTACTTTTTTATTCTCTTCATAATACGATTTATACCATTTGACAGTTTTTTCAAATGTAGTCTCACTATCCCAAATATCATTCCATTTTAATAGTATATGTACTTTTGAGCAATCAAGTTTAAGAAGACTTGCTTCATGCAATTGATTTGGATCTCTATTGATTTCATAATCGATTTTATCCCAATGTTTTTTTACATTTTTAACTACTTCTTCTACATTAATACTACCTTCATCACTTGGACCAAAATTCCAAGCATCTGAAAACTCTACTTTTTCTTCTAAAAGTTTTTGTCCAACACTTAAATAACCACTAAGTGGTTCTAAAACATGTTGCCAAGGTCTTGTGGCATGTGGATTTCGTATGCTTACTTTTTTATTTTTAGATACTGAAACCATGATATCCGTGATAAGTCTATCTTGCGCCCAATCACCACCACCTATAACATTACCTGCACGACAAGAAGCGATAAGTGTATCATGAGATTTCTTATATTCATGAATATTAAAATATGAGTTTCGATATGAGTTGACCAATAGATCAGCACAGCCTTTAGATGAGCTATATGGATCATATCCACCCATTGGATCATTTTCTCTATATCCCCATATCCATTCTTTATTTTCATACGCTTTATCACTAGTGATATTTACTATAGCTTTTACATCATTTTGTCTACATGCTTCTAAAACTTTTAAAGTACCCATCACATTAGTTTCATAAGTTTCCATTGGATTTTCATAAGAAAGTCTTACTAATGGTTGTGCGGCTAAATGAAAAACAATATCAGGTTTATACTCTTCAAAAGTTTTATTTAATTTCTCTAAATCTCTAATATCTCCTACTATTGATACAATATCTAAATCCAACAATTCTATATGATTAGGTGTAGTCGGAGCTTCTAGTGAATATCCGACAACCTTTGCACCCATTTGATTGAGCCAATATACAAGCCAAGAACCTTTAAATCCAGTATGACCTGTAACTAATACAATTTTGTCTTTATATATACTAGAAAAAAGAGATTTCATTACCATACTTTCCAAGGAGCATTACCTTTATCCCAAATATCATTTAGGTCATGTTTATCTTTTAAACTATCCATTGGTTTCCAAAAACCTTCATGCTTATATGTAAATATTTCACCATCTTCTGCAAGCTTTTGTAATGGCGACTGTTCAAATACAGTAGAATCACCCTCTGTAATATAATCTAATACTCTAGCTTCACACACAAAATAACCTGCATTTATCCAGTTTCCATCACCTTTTGGTTTTTCTAAAAATTTTGATACTTGACCATTTTCTTCTATGGATAATGCACCAAATCTTCCTGCTGGTTGAGATGATGTCATTGTCATGGCTTTTCCATGTGATTTGTGAAAATTTACTAATTCTTCTATATTAATATCAGCAACCCCATCCCCATAAGTCAGCATAAAAGGTTCATCGCCTATATGTACAGATGCTCTTTTTACTCTACCACCTGTCATAGTGTTAAGACCAGTATCTAGCAAAGTTACTTTCCAAGGTTCACTTGAATTGTTATGGATTTCCATTTTACCATTACTTATATCAATTGTTACATCACTTTGATGTAAAAAATAATTTGCAAAATATTCTTTGATATAATAACTTTTATATCCAAGTAAAAGGATGAAATCATTGAAACCATACTGAGAATAAGTTTTCATTATATGCCATAAAATAGGTTTACCACCAACTTCTACCATTGGTTTTGGTCTCACATCTGTTTCTTCACTAAGTCTTGTTCCAAATCCACCTGCTAATAATAATACTTTCATTTTATATTTCCTTTTTTTTATTATTGATTAATTTTGTTTCTGAAATTATTATTAAAAAGATAACTATACTTAATATCTTTGGAAAATAAAAATATCTCACTTCAAAGTGTGCAAAAGTATATATCGCAGCATAAGATAATAATAGAGATAAGTATATCCAGGCTATCAATAAATTATTCTTAGAAAATTTATTTTTATTAATCATTAAATAGCCTATAGATATAATAATAAATATTAAAATTAAACCATCTGCAAACTTATTCATTATAGGTGCTTTAATTTTGCTGGGACTAGTCCAACTACCCCTATTAGCAAACCAATATTCATCAATTATTTCAAATTTTATTCTATACCATTCCAATGGATTAAATAACCATGTTTTTATCACTAACTTTTTAACATCTTCAGTTTGATTACAAACATCTACATCAACTCTACAAGCTGTATTAGCGCCTCCAATCAACAACCATTCGGCTCCACCAACAAAACTATCCGAAGTCCTAAGTTGGTTTTGAAACATTAAATCAGCAGTTCCAACCCATTTTATCATGTTTTGGTTTACTTGATGATAAACACGCCAAGGTAACATTAGTAAATTTGAAACTATTAGTATTGTCGCAATAGAAATTAAAAGTTTTTTAAATGATAACAGTTTAATTTTCTTAAAATATGCATATCCAAATATTATCAATACAAAAGCTATTCCCATAATTGTTAAAAACACTTGTAAAGTTTCAAAATAGGAACGAAAATAACAACTTAAGCCTAAAAAAAATCCTGAATAAACTGCATATTTAATTAAATTTGTTTTCAATGATTTTATAGAAAATAATAGAAATAATAGAAAAAAACCTATTGAAAAAGTTTCTCCAAATGAAACTCCAATTTGTCCCAATAAAAAATCCCTTGATATAGGCAACATAAAAATTGTTAATGGAAGTAAAAATGCATAAAAAGTATTTATTTTTTCTTTAAATAAATTAAATATCATCAACAAAATACTAGCATATAATATTGATGAAAGTATTTGTAGAAAAAGAATTAAGGGCAAATCTTTACCAAATAAAAAAATTAAACTACTTTCTAAAATTGCAAATCCAGGAGGCCATAAATTAAAAATCCAATCATTTCTAGGGGTAATCCAACCATTTTCAGCTATATCTATTGCTGCTGTAAGAAAATACTTAGGGTCTCCATATCTTCCATTATTTAAAAGATCAACTATCCCTGAAAAGATTGAACCTATTTTCCCTATACCGTTACTAAAAAAAATAGCCATTAAAAATATACTTACAAAATAAATAAACCATATATATATATTATAATTAATACTTTTATTATTTAAAATTATTTTTGTCATTGTTCTTTTGTCCTTTAAATATGATAAATTTCTTATTATCTTAATCTTTCCACTTATCTAAAACTCTTTCAAATTCAATATATAGCCTCTTGTCTTGCTTGTCTATTCTTACCATATCTATATAGCCTTGTGCTTTTTTAAAATGATATTTAAATTTATGTGCATATAATTTTTTAGCAGCATTAGAATCAATGTTTCCATTATTTATTGCTAAACAATAGCCTTCGATTTGATTTAAATAACCATTTAGTTTACGCCTAGTATCAACATAAATTGACTCAATCAATACATTATATTTTTGTTCATAAGGTAAAGTATCAATATTTACAGGAGAATTATCACACAATTTAATTTTTCTGATAATATCTATTTTAATATCAATAGACAACTTTTCCCATATCACCTGATATTCTACTTTTGTTATTGATTTACCTAACATTAATTTAACAATTGGAGTATCTAACGATTCTGAAGCTGACCAAAAGTTGATTACTTTATCTATTTCGCTTTCAATCCTTTCTAGCTCCAAAGGTCTTGGAAAATAATTAATAGCTGCTTCTTTTTTCAAATTATATTTATTAAAAATAAATTGAAACCAAGTTAAAAATATACCAAACAACACAACCAAAGGCATGATATATTTTGATATATCATCTTTTGTAAATATATCATCCTTGCAATCATATAAATAATATATAATGATTGTAAATAATAAGCCTACAATTAATTCATTTAAGTGTTCTGTAAACCATAAAAATATTCGTTTCAACATACTAACTCAGTATCACAAACATTACAAATTAACATCTCATCACATTTTTTTCCACACTTACAAACATAACCTTTATGCGTAGCAGGATTCCCATACCAAAGCTCTTGTGTTCCTATGTCTTTTGTTACAACACTACCTGCACCAATCATTGCTAACTCATTAATAGTAATGCCACCTATCAAAGTACTATTTGCACCAATAGTTGCACCTTTTTTTACAACTGTATTTAGTATGTTTTCTTCGTATTGCTTACTTCGTGTTGTAAAATAATTTGTAAATGTTACATTTGGACCTATAAATACATTATCTTCTAATGTTACACCATCCCAAACTTGTACACCGCTTTTTACAGTCACATTATTTCCAATAAGAACATCATTTTCTATAAAAACATTTGCATTGATATTGCAGTTACTTCCAATTTTAGCATCTTTTAGTACTACACAAAATTGCCATATATTTGTATCTGTACCTATATGGGAAGATTGTACATCTGCTAATTTATGAATCATTAGCAATAACTCACTTTCTTATTTAAAATTTGAATAGTTTGGACTATTCGTTGCCTATTATTAGCGGATATTACTACATTATTATTTTCTGCTAAAATTTGACTTATTTTATTTAAAACACTTGGAATTTTTTCGTAATTATCAAAACTTTTAGAAACAGGTCTTGCATCAATACCTTTTAGTTCTTTTAAAATATCACACATTAGGTAACTCCTTTTTTGAACTTTCTGTTTTATAATACAATGCTATCGCATCACATACAATAGTAAAAACATTTGTCTTAACAAATGCTTTCATTCTGTCAACAGACTCAGTACCTTTGACATCTAAGTTTACACTTATTATAGGTATGTTTTTATCTTTTACAATTATACAATAAGTAACATAATCATCAAATATTTTAGTTTCTATTGAATTATTTGTATTAAAATGAAAATCTTTATTTTCTGAATATATTAATGGCTTATTCTTTTTCAATGACTGTGAAATCATATTTTTTTTACTCAACGGTATATTACTTGGATTTGTATCTCTTGTTGTAATTTTACATTTCATTTCATCTTTTTCTTGATCAATAATTCTAAGTGTAAATCTCGCTTTAGAATTTGAGAAAAAATCATTTATAAATTTTGTCATAACATAAGTTGAATAAGTTCTAAAATCATCATCTCGGGAATACATGCTAGAATATATATCCAAAATAAATTTTGGTAAACTATTTTTTAATTCATCATGCACTTTCAAGTAAGTTTTATTATATTTTTGTTCTTCTTTCTTTAGCACTTCTAACTTTATATTTATTTTCTTTTTAAAATCATGATACCCATTCATTAAGAAAACAAAAAACTCCAAATCTTCATCATTATTATCATGGTTTTCTATTTTTCTTATTGCTTTTTTTAAAAATAAAAAAATAAATCAATATAAATCCAATGACTAATCCAAATCCAAATCCATAAAATGCCTCATTTGGTATCTTTTCATTAAACATTAAGGGCATTGTTATAGATAATATATAAACTAAACTTCTTCCAAAAAAACCAATTATTCTTTTTAGAAAATGATATATCCAATGTATATGACAATGCAAAGATTGTACCAAGTATAAGTGCAGCTATGCTACTCATTTATGAACTTCCATTAAAAAATCATCATAATCTCTAATGTAATCACTTTCATCATAATGTTCACTAGCCAACACCAATAAAACACAATCAGGAGAAAATTCTTTCATCTCTCTCCAAATAAGCCCTTCTATAAAAAGCCCTTTATTTGGATTGTCGAGTATTATTTCTTCTCTTTTATAGCCATCATCTAAACTAAAAGTACAACTGCCTTTGACTACTATTGCTAATTGTTTCAAATCTATGTGTGCATGAAAACCTCTAGTGACATTTTCTTTTGTATCGAAAATATAATAAACTCTTTTTATCTCAAATGGTGCATTATAGTTTTCTTCTAGAGCTATAAGTGAACCTCTGTCATCACCAAGTGTTTCAAAATCAATACTTTTATAGCCCAATACTTTCTCCTAATAAAAAATCTATTTTATCTAAATCTACCATAAAATTACTATGTATACTTTCATAGTCTTGGGGAATTGTTTTATAATGAACCAAATTTACATTTGCGACATCTGCTAGTGGTTGAAATATCCCATGATTAACCGAAGGATGACTCGGAAAAAATATAATAGCTTTTGTTTTCACCTGCATAAATAGTATATTTGTAAATGTAGCTCCGGAAGCTCCAACAACTAATTTAGCTTCATGAAACAATTTCACTTGCTCTACAAATGACATTTTAGCTGTATCAACCATTTCAAAATCATTTAACCGCATATACTTTTCGACTTTATCGTTGTTTAGTATAGATCGCATTTGCGATGGCTTTCTTCTTAGATATATTTTTCTAGTTGGAGGCTTTTTATCTAGTAAAGTATTCTTTCTAATTGTTCTATAAACTAATTCTAAAGCATATTTATCAACAAAAAATTCACTATGATTTAATTTCCTAGATGTATTATCAAGTGATTGCCATAAAGGAGAACAATATAAAAGGTTATTGCATATACACCTTTTTCCTTTTGAAACTTCAACTATGGCATATTCAAATGGCATAATTAGATCTATCACTTCTTTACACTGTATTGGCATTCCTTGATCGATGAGTACTGTAATTTTATTATTTTTTATCATACTATCATCTTTTGACAGTACCTCTAATATCAAAATTAAACGAGGTATATTTTCGGTAATCCAATGATAATAGTTGAGAGAGTGTTCTTTTAAAAGTGTAATATACATAGTGCTTTTAGCATTAAATATACTACTACTACTATTATTAAGTGAAATAGTATTTTTATCTTTTTTACTAAAATCAACAAAAATATCCCATCTTTTTAAATCATGATATTCATCCATTGCCAATAATTCTTGATGATAAAGATAATCATCATATACTAATGCATCAGTACAACCTATAATCGTAACTTCATTAAAAATACCAATTTTTATATCTAATACATCATTAGTTATAGATGGTAATTTATATTTTTTTTTGTTTTTTTCATAAATGATTATTTCATTTGTTTTTGATTTTCTATTGTCCATTTCAAATAATATATTAAAATTATTTTTCAACTCTTTAATCTCATCAACAAGAATATAATAACTATATTGTTGTCTATAATATTTATTTTGTATTTTTTTAAATAAATCATTGTAGAACCTAGCAGAATCACTATACTGCTCTCTAAAAAACCTTGGGGTAAGATAATAAAAACACTTCAGTAATAGTATGTATTTTGTTTTATTCATTAATATTTCCTATTTTTTTGTAAATTTTTTTCAAAACAAACATAATTTTACAGATTTTTGACGAGCGCAATTCATTGATAGATATATCTTTTTCTATAATCATGTTATCTTTTTCTATAATCATGTTATCTTTTTCTATAATCATGTTATCTTTTTCTATAATGTTTAAATAAGCAACCTTAATTAATTTAATTGCATCTTCTTTGTTTAATCCTTCAAATAACTCTTCGCAGGCTTGAATATTTTGACTAGAGATACGAGTAAATAAATTTAAAAAATTCTCCTCATATTTGTAATCAAATATTTTATTAAAATCAATTATCGCTTTTAGATTTTTAACTATTTTTTCCTCTTCATTTAGAAGTGACCATACCCCTTTATCATGAATTCTGTAAACAGACATAACTTCATCTATATATTTTATGGGTCCGTATTGGGAGAAAACAATAGATATATACCAATCGCCACGATGTAACTCTAAATATTTCAATACTTTATCCATATTTTTATCATTACGATACATCATTGAACTTGTATGAAAATATATTTCTCCCTTTGTGAAATCTTCAATAGTAAAAATATCTTTCAATATATTATTCACTACTCTATCTTCTACATTTTTATCTTCCTCTAATATTTTTGTATTATGTGAACATCCTATAAATGTAGAATTGTTTTCCAAAAAATCAACTTGCTTTTGAAGTTTTTCTTGATTAGTCCAATAATCATCACCATCGCATAATGCTATATATACACTATTTACTCTTGATAAGTTATATTCTAAATTTACCAATTTTCCTTTAGAAAACTGGTTTTCAGTTTGTAAAATTGGCTTAATAATATTTGGATATTTTTTTGTATATTTTTTTATTATTTCAGCTGTTTTATCTGTAGAAGCATCATCATGTATTAATACTTCAAAAGCAAAGTTTGTCTCTTGCATTAAAAAGCTTTTTAATGTTTCTTCAATAAAGTTCTCTTGATTATATGCTACACAACAAATACTTACTAAAGTATTCTTATGTTTCCAATTTTCTATTATCTCTTTTTCTATTCTCATTTGTTATTGTTCTTTAGTTTGATTTAGATGTGGGAATTCATCATATTTAGTTTCTTTCCCCAAAAACTCACATAACTTTTTATAGGAGCCTTTTTCCTCAACATTTAATATTAATAAATTAGCACTACCTTGAAAATACTCTTTTACTTCTTTTATATGCTGCAAATAATAATACTTACAGTAATCTTCATCAAAAATTTTATCTTCATCAAATAGCACATGTCTATCTTGAAGCCATAACATCTTCATAATATTATATGGCATTTGTGGATATCTATAGTCTAACTTTTAATATCTGAAATAGTAAGTTCAGTTCCTATTTCAATTCCATCATTCAAAAATCTTTTTTTTGTAAAGTTTACCAAGCTATTATACCATTGGTTTTCATTAGTCCTAATTGTTAAAATAAATTTAGCATTTGGATACTTTTTATGTAATATTTTATAATACCCTCTAAAACTAAAAGGTTGATCTTGAAATGCATTTGCAGTTTTAAGATACTCTAAAAAAAATCTATAATCTCCATTAAGAGTATAATCGCTAATTAATTCTGCATCTATCTGGTTTCCTAATTTATAATCAAAGTCGAGTAAAACTTTTTCTATAGATGTAGTACCTGTTTTATTTAAACCTATTACAAATACTTTATTATTTAGTTCATAATCTTCTGAAAAATTATTTTTTAAGTATTCTAATAGATTGTAAATATGTCTTATAAAGCCATACTTTGAAATTAATTCATACCAATTTAGCATACCTATAACTCCATTTCAAAATAATTATCTGGTAACTCTATATTAAAGTTTTTTGACAGTCGTTCATTTGATTTTATAAACATTATTCTTAATTTTTCAATGATTTTAGGATCTGCATAATAGTCTATTTCTCTAGGGTCATCTTTTGCTAATTTAGTTGAGTATTCAAGTAAATTTCTTTTCATTTTTACATCATGATATATATCACTCTCTGTGTAATCTAAATAACTAAATATGTCTTTATATTTATGAATATCAATCAAAGAATAATCACCCTTCCCCAAATTATATCTGTATCGTTTATTTAATTCTAATAAATGAAAAGCCTCTTTATTATTTAAGGAAGGATTATTATGATTGAGATTGAGGTTTTCATATTTTATATTTAAAAAACCACATATTTCATCTAGAAATAAATATTTTTCATTAACTTTTTTCAACTTGCTATTAATTTTATACTCTTCAATTGGTAAAATTAAGATATTATTCATTCCAAACTTATTTTTGTAAATATCAAGTACCTTATCAAACTGAAACTCTTGTAAATAACTATGAAATTTATTCCTATAAAGCATATTTATATAATCATAAAAATCAATAGACAATCCTGCTTTTAATGATTCTTTATAAATAGATTTAATTAAATCAAATTGATTTCTTATAACTACAATTATTTTTGTATTATTTCCAAAAAAATCGAATAGTCTATCTACTTTTTGTGTTATATCGACTTCATCATTTGAAAAATGAAACGATAAATTTTCATGTGATATTCCATAATTATCAGATAAATTTTTATGTAATCTATCAAAAAAACTATGATGCAGCTCTTTAAATTCAATATCCCTTGCTCTTATTAATCCATCAAAATAAATGGAATAATCAGAATTTTTATATTTTATATTTTCACTGTTAAAACCTATTCCCAAATAATTTAATTCTGAATGCTTCGCAAAAAAATCATTTTGTAAAGTGGTTGATAAGTTTTTAGGATACCCTATGTGAATAAACTTCATATTATCCCTCTTCTAATACTGCATATCCAAATCCACTTTGACCAAAAGTATTGCCATTGTAAATCATATGTCTTTTACCTTTATGATCGTAAACAAACGGATACTCTATCATCTCACTATCCCATCCGCTCTCACTTACATCAATACCTACTTTATCATCTTTTCTAATCCAATCAATTCCATTTTCTGATTCTGCATAACCTATACGATAACTACTATTTTTATTGGTTCTATAGTTTTGTAAGTTTCTATGTGCATACCACATTTTATAAGTATCATTATCTTTTAATACACAAGCCCTTACTATTCCACATTCGTTTTTATTTTTATAATCAATGGCTACTTTACCTTCTCTTTTCCAGTCAATTCCATTATCTGATTCAGCATATTTGATGTGATAGAATGGTTCACTTTTTCCTTCATACTCCACCCAATCGGTATTTGAAAGATACCACATTTTCCAAATATCATTTTCTTTTAATACAAATGGAGCCGCATTAAAATATGGCTCCCTGTATGTTCTATCAAAAAGTGGACCTTCTGAGAATTTTTCAAAAGTAATTCCACCATCTTTACTTATAGCTAGTCCTATCGAATTGTGATAAGCAATAGTGTTCCTTACATTCCATCCAATATAGTACATCCATACTTCATCATTCACATTTATTACATGTGAAACCATAGCTCCACAGTCATCAAACATGCCTAGTTTTCCAAAATTTAAAACTGATTTTTCATGAGTATATAAAATATTTATGGGATTATCCGCCTCAACTTCAATATAAGAAATGTTTGTTTTATTATCCATATCTCTAGCTGTATAATAAATTCTTAAAATATTTTCCGAAACTTTATAAACTGTTGGTACCGAAGCATAAGCTTTTTCATTCCAATCAAATTCTGCAGTAGGCTCAAATATTAAACCTTTTTTAACCCAATTCATCTTAATTCCTCGTATAATTTCTTTTATGAGTAACACATCTTTTTTTAAAGTTTTTTTGACTTTAAATCAAAGATATATTACTCTGTTAAGATTGAAGTACTAACTTCAAATCTTGTAACTATCATAGTCTATGACTTTAGATATAACAACATTTATTTCCTTATAGCGATAGAGGTTTATTTCTATTGACTACATTAATTAAGCCTGTTGATATCTTTAGTTGTTAATCACTCATATAAAAGCTGTGGGAGTAGCTGTTTACTAGCACTCACTACTTATAGATTAACGAGGCTGTGAATCCAAATAGAAGTATTTGGACAACTAAAGATTACACGACAAGGATTAAAAGATGTTTTATGTAGGAATTGATATTGCTAAAGATTTTCATGTTGTTTCAATCATCGATGATGAAGAGACTAAAGTTGTTAACAAGCCATTTAGGATTGAGAACACTGCTAAAGGGTTCCAAAAGCTTTTAGCTATACTTGATAGTATCACTTTGGATAAAAGTGATTTTACTATTGGTCTTGAAGCTACTGGTATTTACGGTGAAAACCTTCAAGAGTTTCTTAGAATTCAAACATATCTTGTTAAACTATTGAATCCATTCCAAACCAGTAGATACAGAGAGCAGATTACATTGAAAAAAGTAAAAAATGATGAGATAGACTCATTAGTTATAGCATTACTACTTAAAGATGGAAAGTTCAGCTCTGGATATATCACAGATGATGAGTTTCAATCTTTAAGAACACTCTATCGAAACAGAAGTTCTATTCAAGCGGATATGAAAGATGTTAAGAAGAGAATACTTACTCAGATAACGGTTACTTTCCCAGAGTTCGAAGGTTTTATAAAACCTTTTACTGTGAGTGGGTTAGCACTACTTGACAAGTATCCAACTGCACATCATTACAGACATAGTAGTGTTGATAGAATTATGAAGCTATTTCGTCATATTCAAGGTAACAATTTTACTCAGAGTAAAGCCTTACAGCTATTAGAACTCTCAAAGGAGTCTATCTATTCAGGTAAGGCTAAAGATGCTAGAGCTATCGCTATACGAAGTAGTATTAGGCTTCTTCAGATGTATCTAGCTGAACTTAACCTTCTTGAGTCTGAGATATTCTCTTTACTTAGTAACTCAAACTCGACAACAGCAACTAATACAACTATAGTTGTTGATGAAGCTGGAATGGAGATTGATAAGAGTAATAGTTTAATAGCTAATTTAAAGACTATACCAGGTGTTGCTGAGAAAACAATCGCAGCGATGATTAGTGAGCTTGGAGACCTAAGCAGATTTCCTAGTATCCCTAAACTTATAGGTTACATTGGACTATTTCCAACTGAGAATAGTTCTGGTAACTCTAAGCATATTGGTCATCTCTCTAAAAGAGGCTCGCCTTTAGTTAAGCATGCTCTGTATATGAGTGCTGTGAGTTGTTTAATTCACAACACTCAACTCAAGCAACTCTATGATACTAAACGCTCTCAAGGTAAATCTAAAAAAGAAGCTTTAATAGCCGTATCTAGGAAGATAGCTACAATAATATATTCTATATTTAAATACAATGTACCTTACGATCCTAATCGTGTATTTGCAAAGTCATAAACAGTGATAATTTAAAGATCCCAAGTTAGTACTTGAATCACTTATAATAGCAATACATGTAAAGCTATTCCCATACTAAATTGTTAACCAAAATATAGTTAATTATATAACTGACTATATAGTTTGATTATCAAAATACTCTGTTCAAATTCTAGAAATGAACTTTCAAAAAGAGTATTTAAAAAATCAAACTCTGCAAGATTTAGCTCTTGCATTGTTCTTTTAAGTAATATTGTTGATAAACTGATGTCTATTTCTTAATTTCCTTGCTTTTTAAGTTATTCTTTATAAAAAGGCTTTGTATAAATAAACTGTATATTCATATAAACCATAATCATTCCTAATTATAAAATTCCTACTTATCTTTTTAGTAAGAAAATTTGCCATATCATCCATTGGTACATGAAAAAGTGTATCTATTTCCCAATCAACCTGCTTTGACATGACATTGAAAGCAATTCCTTTATCACAATATTCATAAATTTTTTCTATCATTTTTTCAAAATAGCTAAACATATCTTGATAACTTAAATCTCGCTTCTCTGTGAATACACCATTTATAATAATATAGTCATATTTATTTTTTAGAAGATTATTGTCTTTTAAAATATCACCTTTAATATATGTATTGTCTGGAAATTTTTTCTTAGAAACTTCAAAAAATTTATTTGATATTTCTAATCCAGTGTATTCCACATAGTCTATATTGTTTTTTACTATATACTCGTACAGGTGAGATAATCCACAGCCATAATCTAAAAGAGAAATATTTTCTGTTATTTGAAATGACTTTTCTCTAAAATTAATCAGTTCTAGCATTGTGTTATATCTAGATTCTACTTGTTCCTCTTTTGTCCAATCTACACCTTGTGGTGTATCTCCAAACTTTTCAAAACATTCTTCATAATGTTCTATAATTTTTTTATATTCCATTAAAATCCTCTCAGTCTATTACTTGGAACTCTTGATTTTTCAGTTTCTGTAGGAGAATAAACAGAGTTATCATCTGTATTCTTAAAAATCACTGCACTAGAACCAATTACATTTGATTTACCAATACTTACATTATCTGATACGGTACAATTCACACCTAAAAATGAACTTTCACCAATAGTTACATTTCCAGATATTACCACATGAGAAGCTATAAAACAATGATCTTCTATAGTTGTGTGATGTCCTATGTGATTTCCACTCCAAAGAATACAGTTATCGCCTATACTACTAAATGGTTGGATTACATTGTTTTCAAATATAAAGCAATTTTCTCCTACTGGAGTATTATAATAAGTAGCTTTTGAGCTGATATAGCTAACACACTCGTAACCTTTTGATTTTGCATCAGCAAATTTTTCTGCTCTTAATTTATTTACTTTTTTATAGCTTATTGGTATAAACATTTTATATTCAGTTGATGGATATTTTTCTATTAACTCTTCATATGATACAACGGGAAGATCATGAAAATTATCAACATTTAAAAATTCTTTATCAACTGTAAAAGCTACTATCTCATGCTCACTATCATTTGTTAAATAAAAGTGTGCTATCTCTGCTATCTGTCCTATTCCAAATATTACTACTTTTGCCACTTTATTGTCCTTTAAATTAACTGATAGTTCTTTATCATTTTTTTTATTTCTTCTATACTATTAAACATCATAATATCAATTATGGATAGATATGGCACAAACTCTTTTTTAAACTGCTTATATTCCATAAGCTCTGTATCTAAAAAATTAAGATTTATTTCAGATTTTTGAAATTTATCTTTATGATAAAGTTCTTTACCACCTATAGCATTAATATAATTTGTTACTTCTAGTTTACTACAAATATCTAATATCTTATCTTGAGCATGTAAACTATTGTCTTTTTCTATATCACTAGAATATATAAATTTTGTATCCATCTCCAAATAATTTGATATTTTTTCTAGTGAATAGCCTATAGATTTTGCTAAGTTTTTTTCATTTTGAATTAAAATATCTTTTATCATAGGAAAAATATCTTTAAAATATGGTGCTTTAGAATAAGACCTTTCAATAGTAGTTAATAGTTTTTTACTATTATTACCTATTTTTATTTCATTAATTAGTTTATTTTGGCTTGCTCCTATAAGTTCTAATGTAATCAGTTGAGCTTGTCCATTTGATAAAATAGAGTTTCTATTGATATAACCTTTTTTGATAAAATTCACATCATCATAAATTACAAAAGTATCTACAGCACTGATAAGTTGCCAATACCCTATATATGGGAAAAGGTATGGCTGCATTATTGCTAGTGTCATTTTGTGTTATCCTTCATGATATTTTCTTAGTAAGTTTTACAAAGCATGTTTTATTAGCTTTAGCATCTAAAGTAAAGTATAATCTAAAATCTTGATTTATTCTCGTATGCCAGCTTGCTATCTCTTTTGTATCATCGCAGTTTTTAACCATCAATTGATTCTTAAATTGTTTCCTTCTTGTCTCTGATTCTTTTGTAGTATGAGAGCAACATTCATCAAAATTTAAAGTATTTATTTTTTTATTTGCGATGAAAGTATTTACTTTTTCTATAAAGTCTAATATTCCATGAGCATACTTTGAACTAAATGAGTAGTTTAGTATCTCTTTAAAACAGTCATTAGTAATTAAAATATTTTTATAGAGTGGTAAACTATTTGTTTTCCAATCTTCCCAATTACTTGCACTAAGTTTAATGTTTTCTTTTACCTTTTTTATAATATCATTTGTATCTTCTAAAAAATAATTATCAAGAAAAACTATTTCATCTTTACAAATAATTTCTATTTTTTTATCTAGAAATTTATTATTACAAAGTGTTTTAGCTGTTACTACTGGAGCATTTAAATAAACAGCACAGGCTAAAAAATTCTCTAATATATCTATACCAGTATCTTTTACTTTACAATTACCAAGTACTAAATTTTCATCATTTTCATACTCATGATAACTGTTTGAGCAAAAAGGTAAAGAGTTGCCAATTTTAGCTAATAACAAAATCATAATATCTCTATCAATAAGCTTTAAGTAATATCTTATATCTTTGTCATTATATTTAAACGAAGATAATTGATTATGAAAAATCAATTCACTGTTTAATTTGCTTAAATTTTTTTAACAATAAACCGATACAACTAAAAGCTAATACAATATCATTTTCAGTACAATTAGGTTTAGGGTCTTGAAATGAAAAATGATTTAAAAATAGGTACTTCATATAAGCTCTAGCATATCTTTTTCATATTGGTCAAAAAAAGCCATCAGGCCATCTACTTAACTTACCATTCTCTTGGATTGAAATTTCTTCAACTACATTTTCTCCCAATGCTTCACCTCTTGAAAATGAATTAAAAACAACTTTTTTGTTTGATATCTCTTTATTTTTAATAGCTATCCTTATTCCATTTATAATATGATCACTATGTGTTTCTATGATAACTTGCACTCCAGCATTTGCGATCTTTGACAAAAACTTCCCTAATTTTGATTGAGCAGATGGATGTAGGTGCGCTTCAGGATTTTCAACTATCACCTTGCCTTGTTTAGTATTGGAATTCAATAAACAACTTACTATTATAGGCAATACATAACTAGCACCATAAGGCATATGTATGGGGCTTCTAAAGTCCAAAATAGACTGCGGATAATTTGTCACTTTTAGTATAGATATATTTGCATTATCTATAACACTTGTGTCTATTTTAACACCATCTAAAATATGAGACAGCCAGTTATTAACCTCACTTAGTAAAGAACTATTGTTTACCGTGTTGTTAAAATATACATTTTTATTCTGTAAAATATCATTTTTGTGTTGGTCTATTATGTAAGGTGTATATTCTCCATATTTACCAACTTTTGTATCTTCGTTGTTTATTTTATATGTTAGTTTGGGTCCATATCTGTCGGCACTTATAAAGTCAGTAGATATAAATTCAATACCTAATTGCATTAACCTAGCAATTAGTTCTTCTGGAGGTTTAATTATTTTTTGTTTTAAATCTTCATTAAATTTCTTAGAGTCTTCACTTGAGAGTATTCTATTTTCTCTATTTTTAATATTGTATTTATATAAAAAACTTTTTTTATCATCAAAAAATATTTCAAATGAGACAAAGTCTTCTTTTGCATTTTCATATAATATATCACTTGCCATACCCGCTTCTAAAAAATAATCATTTAAAACAAGGCTATCTATAAAAGCATTTCTTGAATTAGTACTTTGTAAAAAAAGTAATATCGCTTGTATAACAGTAGATTTACCACTACCATTTGCACCAGCTAAAATAGTTAAATTACTGAAATTTATCTCTTGCTCTTCAAAACATTTAAAATTATTTAAAATTATTTTTTTCATACAGTATCTTTCCTTGTTGCATCATCTAAAATCTCTTTTACTTTAGAAAATCTATAGTGTACATTTTCTATATTGTTCGTAGCTCGTGAGATGGAGTTTTCAAACTGAATGTCATTTGTTAAAGCTTCTCTTAAATTAGACACTATAGCTTCTTTTGAATTTTCAAGGGTTTCAAAACTATAATTAGGTAAAAAATATCCAAATGTTTCAACAAGAGATTTATTTATAGGACGTTTTTTATTATTATCATCATCTTCATAAATCTTTCTAAATGCAAATTTTCCAAAAACTAAGCTAGCCTTATCCATACTGTCTCTTAAAAAGCTTCTTAGCTCATCCAATTCACTCTCATTCATTGTATTCATTTTTTTCATGCTATGTGCCAAAAATATTGCTAAATTATTTGATTTTTTATATTCTTCATAATTTGTAATCTTAAAAGCCAATAATCTTAAAATTAACTCTCTATCGCTCATCCGTCTTTTCATGGCAGGCGTTGGGTGAATAGTATTTAAAAATTCATCTGATTCTGCAATCTCTTTTAAAAGCTTTGTTGCGTTACCGTTGTAGATAGCATGTCGTATCTCTTGAGGGCTTAAAGGCTCTCCTAAGGTATTGATTCGAGTAAATATATTAAGTGCTATCTCTTCTGGTGTATTTGGTCTAACCAGATACAAGGTAAGTTTGAAGTCTTCTATCCTTCTTTGAAAAGTTCTATCTAGTTCAGAAAACCTTTTTCCATGAAGCTCTTGTAAAAATTCTAAATCTTTTAAAGGATACTCATCTTTAATATATCTTATAATGCTACTTAATCTTTGTAGTCCATCTATAACTATCCAGTTAGATTCATCGCGAGCATCTATATAAAAACTAGGAATTGGGATTTTAATAAGTATAGATTCTATCAACCTACTTTTTTGTTTCTGTTTCCATACCTCATTTCTTTGAAAATCTGGATTTAGGTTTAACTCTTTTAAATCAAATTTTCGCACAAGTCTATCTACATATTCAGGCTCAAAAAGAATATCTATTTTTGAAACATCATAAGGTGTTGATATATCTTCAAAATCTTCTGCTTCTGTATCATCAATAGTATATTCAACTTTTTTTTCAGTTTCCATTATCTATTTCCCTTTTTAGTATATCTAAAATCATATTTTGTTCATTTTTTCTAAGTTCGGGGTATATAGGTAAACAAAGTATCTTTTTTGAAATATCTCTTGATACTGCACACTCTTGTTTTGGTTCTATATATCCTAGTGTATCCAGAGATGGATAAAAATATCTCCTTGGATTTATTTGATTTTCATTTAAAACTTTTTGTACTCTTAAAAGTTGTTCTTCACTTTCAAAAACTACAGGAAAATAGCTATAGTTTTCAGTAGAATCTTTATTTTGTTTTTGAAATTTTACTATATCTTTTAGTTCATCTTTATACACTTCGTATAATTCTTTTCTTTTTTCTTTGATAATTTTTATATCATCAAGTACACAAAGTCCCATAGCCGCTTCAAACTCATTCATCTTTGCATTTGTTCCAAGGTGAGGAATAGATTCTGCATTTTCTATTCCAAAGTTTATGAGGTATCTAGCTTTCTCTACTAAACTATCATCATTTATGATTAAGGCTCCCCCTTCTATAGTATGAAAAAGTTTAGTTGCATGAAAACTAAGAGTAGATATATCTCCATAATTTAATAGTGATTGACCTTTATACTTCACATCAAAAGCATGAGCAGCATCATAGATAACTTTTAAGTCATGTTTCTTAGCTATTTTCTCTATCTCTTCCACTTCACAAGCATTACCAAATACATGTACAGGCACTATTGCACTTGTATGTGGGGTGATGAGTTTTTCTATATTTATTGGATTCAGATTGAGTGTATTTTCATCTATATCTGCAAAAATAGGTGAAATACCATTTGTGACAAGTGAACTGGTCGTCGCTACAAAACTAAAAGGTGTGGTTATTGCGAAACCTTTTAGACTAAGTGTTCTATAAGCTATTTCAAGTGCTGCTGTTCCATTTGAAACAAGAATAATGTTCTTTGCACCTAAGTACTTGGCTAATCTTTTTTCAAGTTCTTTTACCTTTGGACCACTATTTGTTATCAATCCACTTTCAAATATCTCATCTACATATTTTTGATATTTTTCTTTATTTGGCAGGTAGGTTTTTGTTACATTAATCATTATTAAACTTTAGTTACTTCTACTGTTGGAAATAAATCTACTTTTGACCATATAGGATATATATCTTTCACTCCAACGCTGAATACAATAGCATCCGCTACACTATCCATAATAACAGGTGACATACTAGATGGATTAAGAAACATTCCTGCACCTATATCTATACTAAAAGTACTTTTTTGTAATGGTAATTTTAGTTTATATTCGACTATGTATCTTTTTCCATTTTCAATACTCAAATATTCTTCTCCTATTTGCTGAAATCCTCCAGCTACAATATTAATCTTTTTATCATCAACTATTTTGAAACCTATCACTACATTGTCATTATTTGAATAACTCTCCGCATAAATTCTTATTTTTACCTCTTGATTAAAGTCTATATGAGTAAGAGGATTATCCTCCATATCTAAAAGTTCTACAAATCTAGTCTTTAGCTCACCAGTACCATATCTATATTGTTCAACTCTTTTATCAAATTTATCAGAAGTTTTAAACTCTACATCAGATGACACTCTTTTAGTTATTCTATTTTTATCTCTTTTTTGTTGTAATGAATCTGAAGATTTTTTATATTCTCTGTTGATACTTTCTCTCATATCTTTAATGTATAGTTCAGCCATAACACTCGCTTTTCCTATATCTATCATTTTACCTTTTTTCATATAAATAGCTCTTGAACAAAGACTTTTTACAGAGTTTATATCATGACTCACAAAAAGTATTGTTGTGCCTTTTTGCTTTATTCTATCCATTGCTGTCATACATTTAGCTTGAAAGTTCATATCTCCTACACTTAGTGCCTCGTCTACTATGAGTATATCTGGATTAACATTTATGGAAACAGAAAAAGCTAACCTAGCTTGCATACCACTACTATATGTTTTCATAGGTTGATTTATAAACTCCCCAATCTCAGCAAAGTTTATTATATTTTCTATTATTACATCTGTTTCTTCTTTTGACATGCCGTTTATAGAAGTGTTTAGATAAACATTTTCAAGTCCTGTCATGTCAGGGTTAAAACCTGCTCCTAGTTCTAGTATTGCTGCTATTTTCCCATGAACAACCATACTCCCACTAGTTGGTGTTATCACACCTGTTAGCATTTTAAGAAGTGTTGACTTTCCGCTACCATTTTTACCTATGATACCTACTGTTTCACCTTTTTTTATCTCAAAGCTTAAATCAGAAAGAGCATGAAACTCTTTACTATATTTCTTTCTCAAAGGGTGAAGAGATTCTTTTAGTCTATCAATTGGTTTATCATATAGTTTATATATTTTAGTAAGATGTTTTACTTTTATGGCTATATTTCGATTCATTACAGTACATCTCCAAAATGTGGTCTAAGTCTTTTAAATACTATTGCACCAAAAATAAAAAATATTGCAGTAGCACTCCAAAAGTAAAGAGTAATGCTAGGCATTTCCCAAAAGAAAGTGTGATTTATAAATGTGTCTCGATACCCTTCTATTATGTAATATGCTGGATTTAATTTTACAAGATATTGGTACTTTTGTGGAACAGTATTAATATTCCAAAAAATTGGAGTTGCCCAGAAGCCTATTTGAACAAGAACGGCAACAAATTGACCTATATCCTTTACGAAAACCATAGCAGATGATGTCATCCATGTTATACCTAAAATTAATGCAATGGAACATAATATATAATAGGGAAGCTGAAGCCAGTAAATAGATGGCGAAAATCCATACAATAAAAATACAGATATAAGAAATATAATAAGCCCAAGATGAATAATAAGAGCAGAACCTATGGGAACAAGAGGTAAAATACTTACTCTAAAAGCTACTTTTTTTACTAAAAAATCATTACCTACAATGGCATTAGTCCCCGCAATGAGAGCATTTGAGATAAAAAACCAGGGTATCATGCCAGTCATAAGCCACAAGAAGAATGGAATATCACCTGGCGTTGAGGCTGTTCGCAAACCCACTTCAAATACAAACCAAATAACAAGCATAAAAGTGAGTGGCTGTATAAATGCCCAAATTAGTCCAAGATAGGAACCTAAATACTGCTTTTTAAAGTCATTTTTAATTAAAGTAGATAACAACTGCCTACTCTCTACAATATGCTTTAAAAATCTATAAAAATCTTTTATATATCTTGTCATTATCTCACCACAAACCAAGGATTTAATAAATTTTCTTTATTGTAAACTAATGGTGTGTCATTCTCTTTAATATAAGTCATTTTTCCACTTTCTCGCACGATTGCATCTGCTGCCGCTGTGTCCCATTCCATTGTTGGAGCAAGTCGTGGATATATATCTGCCTTTCCAACTGCCACCATACAAAGTTTCAATGAACTTCCTCTTGATATCTGTTTAACTTCTTGTGTATCTAAATTATCTATAAACTCTTGTGTCTCTTGCGAAAGATGAGATTTAGAAGCTACAACATTTAGCTTTTGCTTGGGGTTGTTATTGGTCTGTAAAGGTAGTTTTTTATTGTTTAAATAAGCACCTTTATCTTTTTTAGCCTTATACATCTCATCTAGTACTGGAGCATAAACAACACCAAGAACTGGAGTATCTTTATAAATCAGTGCTATATTTACAGTAAATTCACCGTTTTTCTTTATAAACTCTTTTGTGCCATCTATTGGGTCTATACACCAGTAGTATTCCCAATCTTTTCTATCTGCATAGAGAACTTCTTTATTTTCTTCTGAGAGCATAGGTATATTTGGATAAAGTTTTATCAATGCATCACATATAATCTCATTTGATTTTGTATCAGCTTCTGTAAGTGGTGATTTATCATCTTTATATTCTATTTTAAAGTCTTTATTGTATATTTCAATAATAGCATCACCTGCTAGTTTAGCAATACTTACTATATCTTCTAAATCTATCTTTTTAAGCATTTAAATAATTTCCTTTTTCTAAATAGAGTATGATTATCTGTACTATATTTTCTATACTATTGTTATCTGTATTTACTATAATATTTGCATTTATAGGTTTTTGGTATGGAGAACTTATCCCTGTAAAGTTTGGTATAGTTCCATTTCTGGCTTTTTTATACAGCCCTTTAGGATCTCTTTTTTCACAAATTTCTATAGGTGTATCTACAAATATTTCAATAAACTCATCTGCTGCTACTAAATCTTTAGCAATTTGTCTATCTTTTATAAATGGCGATATAAAAGCTGATAAAACTATCATCCCACTATCCACAAAAAGCTTAGATACTTCGCCTATTCTTCGTATGTTTTCTACTCTATCATCATCACTAAAAGACAAGCTTTTATTTATTCCTAATCTAATATTATCACCATCTAAAAGATATGTATGTTTATGTAATCTATTCAGTTCTACTTCAACAGCATTTGCAATAGTTGATTTACCACTACCACTAAGACCTGTAAACCATAGGATACAAGGCTTTTGATTTTTAATAACTGCTCTTTGTTTTTTAGTAACTTCATGAGTATGTCGTACTATATTTTGATTATTTAACATAATGCTTCTTTACATATTTTATAATTATTTGTGTAGCTTCATCTATAGATACTTTATCTGTATCTATTATTATTTCAGCATGTTGTGGCTCTTCATATACATCATTTACACCTGTAAAATTTCGATATTCACCTTTTAATGCTTTTTCATATTTACCTTTAGTATCTCTTTGTTTACAAGTTTCTATATCTGCTTTTACATATACAACTATGTTATTTTCAACCATCTCTCGTATAGCTTTTCTTGATTCTCTATATGGAGATACAAATGAAGCAACTGTAGATATAGAATTGTTTTGTAAAGTTTTAATTAGATGACCTATTCTTTTCATATGTCTATTTCTATCGTCTCTACTAAAGCCTCATATTTGGTACCACATCTCTTATATCTTTACTATCTAATCTTTCAAGTGGAATTTGAAGTTTTTCTAACTCTTTAAATACTGCATCTGCAATAGTGGTTTTTCCAGAGCAAGGAAGACCTGTAAACCAAATATTAAAAGGCTCTATCTTCTTTTTACCCCATCGTACTTTAAACCAAGCTCTCTCATGTGCCCAATAAAGTCCAACTTTTAAAACTGACTCTATAAGTCCAGCCGCAATAGCTAAATCAAGTCTACCAAAGAAAAAATAAATAATTATGACAGTTGTTCCTGTAGCAATCAAACGCCAACTGATACCTTTTGCAATTGATCTTGTATTTGTTTCTTTATACATTAAACTACTTTACATTCCCATTCAGGAAAATTATCTCTGATGTATTTGTTAAGAGCTTTCTCTGCATCTGTATAGCTTTTATCTGCTAACTTAGTTACATCTTCATCTCTTCTACTTACACCTACAATCATGCCCGCACCAACTGTATCATTTGTAATTCTATCTACAACTATAAAGCTACCTGTTAAACGATTAGATTCATAAGAGTCTGCTGCTATTGGTTGTGTGAGTAACATCTTGCACGAAGCTATATCATTCAACTCTAGTCTATCTACTTGAGTTCTCTCATAAGTGTTTACATCTATTTTATAATTAATATGTTCAAAGTTACCAGATACTACTGAAGTAGCTCTTTTTATATCGTAGCTTCTTTGTGTATCCATAGCTTTCTCATCCATCCATACAAGCATAACTTTTAAAGAGTTTGAAACTCGTGGCATATTGTTCGTGTGAACTATCATATCTCCACGACTTATATCTACTTCATCTTCTGTAGTGATTGTTATAGCCATAGGAGCATAAGCTTCAGAACATGCAACTTCTCTATTGGCTTCAGTAATATCTCCACCGTTGATGATGCTTTTTACTTTTGTACTTTTACCAGATGGAAGAACTGTGATGCCATCACCAACTTTTACTTTGCCAGCTGCTATTGTTCCACAGAAACCTCTAAAGTCTAAGTTTGGACGATTAACATACTGAACTGGAAATCTAAAGTCTTCCTCTTTTTGCTCTTTACTTATATCCATACTATCTAATAAGCTAAGCATCGGTTTTCCATCATACCATGGAGTCTTTTCACTTTTATCTACTACATTGTCACCATCAAGTGCACTCACTGGAATATAGTATGTGTTTTTAATACCTAGTTCATTCGCTAATGCACCATAGGAAGCTGATATTTCATTAAAAACATCTTCACTAAAGTCTACTAAGTCCATTTTATTAATAGCAACTATTACATGCTCTATGCCAAGCAGATTAACTATAAAACTATGTCTTCTCGTTTGTGTCAATATACCTTTCCGTGCATCAATTAGTATGATGGCTACATCAGCAGTTGAAGCACCTGTAACCATATTACGAGTGTATTGCTCATGTCCTGGTGTGTCGGCTATGATAAACTTACGGTTTTCAGTTGCAAAAAATCTATAGGCTACATCTATTGTAATTCCTTGCTCTCTTTCACTTTGAAGTCCATCTACTAGAAGAGCCATATCTATTTTCTCTCCAGTAGTTCCATACTTTTTACTTTCACTCTCAGCAGCACTTAGTTGATCATCAAAGATCATCTTTGAGTCATAAAGCATACGACCGATTAAAGTACTTTTACCATCATCAACAGAGCCACATGTTAAAAAACGAAACATATCTTTGTTTTCATGTTCTTTTAAATAATTTTCTATATCTAGTATATTATCCATTAAAAATACCCCTCTATTTTTTTAAGTTCCATTGCACCCTCTTGATCTTTGTCTATAACTCTTCCCTCTCTCTCACTTGAAGTTGAAAGAAGCATCTCTTTAATAATTTCAGGTAAGGTTGTAGCAGTTGAGTTTATAGCACCAGTAAGTGGATAACAACCTAGTGTTCTAAAGCGAACCATCTCTTTTTTGGCAGTTTTTCTAAGTTCTTGGGGCATTCGTTCATCATCAACTCTTATTTTTGTGCCTTCATACTCTACTACTTCTTGCTCTTTTGCAAAATACAGTGATGGTATTTTAATATTTTCAAGATATATATACTGCCATATATCTAATTCTGTCCAATTTGAAATTGGAAATACTCTTACTGATTCACCTTTAGTTATAGCTGTATTATAAACATTCCAAAGTTCTGGTCTTTGGTTTTTAGGATCCCATCTGTGGTTTTTGTCACGAAATGAAAAGATTCTCTCTTTTGCACGAGACTTCTCTTCATCTCTTCTTGCTCCACCGATTACAGCATCATAACCACCTGTATTTAGTGCTTGTTTTAGTGCTTGTGTTTTCATAATATCTGTATGAACTTTACTACCATGAGTAAAAGGAGATATATCCATATCTATACCTTCTGGATTTGAGTGGACAATCAAATCAAAACCTAAGTCTTTTGCTCTTTGGTCACGAAACTCTATCATCTCTTTAAACTTCCAAAGAGTATCTACATGTAACATAGGGAAAGGAAGTTTACTTGGTGCAAATGCTTTCATAGCTAGGTGTAGCATAACTGAAGAGTCTTTACCTACCGAGTACATCATAACAGGATTAGTGAACTCTGCTGCCACCTCTCTTAGTATATGAATAGATTCCGCTTCAAGCTGTTTTAAATGTGTTAATCGTTCTTTAGTTATCATTATATTTCTCCAAATACCAGTCAATAGTTTTAACAATCCCACTATCAAAATCTTCATCCGCTTTCCAGCCAAGTTCTGTCTCTAACTTAGTTGCATCTATTGCATAACGTCTATCATGTCCTGCTCTATCTTCTACAAAAGTAATTAGCTCTTTATAGCTTGTCTCTTTTGGAACTTTTTTATCAAGTATACTACATATAGTATCTACTATTTGAAGATTAGTTCTTTCGTTTCTTCCACCAATGTTATAAACATTAGCCTCTTTCCCTGTATGGTAAACTAAGTCTATACCTTTACAGTGATCGAGTACATATAACCAGTCTCTTATATTCTTACCATCACCATAGATAGGAATACTCTCACCAGCTAATGCTTTTCTTATTATTGTAGGAATTAATTTTTCATCATGTTGTTTAGGACCATAGTTATTTGAGCAGTTTGTTATAACTGTATTCATTCCATATGTTTCTTGGTATGAACGGACTATCATATCTGAGCTTGCTTTAGATGCTGAGTATGGAGAGTTTGGAGCATAAGGTGTCTCTTCTGTAAATAAATCAGTTTCGTTTAGAGTTCCATACACTTCATCAGTTGAGATATGATGAAACCTACAGTCTTTATAATCTTCTTTATATTCAAATGGTTTGTCCATCCAGTGAGCTCTTGCAACATCTATAAGTGTAAAAGTACCATTTACATTTGTTTCTATAAATACACCTGGATTTTTAATAGAGTTGTCAACATGAGATTCTGCTGCGAAGTGAATAACTCCATTGATATCATATTCGTTAAATATAAACTCTACTAGTTCACGATTACAGATGTCGCCTTTGATAAACTTATATCTAGGGTTGTCTTCGCACTCTTTTAGGTTTTCTAAGTTACCTGCATATGTTAGTAAGTCTAGGTTTATTAGATTGCACTCTGGGTACTTATCTATAAAGTATGGTACAAAGTTTGAACCTATGAAACCTGCTGTTCCTGTTAGTAGGATATTTTTAGTTGGCATTATTTTTTTTCTCCAAGCTGTTTAATTGTATTTATATTACTTATTGATTTTAACTGACTTATTGCCATATTGTTTAATATTTGGAGTCGTTGCTCTTGAGAGATATGGTTTTTTATAAGTTCCGCATTCATACTCTCCATATTTGCCAACACTACAAGATGCTCTACACTTGTGTAGTCTCTGATATTCCCTTCAAGTTTTGAATTTTTATTTCTCCATTCTTTGGCTGTTATACCAAACAATGCTACATTTAAGATATCTGCCTCATTTACATAAACAAATAATATTTGATTTTGAGTTAATTCATTTGGTATTAGGTTCTCTTTTATAGCATCTGTATGTATTTTATAGTTTATTTTTGTAATACTTCTTTTTAAGTCCCATCCAATCTGTTCTCGTTGTATTTCGTCATTTTTTAGTCTTTGAAACTCTTTGATAAGAAATAATTTAAACTCAGCACTTATCCAACTAGCAAACTCAAAAGCTATGTCTATATGAGCAAAAGTTCCACCATTTCTACCAGACTTAGTCTGAACTCCTATAGCATTTGTTGACTCTATCCATTTTGAGGGAGAAAGAGTAAAGCTATTTAAACCTGCTTGATTTTTAAAGGTGTCGAATTCGACCCCTTTAAAGTTTGCATTATTTATGGTTTCCCAAAGTCCAAGAAATTCAATAGTATTTTTATTTCTTAGCCAATTTTTTACAACATCTTTT
This sequence comes from Sulfurimonas sp., assembly GCA_030949825.1. Lineage (GTDB taxonomy): Bacteria > Campylobacterota > Campylobacteria > Campylobacterales > Sulfurimonadaceae > Sulfurimonas. Next base: position 65,552 of record JAUZSC010000035.1, read on the forward strand.
GGTTCCCCACTATTTTTACTTTTAGCAATATCAGTTAAAGATACAAAGTCTTCATTATTAATTTTAATTAATGAAACACTTATATTTTGAACTATAATCTTGTTTTGCTTCATCTACTTCTCTCCCATCGTTCTTAAACACTCATCTAAACTATCTTTCCAGTAAGGTATTTTAATATTAAACTCTTTCTTTATCTTTGACTTATTCAATAGACTATAGTGTGGTCTCTTCGCTGGAGTTGGATACTCTTTTGTCTCTATTGGGTTGATATTACAATTGAGTTTTGCCATACGCATTATCTCTTTTGCAAAATCATACCAGCTAAGTACTCCCTCATTTGAGTAGTTGTATATCTCGATCTTGTCATTCTCGCACTTGATGCGGGAATCTAGTTGTGGTAATATGTCTAAAATAGCTTTTGCTAAATCCCTAGCATAAGTAGGAGTTCCAACTTGATCAAATATCACACCTACTTCATCTTTTTCTTTTCCGCGTCTTAGCATGGTTTTTACGAAGTTATTTCCAAAAGAGCTATACACCCATGAAGTTCTAATGATAATAGAGTTATGAGGATTGATTTTTATCATCTCATTTTCACCATCAAGTTTAGTTTGTCCATACACACTGTTTGGATGAGTTTTATCATCTTCATTGTATGGTTTATATGCTTCACCATTAAATACATAATCAGTTGATACATGTATTAGTTTGATGTTCTTCTCTTTAGAAATATCAGATAAATATTTAATGGCTAAGTGGTTTATCTTATCTGCGTTTACTGCATCTTCTTCCGCTTTATCTACTGCTGTATAGGCAGCACAGTTGATAATTGTATTGATATTATTAGCTTCTATAAAAAGTTTCAAGTTTTTTTGATTGTTAATATCAAGTTCATTTTTATCTGTAAAGAAAAACTTCTGCTTGTCATTCTCAGCTTGTCTGGAAATCTCACTTGAAAGTTCTTTTATTTCAGAACCTAGTTGACCTTTTGAACCTGTTACTAAAACATTAATCATTATAGTAATTTACTTCGTATTTAAATATATCATTAGTTTCACTGAGTTTAGGCTGGGTAGTATCTTTAGCTGACAGGTTAAGTTCATTATGTGATATTCGCCAGTCAATACCGAGTGCTTCATCATCAAACGCTATGCCCCTGTCATTCTCTGGGCTGTAATAGTTATCTACTTTATAAGCAAAAGTAGTATTGTCTTCGAGAACTACAAATCCATGAGCAAATCCACGAGGTACAAGAACTTGTCTTTTGTTCTCGCCACTGAGTTCTACCGCTACATGTTTATCAAAAGTTGGGCTATCTTTTCTAATATCAACAGCAACATCAAGAACACTTCCTTGTATAACTCTTACAAGTTTAGTTTGAGCAGCAGGAGCAAGCTGATAATGTAATCCTCGAAGCACACCTTTAGAACTTTTAGATTCATTATCTTGGCAAAAGTTTATTTTGTAACCTAAAAATTCTTCTAGTTTGTCTTGACGAAAAGTTTCTACGAAGTAACCTCGTTCATCACCATGAACTTTTGGCTCTATGATTACTACATCTGGTATCTCTGTTCTTATGAAATTCATCGAGCGACTATCCCCTCTTTAGCTCTTCTTATTAAGTATTGTCCATACCCATTTTTCTTTAGAGGCTGAGCAAGTTTCATTAAGTCTTCTGCTGTAATATATCCCATCTCGTGTGCTATCTCTTCTATACACGCTACTTTTAAGCCTTGACGCTTTTCAACAGTCTGTATAAACATACTAGCTTCAAGTAAACTTTCATGAGTACCCGTATCTAACCAAGCATACCCTCTACCCATTAGTTTAACTCTTAATCTTTTTTCTCTTAGATAGTCTTGATTTAGAGTAGTTATTTCTAACTCTCCTCTGTCGCTTGGTTTTACAAGTTTTGCTTTTTTTACAACATCATTAGGATAAAAGTAGAGTCCAACTACTGCATAATTACTTTTAGGATTAGTTGGTTTTTCTTCCAAAGAAATCACTTCTCCTATATCATTAAACTCTGCTACACCATATCTCTCTGGATCACTAACATAGTATCCGTAAACGGTAGCCTTATTTTTCTCTTTTGCATTTATCACACTTTTGGCAAGTAAATTTGTCAAGCCGTGACCATAAAAAATATTGTCTCCTAAAACAAGACATACATCAGAATTACCGATGAACTCTTCACCTAATATGAAAGCTTGAGCAAGTCCATCTGGTGAAGGCTGAACAACATATGAAAATTTCATCCCTATATCGGAACCATCGCCTAAAAGTTCTTCAAACCTTGGCAAATCATTTGGAGTTGAGATAATCAATACTTCCCTAATGCCAGCAAGCATCAAAACAGAAAGTGGGTAGTAAATCATTGGTTTATCGTAAATAGGAACTAACTGCTTAGAAACACCTTTTGTGATTGGATAAAGCCTTGTCCCACTCCCACCTGCTAACATAATACCTTTCATTGACTTACCTTTTAAAATTTCTTAATCTTGTTACTTATATATTAAATTTAGTTGTATTCTACACAAAAAACTTTAAGATAAGGAAAAAATTGGGGGCCACCGCCATTAAGTTAAGGAATTGAGTAAGAGTACCACATCGATAAAAAAGGATAAAAAACTCAATAAAAAGTTTGAGAAAAAGCTATAATTTTTAGATTTACAAATAGCTTTAAAATCCCTATTTTCAGGGATTTTAAAGCAGTTGTAAAGTGGTGTTTCACTATAATATATCTATTATATTAAGGGTTGGTTATGTTAAAAAAAACTGCTGGATTTTCAGCGGTTTTGAGAAATAAAAAAAGAGAAGTGTTATTCCAAACTAAACATAAGATTGGAGTGAATTCATTCACAAGAGCAAGAAAGCTAGGATTTGATAAAATTATGACTATGATGATTAAAAAGAGTAATAAATCTTTACAAAACAGTATCAATGACACTCAATTAACATTGGGTGAAGATGTTACTATCACCAATAGTGCATATACTCAAGCAAGAGCTAAATTAAACTATACTGCTTTTAAAGAGTTTGCAGAGATAGCTCGTGATATGTTTTATGAAGATGGAGAGTATGAAACCTATAAAGGCTTTAGAATACTTGCAATAGATGGTTCTGTAACTACACTCCCTAATACAGCAGATGTAAAAAAAGAGTTTAATCCAATGAAGGTTAAATGCCAAATAAAAGATTTTGCTAAAGATGTATCTCAAGCTAGAGTATCTTGTTTGTTTGATGTACTTAATAATATTGCAATTGATTCCTCTATCACCAATAAGAATAAAAGTGAAGATAATGACCTCATAGCTTATGATGAGAGAACTTTAGCTCTACAACACCTATATGATTGTACTCTGGATGATTTAACTATTATGGATAGAGGATATCCATCATTTGAAATGTTTGCAGCAGTTCATAACAATACAAATATACTTTGTAGACTACGAAAAAATATCTTCTCAAAAGCAAAATCCCTTTTCGATGCACATTCAGAAAAAAAAGATGTAATACTGGAAATAAATGCACCGAAGTATCTCAAGGATGAACTACGAGAAAATGGTATCCCTACAAAGATGAAAATTAGGTTTATACAAGTGATTCTAGATAATGGTACAGTAGAAGTATTGTGTACAAATGTTCTTGACAATGAAAGACTAAAAACATCAGACTTTAAAGAGCTGTATGCACTGAGATGGGGAATTGAAACTATACTACCCCAAGAAAAACAAACAACATTTTCTAAATCGTTATTCCTAAAAAGCTAAAATAACAATAGAAAATGAGAGGGTAATATCATGAGCAGAAAAAGAACAGTTTATACAGCGGAGTATAAAACAAGATTGGTTTTAGAAGTTTTAAAAGAAGAAAAAACCTTAGCAGAAATAGCAAGTGCAAATAAAATAACACCCCTAAATCTACAGAATTGGAAGAAGATATTTCTTGCAAATGCAGAGCTTGCGATGGAACCTAGTAAGGCTATCAAAGAGTATAAAGAAGCTAATGCAAAGTTAGTAATTGAAGTGGGTGAATATGCTAAAAAAGTAGGACAATTAACCATAGAAAAGGACTGGCTTGTGGAAAAGCTAAAGGACTTGGGTTTATCTGAAAAACTAGAAATGGTTGATGAGTCTAAGTCTAAAGTAATGTCAGTGGTGAAACAGTGTGAACTACTACATCTAAGCAGAAGTAATATTTATTATGCACCAGTAGTAAACGAGCATAAACTAGCTATCAAAGAGGAGATTAAAACCATCTTTGAGGAGATACCAATATATGGAGCCAAAAAAGTGCATTGTCAGCTCAAAGAGAATGGCTTTAATGTTAGTCTGAACACCGTAACATCTTATCGCAAAGAGTTAGGCTTACGAGCTATTCTAGCTGTTAGAGAGCCCACCTGCCTTACTCAACCCAACATTGCACATCCTAAGCATTCTTATAAACTCAGAGGCTTGGGTATTGTGAGAGCTAATCAAGTGTGGAGTACAGATATTACCTACATAAAGATAGCTGGTGGTATGGTTTACTTAGCTGCTGTTATTGATTGGTACTCCAAGGCAGTACTTAGTTGGCGAATCTCTAACACTATGGATACAGCTCTGGTTATGGATGTCCTTGATGAAGCACTTCTGAAGTATGGAAAACCAGAGATATTTAACACTGATCAAGGGAGTCAATATACTAGCTATGTTCATACACAAAAGCTTAAAGATAATGGCATCATAATCTCAATGGATGGAGTTGGCAGAGCAACAGATAATATAGCAATTGAGAGGTTCTGGCGAAGTGCTAAAGTAGAGAGAATTTACTTGAACCAATATAACACAATTAAAGAGCTAAAAGAAGATGTAGCAGACTATATGCAATTTTACAATTACAGGAGATTTCATGAAACACTTGATTATAAAAAACCTATGAAGAGACCACTGCACAGTAAAAAAACAAACTAAATCTCTTAAAACCCCTTATATTAAGTTATTTAAAGCCATTTATTTGCTATAATAACACCACCAATTTAAAGATATTTTAAGCTAAAAGGCAATAATTTGGCATTTCAAGAGAATACTCCAACATTTACAGATTATGCTGTTAACGATAGACTTCAATATGTAGATTCATTTCTAAAAGAGATAGATAGTATAATAGATTTTAGAAAGTTAAAACCTATTTTAAATAAGAATGGTATCGGTACAAAGAATGTTTGTGGAGTAAAAGCTTATGACAATATCCTTATGTTTAAAATATTACTCTTGCAAAAATTCTATGACCTGAGTGACGAAAAGGTTGAAGAAGCACTTTATGTAAACTTACTGTTTATGAAATTCGTAGGTTTAAGCCTAGAGGACTTAGCTCCTGATAGTACAACCATAGGTAGATTTAGGAACTCTTTGATAGATACTAAAATATATGATAAGCTATTTAACCATGTAAATAAACAACTAGAAGATAAAGGCTTAATAGCTAAAAGTGGTAAATCAATTTTAGTAGACGCAACTTTAATTAAATCTTTGAATGATGGAGTTAAAGATAAGGATAAAGAGCAAAGAAATGCCAATAGAGTAAAAGTAGAAGAAGCCAATAGAACCCTTGACTTACAAATAAATGAAGAACTCAAGAAAGCAAAACCATCAAGAAAAAAAGTAGATAAATTATTACGAAAGAAAGAACATAACTCAAGAACATTTAAAAATCAAGAGCTAGATGAACTACAAGGCATAGATACTAAAGATATCGAGACCTCAAAAATATTATAGAAAATAGCGAAGATAGTTATGATCAAACCGACAAAGTAGATAAAGAGGTAAGAACAGGATATCAAACTGGTACAAAGCAATATGCAACAGGATACAAGGGACACATAGCAACAGACTCAGACTCTGGTGCAATACTAAAACCAATAATGACATTTGCAAATACATCTGACATATCAGTTGTCCAAACCATCGTAGAAGAGCTGGAAGATATAGAAGCATTCTATGGAGATAAAGCATACAAGTCTAAAGAAGTAGATGAACTATTAGAGAAGAATGAAATAGAAAATGAGATTTGTCTCAAAGAGACACAGAAGATGACTAAGGATGAGAGAGCAGCACAAAGAGAGATAGAAAAACCAAAACATAAAATCAGGGCAAAGGTTGAACATAGCTTTGCGCGTCTAAAAACCCAAATGAAATATCATACCAGTAGGTATACTGGATTAGTCCGCAATAATATGAATTTTACAATAGCTTGCTTAGCCTCAAACCTAAAACTATTTGCCCATAAACAAATAGCCTTACGAAAAGTAAGAAATAGCTAGGAAATATGATAAGAAATAAAGGGTATTTAGATAACTTTAAGGGTGAGAAACAATTTATGATGAAAATTAAGCAGATATATTTTAGAGATTTCAAAAAAATATTTTAAAATTAAGATTGGGGTAGTGTTTGGGGTTGTGCAGTGGTCTCATGAATGTTTACTATGCGAGTTTGAAAATTAACAAGGATATTTTTAACATTACTGAAAAAAGTGTAGCGTAGAGTTACAGACTAAGCATGAATAAGGATTTTTGAAAAGTTGTCTTGACTAATTGGGGTGGTATAATTAGCCCACATTTCATTTGATGCATCTTCATAGTGATATATCTGTTCTAAAATGTTTTGTGAAAATAGGTTTAAATATTTTTGATGAAATGTAATTTTTAAATTCTCAATTTTTCTAATGAACTTCTCTAATTCACTAGTAGTTCTTATTCTATTTTTAAGATATTGAAAAAAGTTATCTATATATATTACATAGCCAATCGTAATACTTTCTAAAACGTCATTTAACCTAGTATCTTCAGAAAAAAACGAATCACTTATATCTACAAGTTTCTGCTCGCTATTTGACCAAGACAAAGTATCTACTGTGAATACAATATCATTATTCTCTACAGTTATTTGTAATAATATTTCGATACCCCAATGTAAAGGGCATCGCTCTAGTGATTTAAACTGTTTATGATACTTTGTATGAAAATAATATTCTTTTACGTAGCCCTTATCCTGAACACTATCTAGAATATTTTTTAATCTTAGCTCTTGTGTATTTTCATTTCATACTCTTATAAAGCTAAAAACTTTTCTATATCTAAAGCTATTTCTTCTATGGCTTCTGTTGCTTTCTTATAAAGAACTTTGTTATATAACTTGTCATCTATCGCTGTACTAGGCTCTAAGTTATTTAGAATAGTTAACTTAATTTTATTATTTAACAAATCATCTACATCTATTACATTTCCACTAGTACCAATAACAACTAGCATTTCACAACTATTCAGATGCATATATAATTTTCTATACATTGGTGCAGCCTCATTAAAAAATACAATATCAGGTCTTAATGTATTTTTACATTTAGGGCATCTATGACTTCTGTTTTGTTCTTGATAAGCTATGTCTTCTTTATAGTTACATTTTCTACATCTTATACTAGATAGAAACCCGTGCAAATGAATAACTTCATTACAATTGGCTCTCTCAAATAAGTCATCTACATTTTGAGTGATGATTGCAATGTCATCCGTATATGTATCTTTGAGTTGAGCAATCACTTTATGTACTTTATTAGGTTCAATATTTTTTAGTTCAGTTCTTCTTTCATCGTAAAAGTCTAAAACTTTTTCTCTATTTTTAGCCAATGCACCCGCACTACATACATCTTTTATTTTGTGCTCATTCCAGTAGCCATCCATATCTCTAAATGTTCTTAGCCCACTTTCAGCACTAATACCAGCACCAGTTAAAATAATTACTTTTGCCATCTAATACCCTTTATCGGTAGATGTCAGGCTAGTTGTCCAAATTAAGTACCTAAAAAGTACCACCTTTGTCTAACTTGAATGTCTTTCATCTGAAACTCTATCAGCTATATTATTTACCTTTGCTTTATTTG
>JAUZSC010000036.1 GCA_030949825.1 Sulfurimonas sp.
TTAATGAGTAAAACTTGCTATTACATTTTCAAGCGTTTGTTTTTTAGAATTAACTTTAGAAGTGAAGCCTTTATCTTCGATTGATTTTACAATCATCAAGACATACGCTTCAAAGGGCTTAAGAAGTGAATCGCTTAAACCTATTGTGGCTCCGATTGTATCTGGAATAATTGCAAGAAGACTGACTTTAGGCAATGTATTTTCTTTGGCTTCAATCAAATTCAGGCATCCAAGTACTCCCCTTTCATCGTCATCTTCATCTGTGCTAAAACCACGAAATGTTGCCATAGGAAACTGATACATTGAACCTGGAATATCTTCCGTTCCAACGACATCAAGGACGATTATTTCCTCATACTCCATGAAAATATTGAGTAAACTCATCCCTTTATCAAGACCATGGATGATATCCACGCTTGGGGAAAAACTGTAATTAGACTCTAGGTATTTACTCGCATATAAAGCAATACCCTCATCTTTGTGTAATATATTTCCGATACTTAAAATTGCTAGTTGTTTTTTATTCATGTTGTTTTTTACCTATTGTTTAGTCATCGTTATGTAATGGTCCGGTAAACTCAAAACCAAATTTCATTTTGTTAGCTATTTCATCTTGCACTTCTTCTATCTGATCATCAGTTCGACCTTCTATCTGCTCAAGAAAAATTTCTTTTGCTCTTTGCTGAACAAAGCCATGCACCTTATAAGGTTTATCTGCACCATATTCTTCTATAAACTGTTCAATTCCTTCTTCCCAAATGAAAGTTAGTTCACGCTCTATAGATTCAGATTCAACTTCTCCAGGTAAGGTATATTTAAATGCTACATTTTCTTCATAAGATATAGCAGTAAATGGTTTTTGAGATGCTTCTTCATTATTTGACATTATCCTCTCCACTAGTAAAATATTGGTTTTTTAGAGTTATAGCAAAAGTAGCTGTAAGTTATATAAAATTTTAAAGTTTAGTATTCTTATTAATGTATGTTTATACTCTTTGTAACTCTTTTCTAAGTAAGGCATTTATAAGTGTTTGATATGGAACTTTTTGCTCACTTGCTAGTTTTTTAAAAAACAAAACGATGTCATTATCTAATCTCAGTGAGACAGGTATCTTTTTTGGTTCATAAAATCTACCTCTAACACCATTACTAAAGTCATAATCGTCTAATATTTCATAATCATCAAACTTTTCTCTCTCTTTAATGTTGCTCATAAAAAGTCCTTTCTTTTTGATTTGTTTTTCTTGCACTAATTATTCTGATTATCTCTTTGCCGTTTTCATCGAAGAACATATTGGCAACAACTAAGATTTTTTTCTTTTCTTGTTGTGCCTAATGTAATCCATCTCTCTTCAAAGTAATCAAACCTATGGTCAAGTTTTGAAATATGCATAGGGTCTAAAAAAACTTCTTTTGCTTCATCAAAACTAACTTGATTATTTTTTATATTTAGACTACTTTTATCATCATTCCATTCAAATGTCAAAGCACCTACCTTTTCTTTATATAAGTAAATTATAGCATTTTGTATTTACAATGTCAATATATTTTGTGAGAGTATAACGGTTGTCGTGAGCGATAAATTTCCGCTAGGTAATTTATTCGTTCCTTCTACCCAAATGGACATAATATACTACCCCAATTAGTCAAGACAACTTTTCCAAAATCCTTATTCATTCTTAGTATGTAACCTTAGGCTACACTTTCCTCTTCAATATTAAAAATATCCTTGTTAATCTTCAAACTCTCATAGTAAACATTCATCGGTTTTTTGTAATCAAGTGTTTCATGAAATCTCCTGTAATTGTAAAACTGCATGTAGTCAGTTACATCTTCTTTTAGCTCTTTAATTGTGTTGTATTGGTTTAAGTAAATTCTTTCTACTTTAGCACTTCGCCAGAACCTCTCAATTACTATATTATCTGTTGCTCTACCAACTCCATCCATTGAGATTATGATGCCATTGTCTTTGAGTTTTTGAGTGTGAATATAGCTAGTATATTGACTCCCTTGATCAGTGTTAAATATCTCTGGTTTCCCATACTTTAGAAGTGCTTCATCAAGGACATCCATCACAAGAGCTGTATCCATAGTGTTGGATATTCGCCAACTAAGTACTGCCTTGGAATACCAATCTATCACAGCAGCTAGATAAACCATACCACCAGCTATCTTAATATAGGTAATATCTGTACTCCACACTTGATTAGCTCTCACTATATCTAAGCCTCTTAGCCCAACTTCATCATTTTCCAAGCAGAAATCCACTAAATCCTCAAATTTGACAATTCTTTTGGATATTAAACCACTTGTTTTAGGGAAATCACCTTTCAAATATACTAATGTGGTACCCGAATATAATATTATTTAAGTTTATATTAATGCTTAATTTGCTACAATCTTCGCATGTACATAATTAAAACAATCTCTAAGAGCAAAAAAGACTCAACTCAGAACTATTACACTTATAGATTAATGGAATCCATAAGAGTTGGTAAAAAGGTGAAGAAAAGAACTCTCCTTAATTTAGGAAGTGATTTTAATGTAGAACAAGAAGATTGGGCTACTTTATCCAAAAGAGTAGATGAGATTATCAAACAGGCTCCAAGTCTGTTTACACTAGATAAAGATTTAGAAACAATCGCACAACACTATGCTCTAAAAATCATATCAGCACAAGCAGTAGTAGATACAACTCTTAATGATGAAGATAGATACAAAGAGATAGATACAACTACAATAAAAAATAGTGATATAAAAGATATAGGTATAGAGAATATACTTTATGAAACAATCAAAGAGTTAAAACTAGATGCTAAACTAAAAGAGTTAGGTTTTACAAATATTCAATACAATAGTGCAATAGGCACTCTAATAGCAAAGATTGCTAATCCTAGTAGTGAAGCTAAAGCTTATGATTACTTATGTAATACAAGTGCTATTAATGAGCTTATAGGGTGTGATTATAATAAGATATCTTCTAATAGTATCTATAGAATATCCGATAAGCTTTTTAGCTCATAAAGATGACTTAGAAAAGCATCTATATACTACCCAAAAAGCAATATTTGAGTATGATGAAACAAGAACTCTTTATGACCTTACTAACACATACTTTGAAGGTGGTGTTGAGGGAGTAGAGAAAGCTAAAAGAGGAAGAAGTAAGGAAAAAGAAGTGATGCTAAAATCATTACTCTAGCAGTAATGATTGATAGTAGTGGGTTTGTAAGAAAGAGTGAGATATTTGATGGGAATATTGGTGAAGCTACAACATTTAAAGAGATGTTAGATAAATTGAAAGTTCCTCAAAAGAAAAAAACCTTTTATCCTCTCATAAATCATTATTGATTATGGATGCTGGTATAGCATCGCAGGAGAATATTGATTATCTTATTGAGAATAGCTATGAATACCTAGTTGTCAGCAGAAAACGCAATAAACAGTTTGATGAAGAGAAATCAACTCCTGTAAAATTAGATAAAAATGACAATGCTATAGTAAGAGCTATGAAGGTTGTCAATGAAGAAACTAAAGAGACTGAGTTATTTATACACTCTACTGCTAGAGAGGCTAAAGAGGAAGCTATGCAAAAGAGTACAAACTCTTTTTATAGAGAAGCTACAATATTTAAAAGATGGACTCTCTCTCAAAAGAAGAACTAAGGCTTATGATAAGGTGATAGAGACCATAGGAAGGCTCAAAGAGAAATATCCATCTATATCTCAATACTATTCAACTACTGTCACTAAAGACCCAGATAGCGATAATGCAATAGATATAACTTGGAGTGAGAAGAAGACACTTGATAATAAAAGTGCTATTAATGGTATCTATTGTCTTAGAACCAATAACCAAACAATGGATGAGAAGACTCTATGGAAAACATATACAACACTTACTGATTTAGAATCAGTATTTAAGAGTTTAAAGTCTGAATTAGGATTAAGACCTATATTTCATCAAACACAGACTAGAGTAGATGGGCATCTCTTTATTACTCTTTTAGCTTATAGTATTATCCATACAATAAGGTACAAACTTAAACAAAAAGGTATTCACTATAGTTGGGATACGATAAGGCATATTCTGAGAAATCAAAAAAGGATTACTACCAGTATGAAGTGTAAAGATGGCTCAACACTCTATATACGACAAAGTTCAGAATTAAATGAGAAGCAAAAAGAGATTTATGATGCACTTGAGATTAAATACGGAGCAGGAGATGTTACTAAAACTTTTATAGAATAATATAGATGTGGTACAGGTAAAATATTTTAAAAGGCTTTAAAGCCCTGAATATAGGTCTTTTTTCATTTTGGATGATGAAGTTGGGTTAGTTTATAAGAATATTTAGGATGTGCAATGTTTGCTTGAGTAAGTGAGATAGGCTCTCTAACAGCTAGAATAGCTCTTAAGCCTAACTCTTTACGATAAGATGTGACTGTGTTAAGACTCACATTAAAGCCGTTCTCTTTGAGTTGGTGATATACCTTTTTAGCTCCATATATTGGTATCTCTTCAAAGATAGCTTTTATCTCTTCTTTGATGGCTAGTTTATGTTCGTTCACCACTGGTGCGTAATAAATATTACTTCTGCTAAGATGTAGTAGTTCGCATTGTTTTACTACTGACATTACTTTAGACTTGGATTCATCAACCATTTCTAGTTTTTAGATAAGTCCAAGTCTTTTAGCTTTTCCACAAGCCAGTCCTTTTCTATCGTTAACTGTCCAACTTTCTTAGCATATTCACCTACTTCAATTTGTAGCTTTGTATTCGCTTCTTTATATTCTTTTATAGCTTTACTTGGTTCCATCGCTAGTTCTGCATTTGCAAGAAATATCTTCTTCCAATTCTGTAGGTTCAGTGGTGTTATTTTATTTACACTTGCTATTTCTGCTAGTGTTTTTCTTCTTTTAAAATTTCTAATACTAACCTTGTTTTGTACTCCGCTGTATAAACTGTTCTCTTTCTGCTCATGATATTACCCTCTCATTTTATTGTGTTATTTTAGCTTTTTAGGAATAACGATTTAGAAAATGTTGTTTGTTTTTCTTGGGGCAGTATACTTAGCAGTACGTGGTTTTATCAAACTAGAAAAACTTCGCTTAAATTATAAAATGAATTACTTTGCTATTAAGGAAAAAATCTATCTTGAGGCTCTAAAAGTAGCTTATGCAAAAGTTGGGGAATTGATGGTTGCGTGAAATTGTAGCATTCTTAAGAATTTTATAATTTAGATTATCGTAACATCAGTGCTTTAGATAAAAAATATCCTCGTTCAAAACTTGAAACAAAGTGGCAGTTTTTATTCCCCATGAAAAATATATCAACGGATCCAAGAACAAAAGAGTAACTTCACATACCTTTAGGCATAGTTATGCAACGCATCGACTTCAAGCTGGAATAGACTTAAGAAGTATTCAGGAACTTTTAGGACATAAATCTGTTGAGACTACCATGATTTATACACATGTAGTCTCTGAGATGAATAAGTCTAAAGTTATGAGTCCTTTAGATTTTAATTTCCTACTTAAACCTCTTAAC
>JAUZSC010000037.1 GCA_030949825.1 Sulfurimonas sp.
CAACTTCATCATTTTCCAAGCAGAAATCCACTAAATCCTCAAATTTGACAATTCTTTTGGATATTAAACCACTTGTTTTAGGGAAATCACCTTTCAAATATACTAATGTGGTACCCGAATATAATATTATTTAAGTTTATATTAATGCTTAATTTGCTACAATCTTCGCATGTACATAATTAAAACAATCTCTAAGAGCAAAAAAGACTCAACTCAGAACTATTACACTTATAGATTAATGGAATCCATAAGAGTTGGTAAAAAGGTGAAGAAAAGAACTCTCCTTAATTTAGGAAGTGATTTTAATGTAGAACAAGAAGATTGGGCTACTTTATCCAAAAGAGTAGATGAGATTATCAAACAGGCTCCAAGTCTGTTTACACTAGATAAAGATTTAGAAACAATCGCACAACACTATGCTCTAAAAATCATATCAGCACAAGCAGTAGTAGATACAACTCTTAATGATGAAGATAGATACAAAGAGATAGATACAACTACAATAAAAAATAGTGATATAAAAGATATAGGTATAGAGAATATACTTTATGAAACAATCAAAGAGTTAAAACTAGATGCTAAACTAAAAGAGTTAGGTTTTACAAATATTCAATACAATAGTGCTATAGGCACTCTAATAGCAAAGATTGCTAATCCTAGTAGTGAAGCTAAAGCTTATGATTACTTATGTAATACAAGTGCTATTAATGAGCTTATAGGGTGTGATTATAATAAGATATCTTCTAATAGTATCTATAGAATATCCGATAAGCTTTTAGCTCATAAAGATGACTTAGAAAAGCATCTATATACTACCCAAAAAGCAATATTTGAGTATGATGAAACAATAACTCTTTATGACCTTACTAACACATACTTTGAAGGTGGTGTTGAGGGAGTAGAGAAAGCTAAAAGAGGAAGAAGTAAGGAAAAAGAAGTGATGCTAAAATCATTACTCTAGCAGTAATGCTTGATAGTAGTGGGTTTGTAAGAAAGAGTGAGATATTTGATGGGAATATTGGTGAAGCCACAACATTTAAAGAGATGTTAGATAAATTGAAAGTTCCTCAAAAAGAAAAAACCTTTTATCCTCTCATAAATCATTATTGATTATGGATGCTGGTATAGCATCGCAGGAGAATATTGATTATCTTATTGAGAATAGCTATGAATACCTAGTTGTCAGCAGAAAACGCAATAAACAGTTTGATGAAGAGAAATCAACTCCTGTAAAATTAGATAAAAATGACAATGCTATAGTAAGAGCTATGAAGGTTGTCAATGAAGAAACTAAAGAGACTGAGTTATTTATACACTCTACTGCTAGAGAGGCTAAAGAGGAAGCTATGCAAAAAAGAGTACAAACTCTTTTTATAGAGAAGCTACAATATTTAAAAGATGGACTCTCTCTCAAAAGAAGAACTAAGGCTTATGATAAGGTGATAGAGACCATAGGAAGGCTCAAAGAGAAATATCCATCTATATCTCAATACTATTCAACTACTGTCACTAAAGACCCAGATAGCTATAATGCAATAGATATAACTTGGAGTGAGAAGAAGACACTTGATAATAAAAGTGCTATTAATGGTATCTATTGTCTTAGAACCAATAACCAAACAATGGATGAGAAGACTCTATGGAAAACATATACAACACTTACTGATTTAGAATCAGTATTTAAGAGTTTAAAGTCTGAATTAGGATTAAGACCTATATTTCATCAAACACAGACTAGAGTAGATGGGCATCTCTTTATTACTCTTTTAGCTTATAGTATTATCCATACAATAAGGTACAAACTTAAACAAAAAGGTATTCACTATAGTTGGGATACGATAAGGCATATTCTGAGAAATCAAAAAAGGATTACTACCAGTATGAAGTGTAAAGATGGCTCAACACTCTATATACGACAAAGTTCAGAATTAAATGAGAAGCAAAAAGAGATTTATGATGCACTTGAGATTAAATACGGAGCAGGAGATGTTACTAAAACTTTTATAGAATAATATAGATGTGGTACAGGTAAAATATTTTAAAAGGCTTTAAAGCCCTGAATATAGGTCTTTTTTTAATTTTAGATGATGAAGTTGGGTTGCATAGTACATCAAACAAACAAGATACTCTTCCTTGAGATACATCTTTAGCAAAAATCTTTTATTTGGCATTTAACCTTCATTGGATTAAACTCTTTTTTTACATCTGCTGTATTAGGGAGTGTAGTTACAGAACCATCTATTGCAAGTATTCTAAAGCCTTTATAGGTTTCATACTCTCCATCTTCATAAAACATATCACGAGCTATCTCTGCAAACTCTTTAAAAGCAGTATAGTTTAATTTAGCTCTTGCTTGAGTATATGCACTATTGGTGATAGTAACATCTTCACCCAATGTTAATTGAGTGTCATTGATACTGTTTTGTAAAGATTTATTACTCTTTTTAATCATCATAGTCATAATTTTATCAAATCCTAGCTTTCTTGCTCTTGTGAATGAATTCACTCCAATCTTATGTTTAGTTTGGAATAACACTTCTCTTTTTTTATTTCTCAAAACCGCTGAAAATCCAGCAGTTTTTTTTAACATAACCAACCCTTAATATAATAGATATATTATAGCTAGATAGTGCTTCAAAAACCCTTTTAAATCCCTATAAATAGGGGTTTATTTGGATTTTAATATATGCTTTTATACTCTGAAAAATCCACTTTTTAAAGAGATAATTTCATTGTGTTACTTTTTAGTTAATTCCTTAACTTAATGGCGGTGAGGCTACCCCTACTCTTCTTCTAGTTTTATATCTTTTATGATAAATGTATTTCCAATTCGAGTTTTCCATTTTTGACCTACTTTAAACTCTATAAACTCATTTTTCATAGTTTTAAAATTATCGAGTTATTGGATGTTGGTAGTTATTTGGACTCATTGCTTTGTAAACTAAGGCACCAATAAAGCTTGCTATTAAGACTATAAAAACTACTTTAACAATTTTTTCACTCATAATTATATTTTCCTTTTGACTTTTGTATATTTTATTATTATATCAAAAATTAACAATTAATGAAAAATATTCGATATATAATTAAAGTATATAGATAAAAGGATTTATCATGTTAGTTTATATTGATGATAGAGAAGATGAAAGTTCTGAAGATAATTATGGTTACGATTATGGTGATGAAGAAAATTCTGAGTATGATATGGATGAGAAACCATGTGACGCTACTGAAAATAACGACAGTTGTTTTGATTAAAAATATACTATTAAGTAAGTTAAGGCTAAAATTTACTATATGAAAATAATTGGAAAAATACTTTTTTTTAATGCTGATTCTGGTCAGGGAATGATTATGACAGCAGATAAAAAAAAGATAAATTTTAGTGTAGCTGATTGGGATGATTTTGAGACTATGCCATCGCTTGGTTTGGAAGTTCGTTTTATGTACGAAAATGCTCTTGCTTCTTCTATTGTCTCTATGTCTTATGTTGAAGAAGAACCTGAAATAAAAGAGACTAAAGAAGAAGTAAAAGAGGTCCTTGAAAAAGAAATAGTTCAAAAAGAAATAGTTCAAAAAGAAGAAGCATCCCAAGAGCTAAAAGAAACACCTCCTATAGAAGAAAAGCATGAACACTTTGAGTCTGATGAAGATGTCGAAGAAATTGGAACAAATGAAGAACTTGAAGATGAACTAGGACAAAGAGAAGAAAGTGTAACTGTAACTATGAACCTTCCTAAAGCTGTATCGAACTACTTTATGGTAATAGAAGAAAACATAGACAAAAGAATCTTTTACAAAAAAGTAGATGGTCGCTTAAACTATGTAGTTATTCGAAGATTTTTATGGACAACTTTTAACAATTTATGTGAAATAGACTTGCATATACTTACACCCAAGATAAAAGCTCTTAGTGATGACTTGAAGAGGATGGCATCTATTTATGATGACTTTTTGAGTAAAATAAAATACCCTGTACTTGCATACGAAGAAGTTTTTTTTATCATGTCAATCTGAATATAAAAAGATCCGTGCTGGTGCAGAAAAAACTATACAAAGAATAAATCAGCTCAAAGGAAGTGAAAAACATCTTGGGAGCACTTTAAAAATAAAAAAAGAAGAACTTGCTAAAGATATTAATACTGATGAATTTGAAGTGATGCAAGACGAGTTGAAATCTTTAAATGGTACCTATGTAGATGTTGTTCATATGATGGCTGAACTTGATGAAAGATACAAACATGATATGAAACTTTTAAATGAATTTGAAAAAGAGTACAAAGAAGATTTTTATGATTTATTTGATGCAGATGCTAAAAAATATCAAAAAGATTTTTTAGAGATTTTAAGTGCACAAGCTTTTACATTAGATGCACAGTTATGGAATCAAGCTAAAGGTTCAAAAGGCTTACGCGCACATTTTCATAAGTCTGGAATTAGTGGTGAGTTTAATACACGAACATATTTAAAGTATTATTTAGACACACAAGATTCATCTAAAGCTACTGGAGATAACAAAAAACTTTTTGAGTTGTACCATTATCTAGTATCACTTCAAAAAGAGCATATTATGATTGTTTTAGGTGATGTAAGTGATGCCTTGGAACTTGAGGGAATAATAAAAAAAGAAGATAAGGTTTATGAAGTTAAAGCCTTTATAGATGAAAAGTCTGCTCTAAAATGGGCTATAAAACATAGTGTAAAAGTGTTGATATTAGAAAATATTCTTTCTAAAATGAGTTCAGCTACATTTTTGCAATACTATAAAAAATATGTATTAGTCATTCCAAAAATAATTCTTTTAGGTGAAAGTAAAAATTCAGATTTGTATACTATACATAAGTTGCTGTCTCGTGGTGCTTCATCAAGAGTTATTGTGCAAGATATTAAAGAGCTTTTAAGTGATAAAAAGACTTAAAGTATATTAATCTCTTTATGCTAGAATTGCGCTATTATAAAGAGAAGGATAAATATGAATTTTCAACCATTAGGTGAAAGAGTTTTAGTTAAAAAAATAGAAGAAGCAAGTACAACTGCATCTGGGATTATAATTCCAGATAGTGCAACAGAAAAACCATCAAGTGGTGAAGTAGTAGCTGTAAGTAAAGAAGTAGAGACTTTAAAAGAGGGCGATGTTGTACTTTTTGCTAAGTATGCAGGTAATGAAGTTTCAATGGGTACTGATAAATTTTTAGTATTAGAGATGGAAGATATTTTTGGAATAATAGGATAATATAAATGAGTAAAGAAATAGTATTTTCAGATGGTGCAAGAAATGCACTTGCACGTGGTGTTGAAAAATTAACAGATGCAGTAAAAGTAACAATGGGACCTCGTGGTCGTAATGTACTTATTCAAAAAAGTTACGGTAGCCCTATCATCACTAAAGATGGTGTATCAGTTGCTCGTGAGATTGAACTTAAAGATAAACTTGAAGATATGGGTGCACAACTTGTAAAAGAAGTGGCATCGAATACTGCAGATGAAGCAGGAGATGGTACAACAACGGCAACTGTTTTAGCGAATGCTATTTTTTCTGAAGGTTTACGAAACATTACAGCTGGAGCAAATCCTGTAGAAGTTAAACGAGGAATGGACAAGGCTTGTGAAGCGATTTTAGCAAACTTAAAAGCAGCAAGTAAAGCAGTAAATGGTAAAAAAGATATTGCTCAGGTTGCTACGATTTCTGCAAATTCTGATAGTGCTATTGGTGATATGATTGCTGAAGCTATGGAAAAAGTAGGACAAGACGGTGTTATTACTGTTGAAGAAGCCAAGGGTATTTCTGATGAACTTGATGTAGTTGAGGGTATGCAGTTTGACCGTGGTTACTTAAGTCCTTATTTTATTACAAATGCTGAAAAGATGGTTGCTGAGATTGAAAATCCTTGGATTTTACTCATGGACGGAAAAATTTCATCTTTAAAGGAACTGCTTCCATTACTCGAACAAGTTCAAAAAACAAACCGTCCACTTCTTATTATCGCTGAAGATGTAGAAGGTGAAGCACTTTCAACTTTAGTTGTAAATAAACTTCGTGGTGTTTTAAATATTTCTGCTGTTAAAGCTCCTGGTTTTGGTGACAGAAGAAAAGCGATGTTACTTGACCTTGGAATTTTAACTGCAGGTACTGTTATATCAGAAGAAACTGGCCATACACTTGAGGGTGCTAACATTGAGATGCTAGGTCAAGCTACGCGTGTAATCATTGACAAAGACAATACGGTTATCGTAAATGGTGCTGGTGATGAAGCTGCTGTTAAATCTAGAATCGCTGAGATTAAAGTTCAAATAGATACAACAACATCAGAGTATGACAAAGAAAAACTTCAAGAAAGACTTGCAAAACTTTCTGGCGGAGTAGCGGTAATCAAAGTTGGTGCTGCAACTGAGACTGAGATGAAAGAGAAAAAAAGACAGAGTTGATGATGCATTATCTGCAACAAAAGCTGCTGTTGAAGAGGGTATCGTTATCGGTGGTGGTGCTGCCTTTATTCGTGCTGGTGCGAAAGTTTCTTTATCACTTATAGGTGATCAAAAAATTGGTGCTGAGATTATTTTTCGTGCTATCAAGGCACCCCTTAAACAAATCGCTGAGAATGCTGGATTTGACACAGGTGTTGTTGTAAATGGTGTCCAAAATGCTACAAATGAGAACATAGGTTTTAATGCTGCAACAGGTGAATATGTAGATATGTTTGAAGCAGGAATAATTGATCCACTTAAAGTGGCTCGCGTTGCACTTACAAATGCTACTTCTGTTTCATCTATGCTTTTAACAACTGAAGCAGCGATTTATATAAATGAAGAAGAAGCTCCAATGCCAGATGCTGCTGGAATGGGTGGAATGCCTGGGATGGGGATGTGAGACACGTAAAGAAAAGGACAATTTCTTGTCCTTTTTAGGGGCGGAACTGCAGACGATGTCCGAAGGACCGTCGAGGACTACGAAGCTATGAATATAAATAATCCTTTTGAATCAGGACACATAAAAAACTATGTACTTCTTTATGTAAGTATTGTAGTTATTATGGTACTTTTTTTTATAGCATCTACACTTTTTCATGATGTACAAGATGTAGAGAAAAAGACTTTTAAAGTAGATACTATCGAAAAAGTGGAAACTGAATCTCTTAAACAAAGTAAAGAACTTCGTTTTAAACTGATGGACAAAGCTTATTAGTTACTCTTTTGTAACTATATAAAGCTGTTCATGACCTAATCTTTTTAAAATATCCATAACATTAACAAAGTCTTGAAATTTAGATTCTTTATCGCTGCGTAAAATTATAGTTTTTGTTTTTGAAACTTGTGCGAGTTTTTCTTCAAGCATAGACAATTTAAGTTCTTCTTTTTCAAAAAATATCTGACCTTTATCATTAACATATATCGTTACTTCATTTTTAACATCTTCTTTAGCACTGCCTTTTGCCGTAGGTAAGT
The DNA here is from genome assembly GCA_030949825.1 of Sulfurimonas sp. Taxonomy (GTDB): domain Bacteria; phylum Campylobacterota; class Campylobacteria; order Campylobacterales; family Sulfurimonadaceae; genus Sulfurimonas. The sequence goes on from JAUZSC010000037.1 coordinate 7,444, forward strand.
CTACAGGTATTATGCCTTGTTTGATAAAAGTAGATGTTGTTAAAACCATAACCAATAAAACGAGCATAATATCGATAAAGGGAATAACATTTATTTCATCAAATCTTTTTTGTACTTTTTTTGCATTTTGCCATATTTAATTACGACGCTTTTTTATCTTGTGCTACATCAAAGCGTGTGAGAATTCTTTCTACGCGTCTAAGTGAAATAGTATATGTAACAATAGCAGGCATCGCAACAACAAGACCCATAGCTGTTGCTTTAAGTGCAAGAGCGAGTCCAACCATAATCTTCTTAGCATCTACAGCTCCTGCATCTCCAAGAGTATAAAAGGTAATCATAATCCCGACAACGGTTCCTAGTAAACCAATATAAGGAGCATTTGTACCAATAGCACTTATAACACTAATGTTATCTGTTAAATCAAGTTCTAATTCATCTCTATGTGAATAGTCCTCAATTCTTACACTCGAATAAAACATCATTCTTTCTATAAATAACCAAAGTGTGACAATACTCATAAGTATTAAAGTTCCCATAACTCCATAGTCAAGAGCTTCTTCTGCGTAAAGTAGTAAGTTATCTGCTTCTATCAAATATTTTCCTTTATTGTTTAAAATTTAGTTTTACGCTTGTTCCGACATCTTTTTGTGACTCTATTTTAAGGTGTATTCCTCGTTTATCACAAAATCTTTTAACCAGTGATAAGCCTATCCCAAAGCCTTTTATATTTTCGTTACCTTGGTAATATTCATTGAACATATGTAAAAGTTCAACTTCATCCATACCTTTTCCATAGTCTTGTATATGTAACTCATTGTTGCGTAAGTATATATCAATTTTATTACTATTTGGTGAATATTTTACCGCATTATCTATTAAATTGTCGATTACTTTTGAGAGTCCCCTTTTGTCATTGAAAAGTTGTGTAGACTCTAAGTCCAAATTAAAAATAACTTGTGTGTAAATAGGTCTTAAAAATTCTATCCTTTCTTGGAGTAAAACAGCTAAATCAAAATCTTCTTTTATCTCTTGCATAGACTGTGTTCTAATCATATAATCAAGCTCATTGTATCTAAGTTGGAGCATCTCACAGGCTGTATCTATCCTGTTTAAACGCTTTAAAGATTTTACATCATTGAGTTGCTTTTTTATCATTTGAGAGTTCATTTTTATTGTACTAATTGGAATATTGAGTTCATGAAGCGTTTCTTTTGAAAGTGCTTGTAAATTATTTACATAGTCAATAAGTGGATCAAGTGCTATTTTTGATAAAAAAGATACCAGTATAAGAAACAAAGCTAAGCATAATTATTGCAAGGAGGTAAGTATTTTGTACTTGAACTATATTTAATAAGAAATGTAAAACTCCAAGAAAAATAGCAACAGTTGTGAAGTAATAAATAAAAATATGTAATCGTAAACTATGAAACAAGTTTGTATCCAATACCCCGTACATTTTCTATGCTCATAGTTGGAAGTAGATGCTTGATTCTATTTATATATACACGAACTGCACCGTCACTCGACTGTTCACTCGTATTCCATAGCTCTTCTTGTATAAGTTCTTTAGGAACAGTTGCATTTACATGTGACATCAGAAGCAGTAAAAGTTGGTACTCTTTTTTTGAAAGTTCTAGTTCTTGCTTGTTGTAAAGTATACTTTTATGGACTTCATCATGACAGAGTAAATCTATGCATTCTACACTTTTAGTATTTCTTTTAACTAGGGCATAGATGCGTAAGAGGAGCTCATCATTATCAAAGGGTTTTTTTATATAATCATCCGCGCCACTTGTAAAAGCACTTTGAAGCATTTCTTTATCTTTGTGTGAAGTTAAAAAAGATTGTTGGAGTATTATCATGTGAATCTCTGAGTTCTTTTAGACATGTGACACCATCAATTAAGGGTACATTGATATCTAGCAAGTATAAATCAAATTTATTTTCATAGCTAATATCAATGGCTACTTGCCCATTTGAAGCATGCGTAAGATCAAAACCTTCATCTTCAAGCAGGTCAATAAGAGTCTCAGCTAAAAGCTGGTCATCTTCTAAAAGTAATATTTTAGTCAACGCTCTCTATCGCCCATGCAATTACTTCACCCGCATACATTGGTACAACACCTGCATAATTTTCAGGCACTACAAATGGACGCTTCTCTAGGGTTATCTCTTTAAACTCAGGACAAATTCCATAAATACTTTGTGCATTATCACTTATAAAAGCTTGCAAGTTATCTAGCTTGTCGTACTGTTCAAAGATTTCACATAAAAGTTGTAAAGATATTGGAGCAGTAAATACACCGGCTGCACAACCACATGATTCTTTTTTATGTTGAGGATGAGGCGCTGAATCTGAACCAAACATAACCTTTGGATGCGCCGTGAGAGCTACATTTAAAAGTGCATCTAAGTCTTCTGGTCGTTTTGCTATAGGTTTACAAAAGAGGTGGGGCATCATCATCCCTCCAACAACATCATCAAGTGTTAAAATCAAATGATGTACAGTTATTGTTGCATAAAGGTTTTCGTGTTTGTCGAGCATATCAACAGCTTCTTTTGTTGTAATATGCTCCATAATAATTTTTAGTTTAGGAAAAGAAGTGGCTAAAAGCTCATAAATAGACATAAACTCAGCTTCTCTGTCCATCACAAAACCATCAGTTTCACCGTGAACACAAAGTGGAATTTGCATATCACTCATAGCTTGTAATGTTGGACGCATCTCCTCTATGTCAAAGGAACTTACTCCACCTTCTGAGTTTGTAGTGATCCCAGCAGGATAAAGTTTAATAGCGGTAATCTCGTCTACGATACTTTCTAAAAAAAGCTTTGTCATAGTTTTTGTAAAAAAGAGTCATGTACGGTTCAAAAAAAATCATTAGGAACCGCAGCCATAATTCGCTTTTTATAAGCTATAACATCCTCAAGATTTTCTACGGGAGGAACAAGATTTGGCATAACGATAGCACCACTATAAGAGTAAGCAGTAAGAGGTGCTATATTTTCAAGCATTACCCCATCACGAAGATGAAGATGCATATCTAGTGGCATTAAAAGAGTATGTGTTTTATGACTAGGCAATTGATTTCCTTGAAGTTATTTAAGTATTTATATTATAGCAAAATTAGGTTAAAACTTAATAGAAGAAAAATTTAGCTATCATAGTATAAATAAATATAATAAGGGAAAATAATGAAAATTTATATTAAGTCCTTAGCTGTTCTGCCATTACTTTTTGTACTAACACTTTGTTTAAGTAGTTTAAATGCACATCCGCATCCAAATGATCCAAGTTTGCTTGTTGATGGTGAGCCAACGATAGTAGATGCTATTATAGAAAAAGGTCGTTTAGATGTCATTATTTTAAACTCACCAACTACATATTATGCAGGGGCGGAAAAAGAATTAGGCTTTGAATATGAACTTATTTCATCTTTTGCAAAAGATTTGGGCGTTGATATCAATCTCACAGTAGTTTTTACGGTGAGTGAAGCACTAGAAAAAAGTCGTCAGGGAGTAGGAGATATAACAGTCGCAGGTTTAACAGTGACTCCCGATCGTGAAAAAGAATTTAAATTTGGACCGCAGTACCATACAGTTCAAGAACAATTAATATGCAGTAGTGCAATGTATAAAGCTAAAACATTTCCTAGAGACTTAGAAGATTTGGCTGGACTTAAAATTATTGTTGGAAAAGATACAAGTTATGAGACAACGCTCAATGAAATAAAAGAAGGTGTAGAAGACTTTGACTTTACAACAACAATAGAAGAATCAACCGAACAATTACTCGATGCTACATATAAAAGAGAGATAGACTGTACAGTAGCAGACTCGAGTGTTTTTATGATAAACCAAAGATATTATCCAAAATTGGTTCGAGCACTTGTTCTTAGTTCACGAAAAAATCTAGCATGGATTATTAGAGATGGTGATGACTCTTTAAATGATGCACTTTATAAATGGTTAAACACTTATGAGCGTTCTGGAAAAATGGCAGAGTTAAGAGATTTTTATTATTCATTTTTGAGTATATTTGATTATTATGATACATCTATTTTTTATGAACGATTAGAAAAGCGTTTACCAAAATATAAACACCATTTTAAAAAAGCTGGAAAAAAGTATAATATTCCATGGATGTTTTTGGCAGCCCAATCGTATCAAGAATCGCATTGGAATCCACAAGCAACAAGTTATACCGGAGTTCGAGGTATGATGATGCTGACAAATAATACAGCAAAACTACTGGGTGTTAAAAATAGAATAGATGTTAGACAAAGCATCTTCGGTGGCGCAAAGTATTTACGAGTCATAGAGAAAAAACTAGCTCCAGAGATTAAAGGAAATAATCGTTGGGCTTTTGCTCTAGCATCGTATAATGTAGGTCTTGGACATATCTACGATGCCCAAACCCTAGCAAGAAAACTCAATAAGAATCCTTATGCATGGAGAGATATTAAAGAAGTTTTACCTCTTCTAACACAAAAGAAGTATTACCGAAAACTAAAATATGGATATGCACGGGGTAATGAGCCTGTAAAATATGTAGATGCTATACAAAATTATTATGATATTATTCAAAAAAATGAAGCAAAGTTAGAGCATGTTAGACTTGTAAAAGAAAAAGTCCGACTTAAAAAAGAAGAGGAAAGGGCTGCAAGAATTGCTTCAGGTAAAGTGATAGAAGGTCTAAAAATTATTCCAAAAACTAAAATCTGGGTTGGGTATATAAATATTGACACAAAGAAAAAATATCAAAAAGTTGCAAAAGATGTTTTAGTAATTGATACAAATAAAAACTGGTTACTTCTTGTAGGTGGTGGTACGCTAAACATTGAAGTAAACGAAGAGTTTAAAACATTTAAGTCAAAAAATAACATGCGGTTTAAGTATGTATCGGGTGAGTTTTCTAAAATAGATATAGAAGAGTTTAAGCGTTTAAACAATGGTAAGAAGTGGTAAACTTCTTACTCCTTTTATGCAAGTGAATCTTGAGCAGTCTTAATCAAATCGTTAATAGCATACTCATAGATTTGTGCCTCTACTCTTGAAGTAGACTCAAATCGAGTAACCAAAACAGGTGTTGTATTACTCGCACGAACAAGTCCCCATCCATCTTCAAAGTTGATTCGTACACCATCTACATCAATAATGTTTTTGATAGCTGGAAAAGATTCTGGTGGATTTTTAAGTAATACTTTCACAGCATCTATGATTTTAAACTTTTCTTCTTCAGTCGTTTTTACTTTGATTTCTTCAGTTGAAAACACTTTAGGAAGTTTTGCTAATTCTGCATCTAAGTCAATCCCATCATGAACAAGTTCTAGCATTCGCATCGTCGCATAAATTGCATCATCGTAACCAAAGTAACGGTGTTTAAAAAAGATATGACCAGAAACTTCACAGGCTAAATCTGCATTTATTTCTTTCATTTTTACTTTAAGATTTGAGTGACCTGTTTTATACATTACAGCCGTGCATCCACGACGCTCAAGCTCGTCGTACATAACTTGAGAACACTTCACTTCACCAACAACAGTAGGCTTATCCATTTTCATAGAATAAAGAAGCGCCATCATATCGCCTTTGATATTGTTCTTATGTGTGAGAACTGCGATTCTATCGGCATCTCCATCGTAAGCAAAAGCGATGTCTTGACCATGTCTAAGAACAGTTTTTATATCTTTTAGGTTTTTTTCATCAGATGGATCAGGATGATGATTTGGAAATGAGCCATCAGGATTTGTATAAAGACCAGTAGTTGTAAGTTCTAGTGCTTTAAAAATATCTTCTGTTACAACACCAGCAACACCATTTCCACAGTCATAAGCTATTTTAGTTGGCATGCCTTTTAAGTGTTGGAACTCATTGACTATATAGTCTACATAACGAGTCACTGCATCTATGTCAGTTACTTCTCTTTTATCAGCTTTAGGAATTGTGTTCATAGCCTCACACTCTCGACCAAGAGCATAAATATCATCAGAGAAAAACGGTGCTTTATCTATGGTAATTTTAAAGCCATTATATTCACTAGGATTATGAGAACCTGTAATCATAACAGAAGCATCAGGAGTAATCCCATCCCAGTCTTGATAATTTGTAAAGTAGTTTACAGGAGTTGGAACCATACCCATCCCAAGAACTTTTTTACCACCAGCATTAAGACCAGCAACAAGATACTCAAAAAGGATAGGAGAATGACTTCTGGCATCATAACCAACAGCTACATAATCACCTTTAATTTTTGAAGCAAGAACAAAACCAATTCTAGTAACACTCTGCTCATTCAACTCTTTTTCATAGATACCGCGTATGTCGTACTCTCTGTAGATGCTCATTTATTTTTTCCTTGTAGCTCGGCTTACTTCACCGGTAACGATATTAAGATAGACCTTGTCTGTTTTTCGAAAGCCCCCGCAGTATGTAAAGTAAAGATTATCTGGTGTTGATTGAACCCAACCACGCATTCTTTTGAAGTCTCTTATTTTACATTCTTTTTTATCGATGAGTTTTTGAGATGCTACTGTAAAAATATCTGCGTATTTATCGTAGTTGTCTGACGGGGCAAGTGCTTTGTCTAAAGATGTATTTTTTGTAACTTTCTTTGTTTTCTTTTTATATTTTTTCTTTGCAGCTCTTTTTTTTTGTTTCTTTTTTGTATAGTTTTTTTCGTTTATCTGTGTTAAAAATTTTGCGTATGACCATTTTGCTACTTTTACAAACTTACCATTAACTGCATTCGTTTTATAACGAGATATTCTTGCCCATCCATCTTTCATTTCGTAAACTTTAACTTTGTAGTTTTTATATATACTATAACTATGCATAGACTTTGTAGTAGGAGCGACTCTTACTTTGAGTGTTGCTGTATTTACAAAATAGTACTGGCTAGATTTAGCAAATGCTGAGCTAGATGCGATGGTTAAAACAAATAAAAAAAGAAATATTTTAGTAAACATTAAAAGCCTTATATTTTTAATTAATGCAAAGTATATGCAAAAGGAACTTACAAACTGATATAATACTAATAAAAATGAGAGAGATTAAAAAGGTACTTAATTTAATGCAAGATATAAAAGAAATTTATTTAAAAGATTATACCAAACCAGAGTATGCTATTAAAAATGTTGATTTGACATTTGAACTAGAAGCAGAGTATACGATAGTAATGAATACTATGAACATACAAAAGATAAATCTAGATGCCAAAGATATTGTACTTGACAGTATTGATTTAGTTTTAGAAGAATTATGGCTCAATGATTTACTGCTTAAAGATACTCGTTATATCTACAAAAACGAGAAGCTGACGATTAGAAATGTTCCATCAAGTTTTTCTCTAAAAATTGTAAATAAACTTTTTCCTCAAAATAATACAGAGCTCGAAGGTCTTTATAAATCGGGTGATATTTTTTGTACACAAAATGAACCAGAAGGTTTTCGTAGAATTACTCCCTACCTTGACCGTCCAGATGTTATGAGTGTTTTTAAAACAACAGTTGTCGGAGACAAAGAAAAATATCCGATGCTTCTTGGTAATGGAAATCATTTTAGTAGCTCCGAGCTATCAGATGCTAAGCATTCCATGACTTGGCTCGACCCACATCCAAAACCAGCTTATCTTTTTGCTTTAGTAGCTGGAAACTTAGGCTGTGTAAATGATGAGTTTATAACTGCGAGTGGTGAAAAAGTCGAGTTAAATATATACTGCGACCTAGGTAATGAAAGTAAATGTACACATGCAATGCAATCACTCAAAGAAGCAATGACTTGGGATGAAGAAACATACGGACGAGAATATGATTTAGAGATATATAACATAGTAGCCGTAGATAGTTTTAACATGGGAGCGATGGAAAACAAAGGTTTAAATATTTTCAACTCTGCTTATGTTTTAGCAAATGAAGATACAGCTACAGATGCTAACTTTATGGGAATCCAGTCTGTAATCGCACATGAGTACTTTCACAACTGGACAGGAAATAGAATCACATGTAGAGACTGGTTCCAACTCACTCTTAAAGAGGGTTTGACAGTATTTCGTGACCAATGTTTCTCGGCTGATTTAAATTCAAGTGAAGTCCAGCGAATCGAAGATGTAAAGGCCTTAAGAGAGCGACAGTTTGTAGAAGATGCATCTCCAACTTCGCATCCAATACAACCAGAGTCTTACATCTCTATGAACAATTTTTATACGGCAACTGTGTATGAAAAAGGTGCGGAAGTTATTCGTATGATTCACACACTTTTAGGTGAGAAGAACTATAGAAAAGCAACTGACCTTTACTTTGAAACCTTTGATGCTCAAGCGGTGACTACGCAAGACTTTTTGTGGGCGATGAGTGAGGCGAGTGGTGTTAATCTAAGTCAGTTTGAGAGATGGTACCATCAAAATGCAACACCAGTTCTTCATGTTAAGGAAAGTTATGAAAATGAGGTTTTCACATTAACACTTACGCAAGAGATTCCAGATACTTTAAATGGAGATAAACAAGAAGCCTATTATTATCCTTTAAAAATCGCACTTTTAGATGCATCTGGAAAGATTATTTTAGAAAAAATGCTTATTATCTCAAAGGAGGAAGAAACTTTTACATTTGATGCTTTAAGTTCTAAACCTATAGTGTCTTTAAACAGAGACTTCTCAGCACCTATAATAATAAAGCAAGTTAAAAATGATTTTGCATTTTTAATGAAACACGATTCTAATAGTTTTGTGCGTTATGAATCAGCTCAATCTTTTGGAGTTCAGACTTTAGAGTATATGATGGAAAATAAAGAAATAAATGAAGAATATTTAGAGGCTTATGGCGCTTTATTAGACCTTGATATCGATTTATCGTACAAGGCATTGTTACTCGAGTTACCTTCTATTTCCACACTTATGCAAAGACAAGACATTATAGATTTTGATATTCTTTATGAAGTAAAAGAAAAATTATCTGTTAGCATAGCAACACGCTTCAAAGATAAATTATTAGAACTTTACAGCACAAATCACGAAGCAAAATGTGACTCAATAGATGCAAGTAGTATGGGGAAAAGAGCTCTGAAAAACAGATGTTTAAGACTTTTATCATCTTTAAATTCTGACTCTATATCAAGTATGGCAAAAGAGCAGTACATAGACTCTGTTACAATGACAGACAGAGTTGTAGCCTTTGATATTTTAGAAAATACTTCTGACACGCTTTCTTCATTTGCTCAAGAAGACTTCTATACTAAGTATAAAGATAATACACTTGTAATGAATAAATACTTTTCAATCCTAGCAGCATCCCAGAGAAAAGGTACACTAGATAGAGTAATGGCACTTCAAAATGATGAGGTTTATGATGAAAAAGTTCCAAACCTTGTTCGCGCGCTCGTTGGCGTATTTGCAAGAAATTATAAAAGCTTTCATGATAAAGATGGTTTTGGATACAAATTTGTAGCAGATAAAATCATCCAAATAGATGCTATCAATGCTCAAATGGCATCTGGCTTAGCTGGTGCCTTTAAAGTCTACGAAAAAATGAATGAAGTAAGCAAAAAATTGATGAAAATTGAATTAGAAAGGCTAATCTTGGCAGATAATCTTTCTAAAAACACTTATGAAATCATTTCTAAAATTTTAAAATAAACAAAGGAATTTCTTATGATAAATATCTTGCCAAATCTTATTAAACATCAAAATATTTTTAAACTTGCAAAGAAAGATATACTAAGAAACTGGATATATTCAGACTCTCCTAAAAGAATTTTAAAACTTCATAATATTGACTCTGAAGTTTTTATTGAAGAATACGGTTCTGGTGTATTTGACTACTTTATTGGTGTACTTACTGGAAAACTTGCTATTGGCGACTGTCCTGTTATGCATCGTCTTCTTGTTTACCTTAAAGACAGAGAAACAAGCTCGGATGAGGTTTTTGAGTTATGTAGCCATTTTAGAAAGGCAATGATTGATTATACTTATGAGAGAAAAATTGCATCTCAAAAAATGTTAGATGAAATTCTTTTTATGTTTGACAGTAACTTACGAGGTGTCTTACAATTTTATACAAATAGTATTTTTAAAAAGTTAGTAGATGCAAAGCATGAAGCAATTGTTGCTGTACAAGCCAAAGATTATTTTTTATCAAATATGTCACATGAAATAAGAACACCTCTAAATGCAATTTTAGGTTTTGTAAATTTAATGCTTAATGAAGAGATAACAAAAAAGCAAGCTACTTATCTTGATATTATTCAAAATAGTGGTGAAAATCTCTTGAGTATCATTAACGATATTTTAGATTTTTCAAAACTAAGAAGTGGAGAGTTTAGTGTTGAAGCAAAATTCTTTTCGATTCATGATGAACTCACACATACAATGGAACTTTTTGTAGCGAGTGCTACGAGTAAAAATATAACTATTACTTCTTTTATAGACCCGCTTATACCAAAAGAATTATTTGCAGATTCGCTTCGTATTAAACAAATATTATCAAATTTTCTTAGTAATGCTATCAAGTTTACACCTACGGGTGGAGTGATTTCTGTTGAAGCAACATGTATTAATAAGATTCTTAAAATGAGTGTTACTGATAATGGAATAGGTATCGATGAAAAAGATATAAAAAATATCTTCACAGCCTTTGCACAAGCTCAATTTACAGAGATGAGTTCTACATACACAGGAACAGGTCTTGGTCTGTCTATTTCTCAACAGTTAGCTGAACTTATGGATGGTACAGTGAGTGTTGAATCAAGGCTTGGTGTTGGGAGCACTTTTTGCATGAGTATTCCTATCGATATTCATACAAACCAATGCAAGATATTTGATGACATAAGTTCAATGGAAAAACTTAAGATAGGTCTTTACACAAAAAGTAAGGCTATTCCTTTTCAGTTTGAATCACTTTTACAGTACGGTGAAGTATTTAACATGAATATGACGCTCATAAATAGCTTTGAAAAAAAATATGATATTTTTATTTTTATACATGAAGATGTTGACTTTAAACTTGAAAAGACAATTCTTGATTCTTCTTCGAAATTTATAGCGCTAATGAGTAAGGATTATGATGCTTACGATCATTGTGAGCATGTTCGTTCTATGTGTTTTCCCTTGTATTGCTCGAAAATATATATGACTTTTGATGAATTACTCAATAAAAGATTAGACTATATTCGTAAAGAAAATGCTTCAAATGAGTACAGTGGTCACATCTTAGTCGCTGAAGATAATGAAGCCAATCAAGAACTTATAAAAATTATTTTAACGAGATATGGACTAACATACGACTTAGCATCGAATGGTTCAGAAGCGATAGAACTGTATAAAAAAAATAACTATGATTTAATTCTTATGGATGAACAAATGCCTATAATGGATGGCAATGAGGCAGTCCTAAAAATTATTAAATATGAAAATGATCATGGCTTGCACCATGTTCCTATATCTGCTTTAACAGCCAATGTAATAAAGGGTGCAAAAGAAAGAGGTTTACTCAATGGATTTGATTCATTTTTAGGCAAACCTATTATTATTAAAGACTTAGAAAGAGTGTTTTCTTTGTATTTAAAAGTGATTAGCACAGTAGAAGAACTTACGCCAGTAGCTAAAATACAAGAAAAAACAGTAAGTGGCTTGGAGATGAGTAAGTTAAAAGAAGAATTGCTTTTTACAAATGATGAAATTATTATGCTTGTTAATTTATTTATAAAAAAGATGGATAAAACTATTCCCCAGCTGAGGGAGGCGATAGAATCTAAGGATTACAATAGTATTGCTAAACTTGCCCATAGCATAAAAGGTTCGAGTGCTAACTTTAGACTAGAAAGCTTACAAATAAGTGCGGATGAACTAGAAAAAAGAGCGAGAGAAAACAATGATGCCTATGACTTTATGCCTGAGTTTGTTAAGATAAAAAATATTATGAAAGGTATTAAAATACTCTAGCTTTTTGGTGACTACTCTTCTATATAATAACCAACACCTGAAGCATTTTTGATAATATCTATTTCGAGTTTATTTCGAAGTCTCCAAACAAGTGTTCTTACACTGTTTTCTGTAGCGCCATTTTCTTCCCATACATATTTCATCGCTTGCTCAAAACTAACAACCACGCCCATTTGTGATACAAGAAGTCTTAAAAAAGCATTTTCTTTTTTTGTGAGTCGTATTTTCTCACCTTTATAAAATGTTTCACAGATACTAATATCAAGATGATAACCCTGCCCAAAATTTACGATAGGCTCATTCACATCTTTTTTAGCGTATAAGAGTTTTTCGAGGTTGAGTTTTTCAACTTTTAAGTGTGAAAGTTCATCGTTTGTTGTTTGTTCTGAATCATATTTAAAAAGAGCCATTTGAATGGTAGCGTGTAAAGAGTTTGGATCAAATGGTTTTACAATGTAGCCGTAAGGGTGTGTAAGTTTTGCTTGTTCTATCGTTTCATTATCTGTGTATGAAGTAAGGTAGATAAATGGAAGTTTATACCGTGCTCTAATCTCTTTTGCTAGTTCAATCCCATCACAAGTCTCATCGAGTGAAATATCTATGATCACTATTTCAGGAGATAGCGCATTTATTCTAGAATTTGCATCCGCAATATTATTGCAAATACCTATGATATTATATCCATGCTTTTGCAATGAAATTTGGAGGTTCATGGCTGTTATTTCATCATCTTCTACAATGAGTATCTTCTTTTGGTTCATGTTCTTTCCTAGATTTAATGGAATAATTTACTTTGATTATAGTATAACTTTTAGCTATTAAAATTTTTATCATCTATTTTGTGATAATTTTATTACATTTTTGTTATAAAATACTACGAAATTTATTTTAGGATTTATTTTTAAGTTTAGAGTTTGAGGGGTATAAAACTTTTCCAGAAGGAACAACAAGCGAAGATGTTTTAAGATGTACATCTTGGTCATCAAAAAAGATGTGCGCTTTAAAGGATTCTAAGATTTTACTTTTTTCTAGTCCTCCGAGAAAAAAAGCCTCATCAACATAAACACCCCAATGACGAAGTGTTTTAATAACGCGTACATCAGAGGGTGCATTTCTTGCAGTTACAAGTGCAATTCTAACGGGAGAGTATTCTGTTTTCATAGGAAGTCGCTCTTGCAGAGATGCTAGTTTTTTTAAAAACGAAGCAAAAGGTCCCTCAACCATAGGAATATTTTGGGACTCGAGTTCATTGTTATGAAATGCTTCTATACCTTCTTGTTTATAAACAAGCTCACTACTTTCATCAAATAAAACTGCATCTCCGTCAAAGGCAATTCTAACCTGTCCATCATCTGTGTCACATTTATACGCAGGAGGTGTTGAAAGAACAGCTGCAGCACACGAAAGTGAGTCGATAACCTTTTGCGCATCACTCTCATCGGTTGTTAAAAATAAATCAACATCAAAAGCACCAATATATGAAGCAGAAGATGCCCCTGCGGTAAAGGCAGAACGAGTAATGTTAAGACCTAGTTTACGAATAGTGTTTAAGACCTGTACGCCTGTTTCAGGAGAGTTTTTAGACATTACTACAACTTCTACAAGTGGAGTTTCACCTGCTTTTTGGTACCTATTTAAGTCAAGAAGAACTTTTATAAAACTAAAACCTATACCTTCTTCTAAAAGAGTGTTTTCATTTTTAAGCATATACTGTCTGTAAATATCAATGGCATTGTCAGGGTGTTTTTCATACTCTGTTTTAAACAAGGTATCAGCCTCAGATAAGTCAAATAAAGCCGTAGCGGAGATGCCAATTACAAGTGTATTGTTTAAGTTGAATGCCAAGGTTACTTCCTAATGTCTTTTATAAGCATATTATAGTAGAATTATTTTTATGCAATATTATGTTTACATACTAAGGTGCAGCGATGACACTTTATACACCGGAATAACAACAGATATATCACGACGAATTGATGAGCATAACAACTCAGACAAGGGTGCCAAATATACAAAGCTAAGACGACCAGTTACTTTGGTATACAAAGAAGAACAAGATAACAGAAGTCTTGCATCTAAAAGGGAATACGCAATCAAAAAACTTAAACGATTAGATAAAATAAGGCTAATAGATGCTTAAAGTATATGTAGATGCAGATGCTTTTCCTAATCTTTTAAAACCGATACTTTTACGCTCTATAGAACGCTTAGAACTCCAAAGTTTTGTTGTGTCAAATAAAAAAGTAAGTATCGGTAAAAGTAAATTTCTTTCATATATTATAGTTGAAGCAGGAGCGGATGAGGCTGACCATAAAATAGTTGAAATGATAGAGGAGGGTGACTTAGTCATCACAGCAGATATCCCTTTAGCCGATAGAGTAATCACTAAAAATGCACATGCAATAGATCATAGAGGAGCTTTATACAGTGTAGATAATATTAAGCAATACTTAGCAATGCGTGATTTGATGGAAAAGATTCGTGAGAGCGGAGAAATAACAAAAGGTCCTAAACCTTTTGGAGCAAAAGATGCCCATGAGTTTGCAAACCAACTCAATTCATTTTTAGCTAAATATGTGAAATAATTTATACAAGGACAAATAATGAAAACACTTCTTTTTATACTTTTAATGTTAAATATGCTAGATGCTAAAGATTATAGCCATTTACCAGAACTTAAACTCAATGAATTAAGCCAAACAGAAACACGAGTTATCGTAAACAAAGGAACAGAGAGACCTTTTAGTGGTAAGTACAATAAAAACACGGCATCTGGAGTGTATACTTGTAAAAGATGTGATGCGCCTCTTTATAAGTCAGATGCTAAATTCAAGAGTTCATGTGGATGGCCAAGTTTTGATGATGAGATAAAAGGTGCTGTAAAACGCGTGCCAGATGCTGATGGACGAAGAGTCGAAATTGTCTGTGCAAGATGTGATGCGCACTTAGGTCATGTTTTTAAAGGTGAGGGTTATACACCTAAAAATATCCGTCATTGCGTGAACTCTATATCGCTTAACTTTGAAAAGGAAAATGCAAGTAGTATTAAAAAAGCATACTTCGCAGGTGGTTGTTTTTGGGGAGTTGAGTACCATTTTGAAAAACTCGATGGTGTAAAATCAGTAGATTCAGGGTACATGGGCGGTCATATTAAAAATCCAACATATAGACAAGTTACGCGTAAAAAAACAGGACACTTAGAAGTTGTTGAGGTAGTGTATAATTCAAATAAAGTTTCTTATGAAAGTTTAGTAAAGTTATTTTTTGAGATTCATGATCCAACACAAAAAAATGGTCAAGGTCCAGATATTGGCTCACAGTATTTATCGGCTATTTTTACATCAAACAAAAAAGAGAAAGAAATTATTTATAAATTAGTAGGTATTTTAAATCAAAAAGGTTTAGATATAGCGACTAAAATTCATCCATTAGTACCTTTTTACAAGGCTGAGGATTATCATCAAGATTATTATGCCAACAAGGGAAAGAAACCTTATTGTCATAGTTATAAAAAGTTATTTTAAAATAACTTTTTAGGCACGATTATTTAAACCAGCCCTTCATTTTATCTATCGCAGAATCAAGTACATTTTCATGTGGTTTTGATTCTTTTGCTCCAAATGCATCTTGGAGTTGTGCAAGAAGTTCTTTTTGCTCTTTATTTAGCTTTTTAGGATAAGTAATATCAACTTGTGCGATTAAGTTTCCTTTTCCATGTCCGTGTACATCAGCGATTCCCTCACCTCTAAATGTAAAGTGTTGTTTATCTCGTGTTCCAACTTCAAGTTTTAACTCTAACTCGCCAGTTAATGATGGAATGGTAACGGTATCTCCTGCAACTGCTTGTGTAAAAAAGACAGGAATCGCGATATATACGTCATTTCCTTCTCTTTGAAAATGCTTGTCTGCTTTAACGGAGAAGGTAACATATAAGTCACCACGATGACCTTTTTTACCAATATTTCCTTTTCCAGATACTCTCAAACGGTTATCAGAATCAATTCCAGCTGGAATTTTTATACTTACTTTTTCACGTTTGTCTTCGTAACCTTTACCTTTACATGACTTACAAGAATCAGTTGGAGCAGATCCAGCACCATTACAAACAG
The DNA here is from genome assembly GCA_030949825.1 of Sulfurimonas sp. Taxonomy (GTDB): domain Bacteria; phylum Campylobacterota; class Campylobacteria; order Campylobacterales; family Sulfurimonadaceae; genus Sulfurimonas. The sequence goes on from JAUZSC010000037.1 coordinate 23,491, forward strand.
GGCATGTTTGAGAAAAAGTCATAAAACCTTGTTTCATGTAAACTTGACCTTGTCCACTACATTGTTTACATGTAGAGAGCTTAGCATCTTTAGCACCCGTTCCCTTACATGGTTTACAAGCATTTTTATATTGAAATTCTATCTCTTTTTCGCAGCCAAACACCGCTTCTTCAAAACTAACATACATATCGACATTCATATCGAGTTGGTATTTTTCCATATCAGCAGGGTTTTGAGAACGGCGTCCGCCACCGCCTCCAAAGCCTGAAAACATATCTTCAAACATTGAACCTAAGTCGTCAAATCCACCTGATGAACGGCGTCCGCCGCCACCCATACCTTGAAGTCCTTCTTTTCCATAACGGTCATAGATGCTTTTTTGTTTTTCATCACTTAAACATTGGTAGGCTTCATTACAAAGTTTGAACTTTTGCTCAGCACTTGTATCTCCAGGATTTTTATCTGGATGGTACTTCTTAGCCATCGTTCTATACGCTTTTTTTATTGTTGCTTTATCTGCAGTTTTTGTAACTTCTAGTATTTCATAATAACTTAATTCTTCCATTGTAAAAAGTATTCCTTAAATTTTTTTGTAATTATAGCCATTTTGTAGTTTATTTTTAAGTATAATCTTTTTTATGAAAAGTATCTTAATAATTTCCTCTCTTGTATTTCTCTTTTTAGGCTGCTCAAAAGAGCCAGTAAAACCAGTAGTTCAAACTATTTTTGTTGAAAAAGTAAATAATGTTTATGTTTCATGCACGAAAGAACATATTAAAGTAAAAATTGTTGATGAAGTTGAAAATGGAAAAAGACCTCAAATAAAAGCAAAATTATTATTTAAAAGTCTTCCAAAAACTTATCTTATGCAAAGTGAATTTGATGCTTTACCAAATTGGAATGATGAAAGTTACGATGAGGCTTTAAATAATTTTTTAAATTCATGTAAAAGTAAAAAAACAAAAAAAAATGTATACAAAAGCCTGTAAAAAAGCAATCCATTCAAGTGATGCTAAAGCATTTATACACAAGGAATTCTCACCTTATAAGATAACTACAAGTAAGGGTAAAGAAGAGGGCTTATTAACAGGTTATTATGAGCCAGAATTACGAGGTTCACTTAAAAAAGACAAAAAAGTATAAGTATCCGATTCATGAAACACCCCAAGATTTGATAATTGTAGACTTAAGTTCTATCTATCCAAAGTTAAAAAATTATAGACTTCGTGGAAAAATTGAGGGAAATAAGCTAGTACCTTATGATACGCGAAAACAAAGTTCTTCTAAACATGTTCCATCTAAAATAATTGCTTATACAGATTCTAAGATAGATTTATTTTTCTTAGAGATTCAAGGTTCAGGGCGTGTTCAACTTGATGATGGAAAAACACTTTACATTGGTTACGACAATCAAAATGGACATCGCTATAGAGCAATTGGTAGGTATCTTGTGAAAATTGGAGCGCTGAAGTTAAAAAATGTATCGCTTCAAAGTATTCGTTCATGGCTCGATAAACATCCTTCGCGTGTGAATGAAGTTTTAAACTATAACAAGTCGGTAGTTTATTTTAAAGAGCGAGAAAATCCAGCATCTGGTTCTCTTGGTTTATGCCTCACAGCTACGCGTTCTATCGCAGTAGACAGACGCTACATTCCCTTAGGAAGTATGCTTTATTTAAATGCCCAAATACAAGAAGAACAAGTAAGTAAAATAGTCTTAGCACAAGATACAGGTGGCGCTATAAAAGGTGCTATTCGTGCAGATATGTTTTTAGGTTGTGGTTCAGAGTCGCGTGAAAAAGCAGGTAAATTAAAATCTCCCTTAGAACTTTGGATTTTACTACCTAAAAATAAAAAAGTAAATATATGAAGCATTCCTTAGATAAATTTAACCGTCTCGTAGATGCGCTTGGAGAACTTCCTAGTATTGGTAAGAAATCAGCAACACGACTTGCGTACTTTATGGTTATGAATGATAGTTTTGTAGGTATGAAAATATCAAATGCCATTGAAGATGCATTAGGTAGTTTAAAAAAGTGTAAAAAAATGTGGTGGTATGAGCGAGGATGAACTCTGTTATATCTGCTGTGATGAAAGACGCGATGATACGCTCCTTTGTATAGTTGAAAATGCAAAAGATATTTTACTCTTAGAAGAAAACGGTCTTTTTGATGGAAAGTATTTTGTGCTTGAAGCACTTGATGAGCCGACTGTATCTAATCTTATTGAAGTTGCCAATGGAATTAGTGAAATTGTTTTTGCTATTACTCCATCTATTGCCAATGATGCTGTTATTCTTTACATCGAAGATAAGCTAAGTGATTTTTACATTAGTTTTTCAAAAATTGCACAAGGTGTTCCAACAGGAGTAAGTTTGGAAAATATAGATTTACTTTCATTAACAAGAGCTTTAGAAGATAGAGTGAGAGTGTAAAAATAAAGATACCAAAACAGGAAGGTATCTTTAAGGGGAATAAAATAAATTATGCTTACCCAGTATTATTATAATTTAATACTGGGATAGTGTTTGTAGCTCTTAGAAAGTGTATGAAGCCACAACACGAAAGTGATTCATTTCTCTTCCTAGTGCAGTAGCATCACTGTATTCACTTTTTCTAATAGCATTGAATATTTTTAGCATCCATGCTTTTGTTGGTTTATAAGCTATAATGATGTCTGTTTCAGTAGCGTCATTTGTTGCTGCCTGTGCAGCAAGTCCAGCACCACTTGCAAGTGTTTTAGATTCACCATAATCAGCATGAGAAGCAATGATTTTTAAACCTTTCATAATTGTATAGTGACCACCAATCTTATATGCACTTACATCTTCACGGTATGCATTACGAGAGAATAATGAACTTGTATATGCCGGATCTGCACCAAAAGCATTGTGAAAACCAGATCTTGTAGCAGTACTATCATCAGAACTATTATATGCTAAATATGCTGACCATTTTTTATTACCAACTTTAGCTTTTGCACCATACATACTAAAGTCCATAGTTCCAGCTAATTGAGCTCCTTCTTCACTTTGAGTAAGGTATTGAGCAGATAAAGCTAATTTCGTACCTTTCATAACAGGTATTTTGTAAACTACATCAGCATAAATTGTGTTAGAAATATCATCAGCAATATAATCCCAAACAGATAGTTTGAGATTTTTACCCATCTTGTATGTTACATTAAATGCTGTCATACCATTTGTTTCTGCAACACCTGCACCAGTACCAAGATTAATAAATTTAGCTTGTTCTCTTGTTCCACCTTGTTGAACAGTTTTCCCAATAACACCAGCCGTTCCCGTGTTTTCACCAATAAGCATAAAGTCAGTAGCAGAACGAGAACCATAAGACATAGCACTAATATGAAGTGCTGTAAGTGAAAGACCTTTAACCGGTTTTATTGTTCCTACTGCTGCTTCATAAAAGTTTGGCATTAAAGACCATTTGATTTTTGTTAATGGAGTATTTAAGATTTGACGACCAACTGTAGCATCAAACATAGAACTTTTATATTCTACATAAGCTTGACCAAGTAATGTAGCAGTGTCACCACCACTTCCCGTACCTATAGTATCAGACCCGCTAAACATACCTTGTGCGGGTTTGTTAGTAGCAGTGTTATCCCAGTCTGTAAGACCAGTATCACCATTTATATAAAATGCTGCTCCTGCTTTAAGACCTTCAGTAAATAAGTTAGGTGTAACATATTTTAATGTACCTAAGTAACCACTTCCAGTTTCTGGAGCCCATCCATTTGTTTTATCAGAAAGGATATGCATAACTTTAACTTGACCACTAACTTCACCACCAGCAAGTAGTGCTGTATCTTCTGCTTGGAGAGCAACTGTTGCAGTTAAAACTGCTAATGAGAGAACTATTTTTTTCATTTTTATTCCTTTGATGTATTAATGTAATGATAATCAGTTAATATCAACTACATGTTATTTAATTGTTAACAAAATATTAACAAGACTTTATTTGACTAAAAATATTTCCTTAGAAATAATTTTGAATTCTGTCGCATCTTTATTATTTTTTAATTTAAACTTTTTAAGTGCCTTAGGTTTGACGAGGTAATAGCCAAATGTTGCTGTCACTTTATCGCCACTTTTTACTTTAAAGTCATAGTTGAAATCTTTTTTTGTATTTGCTGGGATTCTAGTGTCTTTTATAATTCTATCTGCTAACCATGGTGGTGTAGGTTTTGGTGAGGCACCTTTAGCATTACCAATAACTTTAAGTAGCTTTTTTGGTTTCATTTTTATTATTTTACCCTCACGTTCAATACTTACAACAAGTTTTGCCATTCTAAGTGGATGAAGTGTTGATGAGTGTGTCGCTTTATGGTCTACACTTACTGTAAAGTTTTTCTTTGTATGTTTAAAGTCTAGAACAACATATTTCGAAAGAAGACTTAAATCTCCATGTAAACCTGGAAAACCATGAAATGTGTGTTTTTTACTTTTACTTAGTATAGATGGAGCACCATCAACTTGAGGCATATGACAACTGATACAGTTATTTGTATCACTCATGTTTGCTTTTTCTGTTGAACAAACATCAAAGCCTACTTTATTAGATTTATGTGTATGACAACCCATACAAAGTTTGGCATCTTTGAAAACTTCTGTATTTGTTTTTATTGTATGAAAAGATGATTCTTTAGGTTGACTTGACCTTGTAAAATATGTTCTCATATCTTTAGATATAACATTTGTATCCATTGCCTTACCGGGCATAATATCTGTAATTCTATGGCAGTATGCACAGGCTATAGCTTCATTTTGTGTTTCATTGTGAGGATCTGGAATCACACCATTTTTAGGTCTAAGTAATTGCTCCATATTGTCAGCAGTTGGTGTATGGCATTTTGCACAGCGATACTTTTGCATTTTATTTTTCATAGGATGTTTATCGTAAACAGCACCATGAATAGGATCATCAAATACTGTTGAATTCCCATGTTGTGAGGTCTTATACTCTTCATAAATTTTTGGATGACATTCACTACATTTTTGATTCTTCTCAAAATGCATAGCAGCAAAAGCAAAACTAGATGTCATCAAGCCTACGATTAAAAATAAATTTTTCAGTTTCATTTTCTATCCTTTTTTTAATATAATAAAAGTTTATATAAATGGTGTGAATTAAAAATTAACCTATTGTTAATAGTTTGTTAATTACTAGATTTCTATAGTGAAACAGTTCTTATGATTTTCATATGAATAACTAAGGGAATACTTATGCTCTTTTAAAATTGAATCAACTATATAAAGCCCAAGACCAAAGCTTTGCGCTGTTTGTGCATCTGACTTTGTAAATGGCTGCAGATAATATTCTAAAGTTTCATCGAGTTTTTCACCCTCACAAATGAAATGTATTTCAGTTTCGTTTGCTTGGATATAAAGCGTGTCTTTGTCTGAATATTTTAAAGCATTGTCAATAAGATTTTTAAAAACGATACTAAAGAGTTCAAAATTAACATGAACACTTTTTGTAGTAAAATTATTGGCAATTGTGTTTTGTTCTAAAAATAAAATATCAGTAGCCTGGTCTAAAATATCAGCAAGTTGATAGTTTTTTTTCTCTAAGGTATTTTTTATTGCAGTAATCTTTTCTATCTCTATAAATTCTTTGAGGAGTAAGTCAAGACGAGTAAAAACATTATTTAAAATATTTTTTGAGTTAGAATCTTGGATAAACTCAAGTGCAAGTTTTCCATTAGTGATAGGCGTTTTAAACTCATGCGAAACATTCCTTAAGAAAATAATTCTTGCCTGTGTAACATCATTGATTTTTTTTGCAGCTTTTGAGAACTCATTCGCAACGTCTGCAATTTCATCATGACGTGAAGAACTAAAGTCTATATTTTCGCCACCCTCACCAAACTGACGAATTTGTTTTTGAAGTTTTTTTAAGGGGTAAAGGCTGATAGCAATAGATGCAAAGAGCAGAAGCATGATGAAGATAAAAGCAAAATACAACCACCAAACATAGCTAACATTAATAGATTCAGTTTTGATATCTTTGAGTAGAATTTTTCCTACAACCTTAGGAACTAAAACATAACGGAACGAATCTTTCTCATACATGTGAAAGTCTCCCTTTGCACAAGAAACCGTATCGAATTTTTTTATTTTTTGTATGTTTTTATAAAGTGCTGCATCATTAACCACTTCCATATGATCTTTTTTTAAAGCTTTATCGAGTTGTGCTTTTGTAGTATCCCCAACTTTCCAACGCATAATAGACATAGCAACATGATGGTAATGTATACGGAGAATTTCTTTTTCACTTTCAAATTTAAAATCGTACATAACTTTAAAAAGTGCTGTTGTAGCAATTATTGCAAGTAAAAAGAAGATGCTTATTTTTAATAAGATGGAGTGTTTATTCATAGTTTTATTCCTTAAAACGGTAACCAATACCTCGAACAGATTCAAAGTACGATGGATTTTTTGGATTGTCTCCGAGTTTTGTGCGAAGTCTGCTTATGATAACATCTATACTTCTATCTCCACTACTCCAGTTCATCCCTTCTACATTATCAAGAATTTGTTCACGAGAAAATACAATCCCACGGTTGAGTAAAAAGAGTTTAAGTATACCAAACTCTGCAACTGTTAAATCAAGTGGTTTGTCTTTAAAGTGAATCTTCATGGTACTCTTGTCGCATCTAAATTCATTGTTTTCAAAAATATCTTCATCTTTAACGCGAGTAATTGACTTTCTCAGTTGTACTTGTATTCTTGCTATTAATTCTCTGGTATCAAAAGGTTTTGCTAAGTAATCATCCGCACCTTTTTCAAGTCCTAGAACCTTATCGCTAACATTATTGCGTGCAGACATGATGATAATAGGAGTTTCGTATCGCTTACGAATAAGCTCACAAAGAATAAGTCCATCCATCTTGGGTAAACTCAGGTCAAGCAGTATTACTCTGTAGACTTGCTCGTTTAATCTTGCCATTACTTTGAGTGGGTCATGTAAAATATCTACACTATAATCACTACTCATCAAATAACTAGCTAGTAAGTTAGATAAATCAATATCATCTTCTATTATTAATATATTTGCTTTTTCTTTCATCTAAGAGTAGTTTACCTTAATCCGTATTTAATAAGTATTTAATATGCTAGTATATAATCTATAAAATATTTATACGAGGCAAATACAATGAAATTGAAAATTATTATAATGAGTGGGGCACTTGCTTCACTTTTACTTATGTCAGGTTGTGCGGGTAAAGAAGCTGGAGTTGCGACAAATACTGGCTTCTTTGAAGATTATACAAAAACAACAACACAGACAGTCATTAAACCAGCTGCAGTTGTATATACAAAAATTAATGTAGCTCCAGTAAAAGTAGTATCTGGAATCTTACAAGAAACACCATCTCAAAAGAAAATGTATAAAGAGATTGAAGAGTATCTAATGAGTGAGTATAAAAAAATAGTACAAGCAAGTAAACGATATACACTAAGTGATACAAAATCAGTTGATACTTTAGTCTTACAAAGTGCTATATCAACGGTAGAGGTTCATTACGATGATGCACAATGGAGACAGCATACTCCAATCGCGATGGGTTTAGATACTATTTCATTTAATGCCTACATGTATGAGTTTGTTAGAATCTTAGGTGAGAGTAAACTTGTAGACTCGACTACAGGAAAAGTTCTCTCTCGTACTATGAAAATACAAAAAAATGACAAGATTAAAATTACAGGTGATGACTTAGTATTTAAAGATATTAAACCAGCACTTGATTCTTGGTTAGCTCAAGTTAAAGCCGACTTATCTTCCAAGTAGGTTTTAAATATTTCCCCTTTGAGGAGATTAGTCTTGAGCCTAGAGCTTTTGCTAATCCTCTTGAAGGGCTTCGTATCCTTCAACTCTCAGACTTGCATCTCAGTCCAAAGGTAGAGATTTCATACCTGACATCACTTATGAAAAAAATAAATGAAAAAGATGTGGATTTAGTTTTTATCACAGGTGATATTATTGAGACATCTCCAAAAAAATTACATAAACAACTTGAGAAATTTAGAGAAATCAATGCACCTACTTACTACATTACGGGGAATCATGATATATTTTATGGGCATGAAGAACTCAAAGAGATTTTAGAGAAAAACGATGTGATATGTTTAGATAATAAAAGTACGATTATTCCAATCAAAAACAAATCTTTACAACTTGTAGGCATAAGTGATAGATATAGTTTTATGAAAAAGATTAAACGACCTATAAAAGACTTGTTTGATTCATTAGACAAAGAGCTTTTCACAATCCTTTTAGCTCACCAACCAAAAGACTGTGAACATATAAAAGACACTCGAATAGACCTTCAACTCAGTGGTCATACCCATGGTGGGCAGGTCTTTCCATTTACTCTCTTTGTTAAATTGCTCCAACCTTATTTTAAAGGTTTGTATACACATAATAAAACACTTCTTTATGTTACAAAAGGTCTTGGTTATTGGGGTGTAGGGTTTAGGTATAAGGCGAAGAGTGAAATACCTATCTTTACTATTAATTAATACAAATAAAGTATAATACTTTTCTCACATAAAAAAGGAATAAAATGAATAAAATTTTACTATTATTAGCTCTGAGTGTTTCACTCTTTGCAGTGGAGCCACTTAAAGTAGGTTCTTCACTTAGTCTTTTAGATAACTACGAATACGAGACTCCTAAAGGGCGTATGATGAAGATTCCAGCAGAATCAACATTGCTTCTTTTTGCTTTTGAAAAAGATACAGGTGCTTTAGTAAATGATTACTTAAGAACAAAGAATCAATACTATATTCAAAAACATAAGGCTGTATTTGTTGCTGACATTAGTAAGATGCCAACAGTTATTACAAATATGTTTGCACTTCCTAAAATGAAAAAGTATAAACACCTATTATATTTACACTATGGAAAAGAGTTTAGACACCTTGTTCCACATTTAGATGATAAAATAACACTTATCAGATTTACAGATGGAAAAGTTACTAACATTTCATTTGCTACTACGCGTAAAGAGATTCAAGAGGCTATAGAAAGATAGTGATTGCATTTAAAGCCTTACTCAAAAATCCATTTAAAAGTGGATTGATATTTTCATCCATTACTATTGCTGTGATGGCTATATTCTTAATCTCTTCCGTTTCCCAAGGTATCATTGGGATGTATTCGAAGATGATTAAGACAGATGGAGATATTATCATCACGCAAAAAGGTATATCTGATACTTTTTTCTCAAATGTTGACTTAGCTTTACTTTCTCAAATAAACAAGCTCCCAAATGTAAAATCTTCCTATGCTATGATAGTAGGAGCGTCTCCTGTTGGAAAAATGCCTATTGTTGGAGTGTATGGAAGTACTCAAAACCATTTAGGACATTACAAGTTAGTTAAGGGTAATTATCCAAAATCAGGTCAAGTGCTTTTAGGTAAAACCATAGCAAAACAAATTTTTAGTAAAACAGTAAAAATCGGAAATAAGCGTTTTAGAATTTCAGGAACCTATGAGAGCGACATTGGTTTTGAAGAGGGTGGGGTTGTTATGAACATAGCAGATGCAGGAAAATTGTTTTCTCGTTCAGCTTCATTTCTTTTAGTTTCATCTTCCTCTCCAGATAAAACAGATGCGATAGTAGAAGATATTAAAAACTTAAGCGATGCGGTAGAGGTAAAAACGACCAAGAAATTTGTTGATGAATATAACCAGTTTAAAATCATAGAAAACTCATCTTTAGTTATTTCTTCACTTGCTTTTTTAATGGGACTTATGGGCATAGCATCTGTGATGAGTATGATTGTAAACTCGCGTAAAGAAGAGTTTGGAATTATGCGCGCACTTGGGAAGTCCCGTTTGTTTATCATAAAGAACTTGTTTTACGAAACGCTTATCATGAGTGTTTCAGCCTATAGCGTAGCACTTCTTTTAAGCATAGCTATTTTACAAACTCTACCAACTATAGATATGCTCCAAGGCTATGTAAATGGAAGTCTTTCTTTAAATATGGCTTTTTATGTTTTACTCTCCACAATATTTATGGCACTTTTTGGCTCTTTAATCCCCGCGTGGATAGCTGCAAAAACTGACCCAGTTTTACTTATAAATCAAGGATGCTCATGATTAAAGTAAAAAATATTTCTCATTTTTATGGGAAGGAACAAGTTTTACATGATATTTCTCTTGAGATTAAGAAAAATGAATTTGTTTTTTTAAGTGGCGATAGTGGAAGTGGAAAGTCAACTTTACTTTCTATCATCTCTACACTCTTAAAACCTTCATCGGGTGAACTAACTCTTGATGGCATACAAACAAACGAGATAAAAAATATGGATATATTTCGTCAAGAAAATATCGGTTTTGTATTTCAGTTTCATTATCTTATAAACTACCTCAATGTCTATGAAAACATAGAACTCGCTGCAAATAAACAAAGAAAAAAAGAGATAGATGCTCTCCTTAAAGACTTAGGAATTTCTTCTTTAGCTAAGCGCTATCCAAATGAAATCTCAGGTGGACAAAGACAACGCGTAGCCCTTGCCAGAGCTTTGATAAATAAACCAAAGATTATTTTTGCAGATGAACCAACAGGGAGTTTAGATTCAAGTAATTCTAAACTCGTGTACGAACTTTTACAAAAAGCTGTGCACAATGGAACAACAGTTATAGTCGCTTCTCACGATACGGGACTTCAAAATTACGCAACTCAAACAATAAGGATGCTTGATGGAAAGATTCAATAGTTTAATAAAGCAAACAGTACTTATATGGAGTATGATATTTTTATCTTCAGTTTTAGTAGGAGTAGTTTATGCATGGCAATATCTAGGTTATACACTTTTAAACGAGACCTTATTTAACCCAGCTACTACGCGTTCTTTACATATTACACTTATGCTCTACGGTCCTATAATGCTAGCCTTATCACTTTTACCTTTTGCACTTTTTCATAAAGAGGGTTTGAGTCTTGAGGCGGCTGTAAAACCTTTAAAAAACTACTTTTTTCTATGGCATCTCTTCTTGTTTATGGCAGTAGTTTCTATTACTTTAGGAGCTCAAAGAAACTTAGCTTTTTATGACTTTGCCTATGAGTTAAATTTCCTCTTAGCAGGCTCGGGAATTTTCTACATCATCGCAATTTTTAAAACGATAAAACAGTACGAGATTACTCCTCTTTGGGTAAAAGTCTCGAAAATTCTCCTTTTTATCGCACCCATTGCACTTCTAATTTTGATGAATCCAAGTTTTGGTCAGGTTGAGCGAACACCAACAGGACCCCATGGTGACAATACTTTAGGTATGAGTTTTACGCTCATTCCACTTTTTTATCTTATGATAAAACTCCATGCAAAAGAAAAATTTGTGCAGTCATGGCATGCGTATTGGTTGATTCCTCTTGTGGCTTATTTTATCTCTGTAATCACTCGAATATTTACGGGTGATTTAAGCATAGAAATGGAATGGTTTTATCAGTGGATGACATTTTTTTATGCTCCTCTTCTTATAAAATGGTGCGCAGATGCAAAGATAACATATAAAAATACACCGTATTTAGTCATTTCTATTTGGGCTTTTTTGTTTGTGATGATTCAAGGAAATCTTTTATTTATTCCAGAAATCAAAGAGTTTTTTCATAAAAACAATCTTGTAATCGCGCATGCTCATGTAGCCATCGGTCTTGGTATATTTTTTATGGGTTTAAGTGTTTTAAAGTATTTTTACACGCTGCCTGCAAAGTTTATTCATTATTGGTTGTATGTTATCGCTTTGATTTTCATTCCTTTAACTATCGCGGGTTTTGTTGAGGCAAATCTTTTAGATATAAACACCCTTCCTCTATTTTGGCTTCGTTTTTTTGGAGGTCTTTTAGCACTGGGCGGATTAGTTTATTTTATAACAAAAGAGATCCCACGACCAAAGCTAAATTTTTTAAACCTTTATCATGTAAATGGATTTTTAAGTGATGGAGTGGGTGCGCTTATTTTATTTCTTTTTGCACCGAGTTTATTTGCATTTTTAGGTTTTGAATTTTCTCCTGTTTATTATCTAGTATTTGGTTTTATGGGTTTTGTTGGAATTTTACATCTCTTAGGTGCTTATAAAAACGCAGAATTTTTAGCCTATGTAACTTCAATTGCGAGAATCATAACAGGAACTATCTTCTTGTCTTTGTTTTATCTCCAAATCATAGATGGATTAGGGCTTTTAGTAGGGCTTTATGATGTGGGATATGCCCTAGTTTATATGTTAATGAGAAATCCTAAATGATGCACTCTCTCGCACTCTCCTTACTTCTGGGCTTTGAGCTTAGTTACTATCTTCTCATCCTTCAAACGGGAATTACAGAGTATTATAACTCTGACCTTATAACCTTACTTCCAATGTTTATTGGTGGAATTGCAGGAACTCTTTTAGCGGGAGTGTCTTGGGGGAAAATCAAAAAACCAATTCATAAGATATATATAGCACTCTCTTTACAACTTTTACTATCCTTCTTGTATCCTGATTTTAATGCCTTTACTTTGGGTATCTTAGGAATTGCAGTTGGTTTAATGGCTCCACTTGGCATCTACCTTTTTAAAGGAGTTCATCAAAACAAGTTTTTGTTAGCACTCGTTATAGCGTACACAACAGGAACTTACTTTTTTAACACAGATGCTGACTCACGCATGTGGATGGCAGTTTTATTTACATCTATTTCTCTTGTAAGTAGTGTTGTTTTGAAAAATTACACTCCTCAAATCGAAAAAATTGCTAAAGCTCAAAACATTGTATTTTACTTACCTCTCATGTTATGGATATTTTTAGATTCTAATCTTTTTGAAACAATGTCACGCCACGAGGGCATAGATATTTGGTCATCTCATACTTATACGATTATTTGTTTTCATATTCTTGGATTGATAAGTGCTTATTATGCTCGAACACAAGGGAATAAACAACATATTTTTATTGCCCTTTTATTTATTGGAAGCTATAGCTTCTCCTATCTTGAAATGCCTTTAGTATTAGCAATTATCTATCCTTTTACTATTTCCTATTATAATGTAATTGTATTTTCACTCTTAAGCAAAGAAAATGACCTTAAAATATTATCAGTTATGATGGTGTTTGTTGGTTGGATAGCTTCAGGTTTAGGTCTAGGCTTAGCCTTAAGCGGATTGTTACATTAAAAGGATTCTTATGAAAAAAATGATTTTAGTAGTATTACTTAGTTTACCATTGTTTGCAAGTAGTTTAACACTTACAAATGGTTCAATAGCAGCACATGCCGAGATGATGATGGATAGTGAAATAAATCCATTAAACACAAAGTTGTCAGCAGATGTAAATATGCAAGGCGATAATATCAAAACACTTTCAGGTTCATTCTGGATTGATCTAAATCTTTTTGTAAGCGATAAAAAAGATAGAGATGAACATATGTACGAGGCTTTAAACTCTACAGAACACAAGCTGGCAACTTATACAATAATAAGTCTTACGCAAGGTGAAGAAAAAGATATGTACATAGTGCATGGAAAGTTGAGCTTTCATGGAAACGAAAAAGAACTTCAAGCAAAAGCTAAAATAACAACTACAGATGCAGGTCTAGAGTTTAAAGCAAACACTTCGATAAATATGCCAGACTACGGAGTTGAAATGCCATGTATGATGTTTATGTGTGTGGACGATAAAGTCGATTTAGTTATAACAGCAACATTTAAAAAGTAAGACCTTCTTCCTCTATTGTACTCAGGTACAATATACTCCTTTACAAAATTATCCTAATATACTAATAATAATTTATTATATTAGGATTTTATCATGGCATCATCAATAGCAACAGTAGCAAGTTTAGACGGTACATTTTACGCAAAAGCACAAGACGGAAGCTTACGAGAAGTATCTCAGGGCGATACAATCTATGAAGGTGAAATAGTTCTTGGCGATACAAACAACGGCATAGTCGATAGTGTAATTCTAACATTGGATAATGGTACAGATATTATAGTCCTAGGTGATGAAAACCAACTCTTTGATGCATCGCTGTTTAATACTGAGTTCTCAGTTGATGAAACAGTTTCAGATGTAGAGACTATTACTAATATGTTAAACAGTAATGCAAATGATGATGTGGTGGATGATGACTTATTTGCCGATAATCTAAATAATGATGACCTTTTTGATGAAGGCACTGAGAATACTGATGATATAGAAACAGAAGCAGGTGAAGAAGATGTAGCTTTTGAGCGTTTAGAATCTAAGTTTGCGCAAGCTAACGATGCAAGTACTGATATTACAGCAGATATTGCCAATGAAAGAGACAGCGGTTTAAATTCAAGAGATGCACAAGACACGACAAATGCAGTTCAAAATGATAATGCAAGTATTGTTGCAAGCCAGCTTGCTGAAGCAGCGTCAGATGCTATAGTAGCAGACTTACTAGCCGCAGCCAATACAGCAGCAGACACAGCAAACACAGCAATAGCAGATGCCGAGTCAGCAGTACAAACACTAGAGTCAAATGAAAACCCAAGTGCCGCAGATATCCAAACTGCCCAAAACGCAATCGACGCAGCCGACACAGCAATAGCAAATGCAGCAGATGCAGCAAGTACATACACACAAGCAGCAACTACAGCAGGTGAAACAGTTCAAGCTACAACTTCAGTAGGCTCAACTGATACAATCCAAACAGATTTAAATACAGCAGTCCAAACAGAAATAGACTCAGATGCAAATGTAGCAGACTTACTAGCATCTGCAAATACAGCAGCAGACACAGCAAACACAGCAATAGCAGATGCAGCGACAGCAGTTGATACATTAGAAGCAAACTCAAACCCAACAAGCGCAGACATAGCCACAGCTCAAAACACTATAGATGCAGCAAACACAGCAATAAGCACAGCAGCAGATGCAGCAACTTCGTACTCAGATGCAGCAACAGCAGCAGATGAAACAGTAGAGCCAACAACAGCAGTAGGAATAACTGATACAATCCAAACAGATTTAAATACAGCAGTCCAAACAGAAATAGACTCAGATGCAAATGTAGCAGACTTACTAGCCGCAGCCAATACAGCAGCAGACACAGCAAACACAGCAATAGCAGATGCAGCGACAGCAGTTGATACATTAGAAGCAAACTCAAACCCAACAAGCGCAGACATAGCCACAGCTCAAAACACTATAGATGCAGCAAACACAGCAATAAGCACAGCAGCAGATGCAGCAACTTCGTACTCAGATGCAGCAACAGCAGCAGATGAAACAGTAGAGCCAACAACAGCAGTAGGAATAACTGATACAATCCAAACAGATTTAAATACAGCAGTCCAAACAGAAATAGACTCAGATGCAAATGTAGCAGACTTACTAGCCATCTGCAAATACAGCAGCAGACACAGCAAACACAGCAATAGCAGATGCAGCGACAGCAGTTGATACATTAGAAGCAAACTCAAACCCAACAAGCGCAGACATAGCCACAGCTCAAAACACTATAGATGCAGCAAACACAGCAATAAGCACAGCAGCAGATGCAGCAACTTTGTACTCAGATGCAGCAAGTGCGGCAAACGAAACAGTAGAGTCAACAACAGCAGTAGGAATAACTGATACAATCCAAACAGATTTAAATATAGCAGTCCAAACAGAAATAGACTCAGATGCAAATGTAGCAGACTTACTAGCATCTGCAAACACAGCAGCAGACACAGCAAACACAGCAATAGCAGATGCAGCGACAGCAGTTGATACATTAGAAGCAAACTCAAACCCAACAAGCGCAGACATAGCCACAGCTCAAAACACTATAGATGCAGCAAACACAGCAATAAGCACAGCAGCAGATGCAGCAACTTCGTACTCAGATGCAGCAACAGCAGCAGATGAAACAGTAGAGCCAACAACAGCAGTAGGCTCAACTGATACAATCCAAACAGATTTAAATACAGCAGTCCAAACAGAAATAGACTCAGATGCAAATGTAGCAGACTTACTAGCATCTGCAAACACAGCAGCAGACACAGCAAACACAGCAATAGCAGATGCAGCGACAGCAGTTGATACATTAGAAGCAAACTCAAACCCAACAAGCGCAGACATAGCCACAGCTCAAAACACTATAGATGCAGCAAACACAGCAATAAGCACAGCAGCAGATGCAGCAACTTCTGTACTCAGATGCAGCAACAGCAGCAGATGAAACAGTAGAGCCAACAACAGCAGTAGGAATAACTGATACAATCCAAACAGATTTAAATACAGCAGTCCAAACAGAAATAGACTCAGATGCAAATGTAGCAGACTTACTAGCATCTGCAAACACAGCAGCAGACACAGCAAACACAGCAATAGCAGATGCAGCGACAGCAGTTGATACATTAGAAGCAAACTCAAACCCAACAAGCGCAGACATAGCCACAGCTCAAAACACTATAGATGCAGCAAACACAGCAATAAGCACAGCAGCAGATGCAGCAACTTCGTACTCAGATGCAGCAACAGCAGCAGATGAAACAGTAGAGCCAACAACAGCAGTAGGAATAACTGATACAATCCAAACAGATTTAAATACAGCAGTCCAAACAGAAATAGACTCAGATGCAAATGTAGCTGTAGAAGTTGACAATGTCGTGACTCTAACAGTAGCTGCAAATGATGCTGCAACAGTAGCAAACGAAGCTGCAGCAGCCGCAGATATAGCCTCAAGTGAAGCAGATACTAATCCAACTCCAACAAATTTAGCATTAGCGCAGACAGCACAAGTAGCGGCAGATACAGCAGCTACGGCTGCAACTAATGCAGCAACAACGCTGAACTCAGCAATAGATACTTTAGAAGCAACAGCAAATGCAGCGGCTGAAACAGTAGATACGACAGCAGCAGAAGCTGCCGTTACGAATGCTAATACTTCTTCAACTACAGCAATAGCTTCCGGAACAATTGTAAATGATAGAGTTTCAAATGTATCTGATAGTGATACTGCAGAGAATGCAATAGATGAAAATGTAGCAGATGGAACATACACAGGTGTAACTCTAAATGCAACAGATGCAGATGGAGATGCTATAACTTACTCAGTTGCAGATGATGTACCATTTAGTGTAGATGCAGATGGAAAAGTAATAACAGATGGTGCTATCGACTTTGAAGAAAATGAAAACTTTACATTTGATGTGACAGCTACGAGTGCGGATGGTACGAGTTCAACTACAAGCGTTACGATTGATGTGAATGATATTGTGGAAAATGTTGGACCTGTTGCTGTTGATGATTTAGGAAATAATTCTGTAACCCTAACAGATACGATAACTTCAAATATTACAATAGATGATTCTCCAAGTTTAAACCTAAACGGTAAAGAAAACTTTGAATTATCAGTTTCTGTAACACCAGATGGAGAACAAGGAAACTATGACATTATATTTAATAAAGAGAGTTCTGTTGAATTAGCATTTACCAATGATGGACATTTACAGTTTGCTATGAAAACTGATGATGAAGCATGGGCATGGCATACAACAGATGTAGAATACGATGCAGATTCAATCAACAATATTACTTTTACTTACGATGGAGAAAATGTAACTATCACAAATACAGGAGCTGATGGACAAACACAAAGCTTTGAACAAAGCTATACAGGTGGTATAGTAGATAGTGGAAATGATTTAATGATTGGAAACCGTCCTTATGGAGGTGGAATATACTCAATGGATGGTGATGTAGATGATATATCTGTAAGTATAGATGGAGAAAAAGTTTTAAGCTTAGACTTCCAAGGAAATAATCCACTTGCTGATAGCTCTGGTAAGGGGAATGATGCTATTGTTGGTAATGGAGCAAGTCTGAATGAATCAGAGGGACTCGTAACCGACGAAGACACAGCCATAACAATAGATGTCCTAGCAAACGACACAGATGCAGATGGAGATACTCTTGGTATCACACAAATCCAAGGACAAGATGTAAGCGATGGACAAACAGTCAATGTTACAGATGGAGATACAGTCTTAGGAACAGCATCTGTAGTAGATGGTAAAGTAGAATTCACTCCAAGTGAAACTCTACAAGAAATGAACGATGGAGAAAATCAAGATGTTTCATTTGAATATACTGTAAGTGATGGAAATGGTGGAACTGATACTGGAAGTGTGAGTGTTAATGTTACTGGTAGTGATGATATAAATTATATCGATGGCTCAGATGATAGGTCTTCTATTACTGGTACATCAGGTGATGATATCATAGACCTAAGCGAAGGAGCTGACCATACAGCCTACCAAATAGTTCAGGGTGGAGATGGAACAGATACCGTAATATTTGATGGAGATAGAGCAGATTATACAGTAGACCATGAAGATGGTAATGGTAGATTTGTAATGACAAATATAGAAAGTGGAGAGAAGAATTATATCTATGATGATGTAGAAAGTATACAGTTTGCAGATACAACCTTAGCAACATTTACAGATGGAGAGCCAACAGCTGCCTTAGTAAATGATACTGTATCAGGAACGGATAGTAACTTAAGTACAGGAAGTGGTGATGATATCATAGACCTAAGCGAAGGAGCTGACCATACAGCGTACCAAATAGTTCAGGGTGGAGATGGAACAGATACCGTAATATTTGATGGAGATAGAGCAGATTATACAGTAGACCATGAAGATGGTAATGGTAGATTTGTAATGACAAATATAGAAAGTGGAGAGAAGAATTATATCTATGATGATGTAGAAAGTATACAGTTTGCAGATACAACCTTAGCAACATTTACAGATGGAGAGCCAACAGCTGCCTTAGTAAATGATACTGTATCAGGAACGGATAGTAACTTAAGTACAGGAAGTGGTGATGATACCATAGACCTAAGCGAAGGAGCTGACCATACAGCCTACCAAATAGTTCAGGGTGGAGATGGAACAGATACCGTAATATTTGATGGAGATAGAGCAGATTATACAGTAGACCATGAAGATGGTAATGGTAGATTTGTAATGACAAATATAGAAAGTGGAGAGAAGAATTATATCTATGATGATGTAGAAAGTATACAGTTTGCAGATACAACCTTAGCAACATTTACAGATGGAGAGCCAACAGCTGCCTTAGTAAATGATACTGTATCAGGAACGGATAGTAACTTAAGTACAGGAAGTGGTGATGATACCATAGACCTAAGCGAAGGAGCTGACCATACAGCCTACTAAATAGTTCAGGGTGGAGATGGAACAGATACCGTAATATTTGATGGAGATAGAGCAGATTATACAGTAGACCATGAAGATGGTAATGGTAGATTTGTAATGACAAATATAGAAAGTGGAGAGAAGAATTATATCTATGATGATGTAGAAAATGTTCAGTTTGCAGATGGTACTTTTGATACAGCTACTCAAGAGTTTACATATCAAGGTATTGATGATGTAACAGACACAGACACAGCAGTAAACGCAATAGATGAAAATGTAACAGATGGAACCTACACAGGAGTAACACTAAACGCAACAGATGCAGATGGAGATGCTATAGCTTACTCAGTTGCAGACGATGTACCATTTAGTGTAGATGCAGATGGAAGAGTAGTAACAGATGGTGCTATCGACTTTGAAGAAAATGAAAACTTTACATTTGATGTGACAGCTACGAGTGCGGATGGTACGAGTTCAACTACAAGCGTTACGATTGATGTGAATGATATAGTAGAGCAAAACATTATTAATGGTACAGATGGTAATGATAGAATAACAGGCACAAGTGGTGATGATGTAATCAACGCAGGAACTGGAAGTGATACTATTAATGCAGGTGCAGGTGATGATGTTATAGATGGCGGAACAGGTAGAAATACAATCACAGCAGGTGAAGGTGATGATACAATTACTATCAACGAGGGTGACGGAGCAGCAAATTACGATTTAGTAAGAGGTGGCGATGGTAGCGATACTGTAATATTTGAAGGTAATAGAGAAGACTATACAATTATCCACCAAGATAGTGCAGATAGGAATATAGTTACAAACATAGAAACAGGCGAACCTCAATATATTTATGATGATGTTGAAAACTTTCAATTTGCAGATGGTACGATAACAACAAGTGATGCAGATTTTTACAGTGATAATGTAACAACAGGAGATACTAATGACAGTATTACTACAGATGATGGTGATGATGTAATTAACTCAGGTGCAGGTAATGATAATATTAATGCAGGTGATGGTGATGATGTAATCAACGCAGGAACTGGAAGTGATACTATTAATGCAGGTGCAGGTGATGATGTTATAGATGGCGGAACAGGTAGAAATACAATCACAGCAGGTGAAGGTGATGATACAATTACTATCAACGAGGGTGACGGAGCAGCAAATTACGATTTAGTAAGAGGTGGCGATGGTAGCGATACTGTAATATTTGAAGGTAATAGAGAAGACTATACAATTATCCACCAAGATAGTGCAGAATAGGAATATAGTTACAAATATAGAAACAGGCGAACCTCAATATATTTATGATGATGTTGAAAACTTTCAATTTGCAGATGGTACGATAACAACAAGTGATGCAGATTTTTACAGTGATAATGTAACAACAGGAGATACTAATGACAGTATTACTACAGATGATGGTGATGATGTAATTAACTCAGGTGCAGGTAATGATAATATTAATGCAGGTGATGGTGATGATGTAATCAACGCAGGAACTGGAAGTGATACTATTAATGCAGGTGCAGGTGATGATGTTATAGATGGCGGAACAGGTAGAAATACAATCACAGCAGGTGAAGGTGATGATACAATTACTATCAACGAGGGTGACGGAGCAGCAAATTACGATTTAGTAAGAGGTGGCGATGGTAGCGATACTGTAATATTTGAAGGTAATAGAGAAGACTATACAATTATCCACCAAGATAGTGCAGATAGGAATATAGTTACAAACATAGAAACAGGCGAACCTCAATATATTTATGATGATGTTGAAAACTTTCAATTTGCAGATGGTACGATAACAACAAGTGATGCAGATTTTTACAGTGATAATGTAACAACAGGAGATACTAATGACAGTATTACTACAGATGATGGTGATGATGTAATTAACTCAGGTGCAGGTAATGATAATATTAATGCAGGTGATGGTGATGATGTAATCAACGCAGGAACTGGAAGTGATACTATTAATGCAGGTGCAGGTGATGATGTTATAGATGGCGGAACAGGAAGAAATACAATCACAGCAGGTGAAGGTGATGATACAATTACTATCAACGAGGGTGACGGAGCAGCAAATTACGATTTAGTAAGAGGTGGCGATGGTAGCGATACTGTAATATTTGAAGGTAATAGAGAAGACTATACAATTATCCACCAAGATAGTGCAGATAGGAATATAGTTACAAACATAGAAACAGGCGAACCTCAATATATTTATGATGATGTTGAAAACTTTCAATTTGCAGATGGTACGATAACAACAAGTGATGCAGATTTTTACAGTGATAATGTAACAACAGGAGATACTAATGACAGTATTACTACAGATGATGGTGATGATGTAATTAACTCAGGTGCAGGTAATGATAATATTAATGCAGGTGATGGTGATGATGTAATCAACGCAGGAACTGGAAGTGATACTATTAATGCAGGTGCAGGTGATGATGTTATAGATGGCGGAACAGGAAGAAATACAATCACAGCAGGTGAAGGTGATGATACAATTACTATCAACGAGGGTGACGGAGCGGCAAATTACGATTTAGTAAGAGGTGGCGATGGTAGCGATACTGTAATATTTGAAGGTAATAGAGAAGACTATACAATTATCCACCAAGATAGTGCAGATAGGAATATAGTTACAAATATAGAAACAGGCGAACCTCAATATATTTATGATGATGTTGAAAATATGCAGTTTGCCAATGGTAATTTTGACACGGCTACTCAAGAATTTACATCTAATGGTGTTAGTGATATTACAGACACAGACACATCCACAAACACAATAGCAGAAGATGTAGCAAATGGTACAGAAGTTGGAGTAACCGTAAAAGCAACAGATGCAGATGGAGATGCAGTAAGATACTCGATAGTAGATGCTGATGGTAATGCAGTAACAGATGGAGCATTTGAAGTAGATGCAGATACAGGGGTAGTAACAGTAAGAGATAATACTCAAATAGACTACGAAACAGCACAGTCTCAAAGCATCACAGTAAAAGCAACATCAGCTGATGATACTAGTTCTACGCAAGAAGTTTCTATAAACATTACTGATGTTATTGAATCTATAGAAGGAACAGATGGAAGCGATAGACTAAAAGGTACAGAAGAAGAAGATGTAATTAATGCTAATGATGGAAACGATACAGTATATGGGGGAGAAGGCAATGATACCATTTTTGGTGGAGAAGGCAATGACTATATCAGTGGAGATGAAGGTGCAGATACTCTTGATGGCGGTGATGGAAAAGATACTGTTGTATACCGTGGTTCAGATGAGGGTGTAAATGTAAATCTTGCTACTAACGAAGTAAGTGGAGGAGATGCTAATGGTGACAGTATCTCAAATTTTGAAAATGCAACAGGTTCCAAACTTGATGATACCCTTGTAGGTAATGATGAAAAAAATTATTTAAAAGGTGAAGATGGTAATGATAGTTTGTTTGGTGGAGCAGGTGATGATAGTTTGTTTGGTGGTGCTGGAAATGATACTATGCATGGTGGGGAAGGCAGAGATAAGATTATTTTAGACGGTCATCCAGAGGATTATACTTTTGTACAAAATGATGATGGAACTGTTACTGTAACTGATTTAAGAGAAGGTGACGCCAATAAAGATGGTGTAGATACAATAGACGGAGTGGAGCAAGTTGTATTTAATGCTTCAGGTGAGTGGCAATGGGATATACATGATTTAGCTGATGTCATGACAAATAATGAAGTATCTCAAGTAACAGATATAGATAACTTAGCAAACGCAATAGATGAAAATGTAACAGATGGAACCTACACAGGAGTAACACTAAACGCAACAGATGCAGATGGAGATGCTATAGCTTACTCAGTTGCAGACGATGTACCATTTAGTGTAGATGCAGATGGAAGAGTAGTAACAGATGGTGCTATCGACTTTGAAGAAAATGAAAACTTTACATTTGATGTGACAGCTACGAGTGCAGATGGTACAAGTTCTAGTCTGAGTGTTAGTATAGATGTGAATGATATTGTTGAATCAGTAGTTGGTGAAACTATAAATATAGATGGTGGAGAAGGCTTAGATACACTTGTTTTTAATGATGATATGAATATCGATTTATCTGCTCTTGATGATAATATTTCAAATATCGAAGTACTTGATTTAGCGACTGGAACACAAAATATTTCACTTACCGTTGATGATGTTTTAAATGTAACAGATGATGATAATATTTTAAGAATTGATGGTGATTCAACTGATACTATAAGTCTAGGTGATGAAGGAGAGTGGACTCTAGGAGACTTTAAAACAGATGCTGAAACAGGTGCTTCGTACCAAGAGGTGACAGGTCAAGCAGATGGTCAGGACATTACTTTAGAAATCAGTACAGACATAACTATAGACCAGAGCTAGTCTTGTTACTAAGAAACAGTTCAAATAAGCCTATCAGGATTGACAACTACAAAGTACTCAAGCAACTTGGAAAGGGTGGTTTTGGAGTTGTCTATAAGGTTTGTGATGTCAATAATCCATCAAAAGAATATGCTCTAAAACTTTTACATAGCGCATATAATGTAAGAAGATTAAAAAGCCAGTTAGAGGTCTTAGAAGTTTTGAATAAGTCTGACTTATTTTTCAAAACATATAAAGCTAAAAAAATGGGTAGACAGTTTTACTTGCTGATGGATTATACTAATGATTTAAGTCTTGAAAAAATTGTGAAAAAAGAAGTTCTTTGTGAAGCACAGGTTATTCCTATTTTAGATGATATTTTAAATGCTTTAGAGTACTTGCAAGAACATCATATTATTCATGGTGATATTAAAGCTGAAAATATTATGAAAAAAGAGAATCAATACTTTTTGATAGATTTTGATATCTCTAAGTCCTTCGTTCCAATGAAAACAGTGCATATTCAAAGTGACGATGATTTTACTGCACCTGAGATTTACGAGGGAGTGCATGATTATACATCTGATATTTATTCTTTGGGTTGCACTTTATACTATGTGCTTACTGGGAAACATATATATAACTTTGATTCAAAATATAAATTTTCTCAAAAAATGTTTGCACATCTTTTTTTAAAACCAAGAGATAATGTACTGATGAGTAATAAAATGATGTATCTTATAATGAGAATGACTGATAAAAATTATAAGAGTAGAGCTACAATATCTGAGATTAGAGATATACTAGAAGATTCTAAGGTTTATGAGAAGCAAGAGAGTACAGACAAAAAGAGCTTAGATAACTTTTCAACTGAAGCGAGTTTATATAAAGTTATGGCAGATGCTGGTGTTTCGTATGCCCAAAATGTCCTAGGTTTGATGTATGAACAAGGTATAGATATTCAAAAAGATATATATCAGGCGTTTAGGTGCTACGAAAGCGCAGCAAAACAAGGCTTAGCAAAAGCACAGTTTAACCTAGCCTTATGCTACAAGATGGCTAAAGGATGTGAGCAAAACTATGAAAAAGCCTATGAGTTTTTTACGAATGCCTCAAAGCAAAACCATAACCGTTCTTTTTTTGAACTCGCAAAAATGTATGAAGAGGGATTAGGTCTTGAAAAAAGTCTTAAAAAATCAGAAGACTTGTATAAGCAAGCAGCTATGAATGGGTATAAACCAGCGTATAAAAAGTTGAAATCACTTCAAAAGTAAAACTAAAGAAATTCTGTCACTTACATGAAGCTTTTGAAAAATAGAACCAACATGGGCTTTGACAGTTCTTGTTGTTATATCCATTTTAGAGGCAATGGCATTGTTTGTTAAGCCATCGAGTATAAAGTAGGTGACTTCTATCTCTTTGGGACTCAGCCTATGTTGGATGAGGACAATAGCTTCTTCATTGATTGTAGGATTTGCTGTATCTTTTATAAGCGAAGTTGTAAGTTCAGGGTAGGTCCATACTTTTCCATCTATGACATTTTCTATCATTTGTGAAAAGTGAATAGGAAGCATTCTTGCATTTCCATAAGCTTTGATTCCATGTGCTATTAACATTTTTCCTGTGACTATTTCTGGATCTTTTTCCAAGACTATCATGTTTTTTAGCTCTGTGGCAGATGCCATGAGTTTATTTATTTCAGCAGAGACACTATCGTAGTCCACTATTAAAATATATTCATCAGTTTTTGCTATTTCTTCTTCTAAATTTTGTATATCGTAACACACAACAGAATGTTCTATTTCATGGTTTGATTTCCATTCACTTACAATCCCAAAAGCCGAACTAAAAAATATTATTTGCATTTATCTCTCCGAAAAAACATACTGTTTAGATTTTAAGATAGGTTTTAAGATGTATTGCATAACTGTTTTTTTACCAGTTACGATATCTACACTCGCCATCATACCTGGTGTTATGTGAAGTGGATGGTCTTTTGTGCCTAAATAATTTTTTTCTGTTTCTACATGGATGATGTAAAAAGTATTTTCTTTTTTATCGGTAATGGTATCGGGAGATATTTGAACCACATGACCAACAAGTCCACCATGGATACTGTAATCATAAGCGGATATTTTTATCTGTGCTTCTGCACCTGGACGAATAAAAGCAATATCGCTCGGCTTGATTTTTATCTCTAGATAAAGTCTCTTATCAGTAGGAACAATCTCAACTAAATCAGCACCAGGTTTTATAGTTCCCCCAACAGTATTTACAAAAAGCGTTTGAACTATACCATCAACAGGAGAGACAACCATGAGTCTACTTACCTGATCACTGAGTGCGACTTGATCCGTTTTGAGTCGTGATATCTCCGCTATAACAGTATTTAACTCTTTTTTTTGCAGTGTTGATAAAGAGTTGTTTAGCTTCTCGACGCTTACTTTTATATTCATCAATTGCAAAAGCTAAGCGTGGTAGCGACAGTGAAGCAGCTTCTATATCATTTTCTATACCATTCGCTTCGCGTTTGAGTTTAAGAAAATCTACCTTTGATTTTACTCCCTCTCGTACCATTGGAGCAGTCATAGAAATCTCTTCAGATACAAACTCTAAAGATTTTTTCAGTGTACGAATTCGTGCTTGTGCTTCTTTGTATTCTTGTTTTCTTTGTTGAATTTGCTTAAACAAAGAGTTGTCCCGTGCCATGAATTCTATCTTATTTGAATTATAAAGTTGTTCTTCAAGTTCACTTTGAAGCGTTATCTTATTTGTTTTATAGGGTCTATCATGTGCTTCCGCATTTAGCCTGACACTTTTTGCTTCGAGCTCTCTAGACTTCATTGCATTTGCCTGTGAGCTAGAAAATGATTTTGCATTTTTTATTTTTAAAATGACATCACCAGCCTTTACTGTTTGACCTTCTTTTATTAAAATCTCATCAACGATTCCACCCTCAAGGTTTTGAATGATTTGATTTTGTCCGTAAGGAATGACATCTCCGTCTCCACGAGTAATTTCGTCTATACTCGCAAATGATGCCCAAAGAATAAAGGCAAAAAAACTAAAGAGCCATATTTTAATAACGGTACTCATGCGAGAAGGACTTCGAGATAAAATAGCCCCACTTAAACTATTCATAAATTCATAGTCCTTTTCTTCAAACTCAATAGGTTGATTACTTTTCTTCAATGTTTTTACCTCCGCCTTGGAGTTGTTTTAGGGCTTCATTCTTTGGTGCATCTATAAATATTTTTCCATCGTTCATAACTATAACCCTATCAACTATTTTTAAAAGTGTCATCTTTTGTGTAACCATAAGAGAAGTTTTTCCTACAAGTGCATCTCTGAGATTATCTAAAAGTCTTGCCTCCGTAATCTGATCCATCGCATTACTCGGTTCATCCATAAGCATTACAGGAGCATCAAGTAAAAAAGCACGAGCAATACCAATACTTTGTCTTTGACCCCCTGAAAGACCTTGTCCTCGCTCTCCAATAGGCATCTCATAACCTCTGGGGTGTTTTTTAATAAACTCAGCAGTTCCACTTATTTGTGCTGCTCGAATCATAGCACTGTCATTTGCGTGCGTTGCTCTAAAAGTAATGTTATCCTTAACTGTTCCACGAAAGAGCATAATATCTTGCGATACATAACCCATGTTTTTTCTCAGGTCTGCTGGGTCTATTTGTTTTATTTCGATCCCATCGATTAAAATTTGTCCAGAATCTGGCTCATAAAGACCAAGTATGAGTTTTTGAACAGTACTCTTACCACAGCCAATACGACCAATAATAGCTACATGCTCACCAGGTTCAATAACAAAAGAAACATTTTTAATAGCAGGAATTTCACTTCCTGGGTAAGAAAATGTCACATCAACAAATTCAATATGACCAGTAAAGTCAGGTCTTGATACAAACTTTTTACCATGAGGTCTTTCACTCGGTTGTGAGATAATATCGTTGAGTGTTTCGTAGGATGTTTTAGTGTCTTCATAGTTCGTCATAAGACCTGCTACTTGACCCATCGGTGCAAGTGCCCGTCCTGTTAGAATTACTATACCGATAAGTCCACCCATAGATAATTCATGTGCTTGTATCATGTATACACCAACAACAATGATAATCACAGTGTTGAGTTGGATTAAAAGTTGTGTAATTGTTGGAATGGATGAAGAAAGCATACGCGACTTTAAACTTTTTGTTGCTATTTCGCCAGTTGATTCTTCCCATTTCCATTGTACTTGGTTGAGTGTTCCTAGCGTTTTGAGCGTTTCAATATTGCTAAGTGTTTCAATCAAAATAGCACTCTTTTTAGCACTTGCCTCATGTGTACTTTCTATACTTGCACGAAGAGGTTTTTTTATAAAAAATGCATAGGATAAAATAAACATCATAGTAACCATAGGTACTAAAGCAATGGCGCCACCTATGTATGCAATGACTAAGAGAAATATCACAGCAAAAGGTAAGTCGATAATAGCCGCCATAGTTGCATTCGTTAAAAAGCTTCTTATGGAGTCAAAATCTTTTATGCTTGAAGAAAATGAACCAACAGATGCTGGATGATTTGCCATTTTTAAATTAAGTACTTTTTCAAAAACAATAGAGGACATGATAATATCACTTTTTTTAGCAGCACTCTCAAGTAAAAAGGTTCGAGTAAATTTCAAAAAGGTATCGATGACATAAATTATACTAATCCCTATAGCAAAAACCCAAAGGGTTTCTATAGCATTGTTTGGTACAACTCTATCGTAAACATTCATTGTGAAAAGTGGAGATGCTAGAACAAAAAGGTTAATCAAAAGTGAGGCATATAGAACATCTTTATAGACTCCAGCAGAGAGTTTTAAAGTACTCCAAAACCAGTGCTTTTGTGTTAAGTGAAGTGTTCTTGCATTATCTTCGGTATACTCAAACTCTTTTTTAATCATAAAACCAAAGCCGATATACTCATCTTCCAAGTCTTCTAAATCTACAAGGTTTTCAATCGCTTCTTCAGCAGGCATAATAATTTTAACCTGACCATCTTTTGTAAAACTATCAAGTATGCAAGCGCTTTGATTTGAAAGTAGAACAATCATTGGAAGTTGAAGCGGTGAGATTTGAGATAAAGGTCTTCGTATTAGTGAAGACTTTAAACCTGCACGCTCAGCAGCTCGTGAAAAAAGCCCTTTTGCATTGTTAATAGAAAAAAGCTCTGGAGATTCTGAACCTGGCTCTATTGGTAAACCTGCGGTTAAAGCCTCAGCAGAAAAAGGCTTATGATAGAGTTTAGTAAAAAGAACTAAACAATCAAGCAGAGCATCCATTCGTAAATTATCAGCACTTGTAATAAGCATGTATTTTGACCTTTATTATTTTTTTAGTTTTCTCACTACGATATCTACACGGTTATTTAAAACTTTGCCTTTTTGCATTTCAGTTGTATAAAGTGGAGCTTCATTTGATTGTGCATATATTGTAATATTAGCTTCTATTGCACCAGCCTGAATCAGTATGTCTTTAACAACTCCAGCTCTTTGTGCAGATAAAAGGAGCAGTGCCTTCTCATCTAAATCTTCATCGACATTGCCTAAAATATCAAATCTTAAGTTTTCCCAACCGTAATCTTTAACTTGCTTTATAAGTGCATCTAGAGC
The DNA here is from genome assembly GCA_030949825.1 of Sulfurimonas sp. GTDB lineage: Bacteria > Campylobacterota > Campylobacteria > Campylobacterales > Sulfurimonadaceae > Sulfurimonas. The sequence continues at coordinate 52,741 of JAUZSC010000037.1, forward strand.
ATCTGTACCTTCATTTGAAAGCTCTGCATCATGAGAAAATAAAAAACCGCTATATCTTTCGATTTGGCTTGTGTTTGCAAAAGTTTCTTTACAACCGTAGATTCCTTTCATTTCTAGTGAGAGTGAATTTGAGCAGATGTCTTTGTCATTTGTAATCAAGTCTTGATCTCTATCGAGTTGTACAGGTAAAGTATCTGTATTCTCAGGGCTAGCTCCATTGAGTCCCACATTTGTATAGACATCATCTGTATTTCCAAGAACTGAAGGAACCAAAATTCCCATTGCATCTAGGATTCTATATTTTGCAAACAACATACTGTACTTAGTATTTATAATCTGTGACTTTGAACCAATAAAGTCATTTTGTGCAGAAAGTAAATCAAGAAGTGAGCGACGACCTAAATCGTATTCTTTAGAATAAAGCGTTAATGTTTTGAGTGAGAACTTTTTATAATCTTCTAGATGCTTAAGTTGCAGTGTAAGCTTTTCATTTGAAGCCCATGAGAGTTCAAGTCCTTCAAGAACTTGTCTACGCAAGTCATTTTTAGATTCAACTTCTTGATGGATATTAGATCTGCTTTTTTGTAATGCTGAATCATCCGCAAAGCCATTGAATATATTGTATTTTAAGTAAGCCATAGCACGAAATCTATCATCAGTTCCCTCAACGGCACTAAGGTTTTTGTTAAGTGATTGTGATATTTCTATATCTAAAGAAGGGTAGTAGGGTGCATTTTTTTCTTTATATGTAGCCTGTGCGAGTTTGATGTTGTAGCTACTAACAAGCAAAGATGGATTATGCCCAATGGCAAATTGAGATGCCTCTTCTAAACTCGCAGGTAGTTTTGTTGTAAATTCAGGTTGAAGCATTTTTGAAGGATCTAAAAATCTTCCAAGAACTCTTTTCATATTGTATGTTACATCTAAAAGAGTGTTTTCTTGCACAACATAGTTTGAGCGAGCAAGTGATAAAGAAGATTCGATTTTATTCACTTCAGAGAGTGTAGTTAATCCAGAATCGTAAAGCTTTTGCACCTTTGTAAATATCTCTACATTGATGTCTACATTTGCTTTTGCAGTTTGGAGTAGTTCTTCATTTTTCATAACTTGAAGATAAGTATTTAGCATTTGGAATGAAGTGTCATTTACTTTTCTACATAACTGTATGCTGCAGATGCCGTGCGATGCTCTTGTTGTTTTACTTTGTATGTCGTTGCAAAACCATTGAATAGGTTTTGAGTATAGGTTAGGGCATTTTGATAAACGCCTAGACCTAGTTTATTTATTGGGTTATTTTGATGATCGCTCAGAGTCGTAACACCGGCATAGTCTTTTCTTCTACTATTTTCATAACCAGCACCTATTGAGATGTCGAGTTTAGGATAGTAGCCTGACTCGGCACTCGTTATATCTTCTTTAATACTATTATAATTTTTAAGTCTTTCTAAAATAACTGGATTGGTATTAATAACTTCTTGAATTGTTGTTGGAAGGTCTTGAGCGTTGAGTATGCTTGTTATTGAAATAACTAATAAAAGTTTGTTTCTCATCTTGTTTTACCTTTTGTTATTAAGTCTAATATAAAATTAGTGATTTTAATTATTATAGCCAATAAAAATGACAAATGAAATACTAATACGAAGAAATCATAAGAAAGTGAGTAAATAGTGAGTAAATACATTTTTTAGTAGCTTTATGATATAATAATAAAATAAAAGATATAGGATAAAGTTATATATGCAAGCATCAGATGTAAGTGGAATTTTAAACAATAAAGACAGACTTTTAACACAAACTTACTTTGATTTACAGCGATACTTTGAAGATAAATACGGTTTAGATACAGTTGTCTTTATGGAGATTGGAACTTTTTACGAAGTCTATGAAGTTAACAATGATGATGAACAGATTGGTAAGGCTAAAGAGATAGCAGAACTTCTTAACATTCAGCTTACAAAAAAGAACAAAAACATCATAGAAAACTCAGATAAAAATCCACTTTTAGCAGGAGTTCCTGCAGTGAGTTTTGAGAGATACCTAAGCCGTTTAATATCAGAGCAAAAATACACGGTCATTGTTGTAAAACAAAAAGGAAATCCTCCTAAAATAAGCCGTTATATAGCGCAGATTGTCTCTCCTGGAACTAATTTTGAGCATATTGTAGACAATGATGACAACTATATAGTATCACTTCTCATAGATAAGTATCGTGGCATCTACAATGTTGGATACTCTGCAATAGATGTAACAACGGGAAAGACTTTTCTTTATGAAACACATGGAACAAGTGAAGATCCATCGTATGCGCTTGATGAAGTTTTTAACCTTTTAAATATTTATAGAACAAGTGAGGTTGTTCTTACATTTTTAGATGGCATCTCAAACCAACGCCATGTGATGCAGTACTTAGAAATTGCCGAACATTACCACTACAGTGTAAATAACCAAAGACCAAAAGTAGACTTTCAAAACAAGCTTTTTGCTGAAGTTTATCAGATACAGTCACTCCTTTCACCCATAGAGCATCTCGACTTAGAACGCTCTCCTATGATTACAGAATCTTTAGCCATCCTCATTCATTTTGTGATTGAACACGATATGCACATCGTACAAAAGTTGAGTATGCCTCGTTTAATTGATAACCGTCGTTTTATGTACCTTGGAAACAATGCCCTCGAACAAGTTGGGATTATCTCTAAAGATAAAAAAGAGTTTACACTTTTAAAAATGCTCGATAAAAGTGCAACAGCAATAGGTCGCCGTCTTTTAAAAGAAAGACTACTCAATCCTATAATGGAAAAAGATGAGCTTGAGCGTCGTTATAACCTTATAGAAAAAGTGTCTTCTCATATACAATTTTTAGATGAAACAATGCGTGGCATCTACGATATAGAACGCTTATCTCGTAGACTTTCTCTTGCAAGACTCCATCCTTTTGAGATGAATCATGTTTATGAATCGATGTTAAGTGTAAAAGAATTAATGCAGTATGTTAAAAAATACAAGATTCAAAAAACTCCTTTTCATGAGAGTGAAATTGATGAGTTTATTCGTGATATTTCTAAAAGTATAGACCTTGATGTATCGCGTCGTTTTACAAACAACACCGTTGATGAAAACTTTTTAATGCCCGGTGTTGATGAAAGTATAGACACTTTAGTGGAAGAAAATCGTGTGATGCTCATTGCATTTGATGATATTATGAAAAAAATCGAAACGCTCCTTGTAAACACAAATACCGGACGCGCATCAAATCTTGTAACACTTGGACTTTTAGAAAAAGAGGGTTATTATATTTCGCTTTCAAAAAATAGATTTTCACAAATCGAAAAAGAGTTTTCAAGTGATGAACTTTTATCTACATTTAGTGTAAAAAAACTTACAAACAATGTAAAAATTACCTCACAATTTACAGATGGATTATCTGATAAAATTATGAAAAATCGTCGAAAGATAGTAAACATTGTCAAAGAAAAATACATTGGACTTCAAGGGCTTTATGAGAGACGCTATTCTTTACTTTTTGACAGAGTTATCGCTTATGTTTCGGACTTAGATGTAGGGGTGAGTTCTTCAAAAGTATCCCAAATTTATAAACACTCACGACCTATGATAGTTGATGTTGCAAAGGATGAAAACTTTATGCAAATCATGCAACTTCGTCATCCTCTCATTGAAGTTCAAGAGCGTGGTGGCATCTATGTTCCAAATGACATAGTAATGGGAAATCGTGAGTACATGGATTTGCCACATCCCGAGACGGTGATGCTTGAAGTAAATGTGCATGATGGACACGATACAAATGGTGTTTTACTTTATGGGATTAACTCAAGTGGTAAGTCGTCTTTGATGAAAAGTATTGGAATCGCAGTTCTAATGGCACAGTCTGGATTTTTTGTAAGTGCTGCTGTTATGAAGTTTAGTATTTTCGACTCACTCTTTACAAGAATCGTTTCAAAAGACAACTTAGCAAAAGGACTTTCTACCTTTGCAGTTGAGATGCTAGAGATGAAAAATATTTTTAACCGTTCGACCGTTCGCTCTTTAGTTTTAGGAGACGAGATAAGTCACGGAACAGAAACGCTTTCAGGTGTAGCAATCGTAGCGAGTGCTATTATGAAGTTAGCAAAAACGCGATGTTTGTTTTTGTTTGCAACGCACTTACATCAACTCTCAACTATGAAAGAAATCACAAGTTTAAATAATGTAGTAGACTTACATCTGAGTGTTGAGTACGATGAAGAAAAAGACACACTTTTGTTTAATAGAATCTTACAGTCTGGAAGTGGAAGTAGCATCTACGGCTTAGAGTTTGCAAAGTCACTTCATATGGACAGTGAATTTTTAGACACCGCAAATCAAATTAGAAAACGACTCTCAAATGACTTTGATGAACTTGAACTTTTAGTAAAGAAAAAGAAATCAAAATACAATAAAGACCTCTATGTAACAAAATGCGTAATTTGTGGTGCTATGGCGGAAGATGTCCATCATATATCACAGCGTTCTTTAGCAGATACAGATGGCTTTATAGGTCATTTTCACAAGGACAATAAACATAACCTTGTTCCATTATGTAAAGAACATCACAATCAAATCCACGATGGAAAACTTCATGTAGGAGGTTTTGTGATGACTTCAAAAGGTTTAGAATTACAGTTTGAAGAGAAAATGAGCAAGCCAAAAGCTAAAGTTGTGCAAGAACCTGATATAAATGAAAAGCCAGCATCTACAGACTTTGTTTTGGATGATTGGTAAAAAGAGTTTTAAAGTTGGAAACTCTTTTTCATAAAAGTATTTATATCTTCTTTTTTTAACGCATAATCTACAAAAAGTTCATTTGCAAGAACGCCTTGACCAAGAAGCATATCTGCTCCATCTTTATAAATGATATTTTTATCACGAGCAATTTTTAAAAATGGAGTGAGTTTCCCATAAATTGCATCTGCTACGAATGAAGTGTTGTTGAGTATAGCATCTATGATTTCTTTTGGGGCAGGGAGCTCTTCGTCTTTTAAGCCTGCACTTGTAGTGTTTACGACTAAGTCGTATTTTTTACTTTCATAGTCATTCCATGTAAAGCATCTACAGCCTATGTCTTTAAAGTAAGCCAACCTACCTTCACTTCTGTTGATTACATCCACTTGTATGTTATCTTGTAAAAATCGTGCTGAGAGTGCTTTTGCTGTTCCGCCAGCACCTAAAATCAAGATGCTTTTAATCTCTCCAAATTCTTGTATAGCAAACATAAATCCATCTGCATCTGTGTTATAGCCTAAAAGCTTTCCATCTTTTTTTACTATGGTATTTACAACGCCAACCTTATTTGCAAAGCCTATGATTTCGTCGCAGGCTTTAAAAGCTGCTTCTTTATGGGGGACTGTTATATTTGCTCCACTTAGACCAAGTTCAAAAAAAGTTTCACGAAGTTTTGAGCCATCTTTTAAAAGTACCCTTGTATAGCTTGCTGGATAACTTAGGTTTTTAAAAACACAGTTGTGCATAAGGGGTGAACGGGAGTGTGACACGGGGTCACCAAAAATTGCAAAAAGTTTGATGCTGCTTCCTTTTAGTCTAAGTCTTCTAAAGAATGCACGAGAGCACCGAGTTTACTTGCTACTTCTTGGTATTCAGTTTCTTTTACACTGTCAGCAACGATTCCAGCTCCAGCTTGAAGAATAACCTTGTCGTCTTTAACCATAGCCGTTCTAATGGTAATTGCACTATCCATATTTCCATCATAACCAAAGTATCCGATGCTTCCACTATAAAATCCGCGTTTAATACCTTCATACTCTGCTATAAGTTCCATCGCACGAATCTTAGGTGCACCCGTCATAGTTCCAGCTGTAAATGTTGCCATAAAAAGGTCAAACATATCTTTGTCGTCATCGAGTTCACCTACAACATCAGAAACTATATGCATAACATGAGAAAATCTTTCAATATGCATCATATCTTGGACTTTAACCGTTCCAGTTTTGGCAACACGACCAATGTCATTTCGACCTAAATCTATAAGCATTAAGTGTTCAGCTAATTCTTTAGGGTCAGCGAGTAATTCAAGCTCAAGTTCTCTGTCTTGCTCTTTAGTTTCCCCACGCTTGCGTGTTCCAGCAATTGGGCGGAGTAATAACTCTCCATCTGTTAAACGAACCATAACCTCAGGAGAAGAACCTACGATATTAAAGTCCTCATATTCGAGTAAAAACATATAAGGGGATGGATTTTTAGTGCGGAGTATTCTATAAAAACTAAAAGGATCTACTTTTATATTTCTAGTAAAACGGTTCGTCATTAAAATCTGAAACACATCACCACTTTTTATCATCTCTTTGGATTTATCTATCATGTCGAAGAATTTTTCTTTTGAATGTGTAAAGCTACCCTTATCGTCTCCAATATTTCTAACACGATGTTGGTAGGTATAAGAACTTTTTAAGTCATCATGAATACTTTGAAACTTATCTTCAAAACTTTTAAGTGTGCTCACTAAAGTTATCTGATGATTTTTATGCGAATAGACAAGAATCATTTTTGGAAGTATAAGGTCCAAGTCTGGAGTATGAAGTTCATCTTCTAAGTCGTTCATATTGTGTTTAAGTTTTGGCTCAAATACTTTTACCATATCGTAGCCAATATAGCCTATAAAACCATCTACATAAGCAATTTTTAGTTCTTTACAAGCCTTTTTATAGGGACTTGTATCGATTGACTTGTAATGATTTTTTAAAAATGTAAAAGGATTTTCTTCTTTTGTATGTTGTTTAGAATTACTATCGGTATAAATAGTTTTATTATTTATATATTGAAGCCTTTGTCTAGCCCCGATGCAAATAAAACTATAATTTCCATCACTTTGTCCAGCACTTTCAAAAAGGTATGTAACCTCATTTGGAAATATAGTTTTTAGTTTTGCATAAACAGCTATGGGCGCTAATTGGTCAAGTGTAAATTGCTTAGAATATATCAAAAATACTTCTCTTATAACTTAATTAAAAAAGCACCTGGCTCAATTTTAGCACGAAGCACTCGTCTTGCATCTTTTGCATTGTTGGAACTTTTAAATGGACCAACTAAAACTTTATTTATTGTTTTAGATTTTTTTACAATTTTATGAAATTTGTATTTATAACCTAAGTCAGTAATAGATTTCAAAAACTTTTTATTTGGGGCATATTTTGAAAATGATCCAACCTGAATATAGTAATAAACTTTTGAACTAGAAGGGCTCGTTACAATAGCTGTTTTTTCAGGACTAGGTTTAGCAACAACCTTAGCAACTACTTTTGGCTTTTCTATGATAGGTTCAGCAATAATGACCACTTCTTCATTTAGCTGGGCTAAACTTTCCGCTTTGAGTCGTGCAGCAATTGCATCGAGGTCATTGTTGTTTTGAGTTTCTTCTTCTAAAATCTCAACTTCTTCAAATAAGATTTCTTCTTGGGGCTCTTCTACGACACTAACTTTAGGAGGAATAGGAGTCTGAGGTAAATTATCTGTACCATTTGAAGTAATGCTATTCATAAGCATTACAACTACTATAAGAATAACACCAAGTGTAGCAACAGCTAAAATAATTTTTTTATTATTATTTGTAGAGCTACCTTTATTTAAGATAATATCGTTTAATTCATTACTTTCGTTCATAATTTCCCCTTGTTATATTATAAGTGCTTCGACCAAGAAGCTCCTCTTTCTTTAGAATACACTTCATATGGAAGTGTTAGTATATTGTATTCATCAGGCATATCTGAGTTTGGAAACATACGCCACTGTTTGGGTTGCTTAGAAGCTAGTTTCATGCTCAATAATTTTCCAAGTTGTATAGCTTCTTGAAGTGTTGTGTGTCCCTTGTGAATATATACATGAAGATGACCTTCAGTTTTTGTTTTATAGGCTGTGAAGTTAATGTAACCTTCTTCTCGAAGTAGAAGTTGCGCCTTATGATAAAAACGCTCAGGATCTCTTCCATTATAGTCTATAACAATATTTTCGACTTTATTATGTTTGTTTACAATAGAGTGAGCTATGGTAATCTCACCTTTTATATGCTTACTGATAAGCGTTTGATTTAATGGAGCATTAATTTTTTCAAATTTATTATAAAAAGTACGACCTTTAAAAGTGAGTTTATCTACTACTGTAGATTTTTTTTCCCAGTAGTGATCACTCACCATTTTAATAAGTTTTAAATCCATCGCTGTCATATATAAAGTACCTTTTAGTATGTTGATTGGTTATAGATTACAAAGTTTTGTGCTAATTCTTTTAACTCTTGCTTAATAGATGCTTGAAGCTCAGTGTTGTTAATATCATCAAGAACATCTGCCATTTTATTTCCGATAATCTCAAATTCTTTTTCTTTCATGCCGCGTGAAGTAAGAGCAGGACTACCAACTCTGATTCCAGAAGTTACAAAAGGGCTTCTCGTTTCACCAGGAACTGTATTTTTGTTGATAGTCATTCCTGCGTTTCCAAGCGCAGCATCTGCATCTTTACCTGAGATATCTTTTCCAACAAATGAAACTAAAATTAAGTGGTTATCCGTTCCGCCAGAAACTACATCATAACCTCGTTTAATCATAACTTCACCAAGTATTTTAGCATTTGCTTTTACTTGTTTTGCGTAGTCTTTCCATTCAGGAGATAAGTTGTATTTAAAACCAACAGCCTTTGCTGCGATAACATGAACAAGTGGACCACCTTGAAGGGCAGGGAAGATTGCAGAATTCATTTTCTTTGCAATGTCTTCATCATTTGTCATAATCATTCCACCACGAGGACCAGCAAGTGTTTTATGCGTAGTTGTAGTAACTACATCAGCATAAGGAAAAGGTGAAGGATGCTCACCTGCTGCAACTAAACCAGCGATGTGAGCGATATCAGCAAATAAAATTGCACCAACTGCATCAGCAATTTCACGGAATTTTTTAAAGTCGATTTCTCTTGCGTATGCAGATGCACCACAAACAATAATCTTAGGTTTTACGATTTGAGCGATATCCATAACTCTTTCGTAGTTAATTCTACCATCAAGTTCAACACCGTAGTAAAATGGAGAATAATTTTTCCCAGAAAATGAAGGTTTAGAACCATGTGTTAAGTGACCACCATGACTTAAATCCATACCAAGTATTTTATCACCAGCCTTGATAAGCCCTGCATATACAGCACCATTTGCCTGACTTCCAGAGTGTGGTTGAACATTTGCAAACTTACATCCAAAAAGTTCACAGGCTCTGTCTATTGCGAGTTGTTCAACTTTATCGGCATATTCACAACCACCATAGTAGCGTTTTTGAGGATAACCCTCTGCATACTTGTTCGTAAACACAGAACCCATAGCTTCCATAACTGCTGGAAGTGTAAAGTTCTCAGATGCAATCATCTCTAAATGGTCTGTTTGACGCTCTAACTCTTTTTCACATAAATCAAATATTTCGCTGTCGTATTCTTTTAAAAAACTCATAGTTATAAAATTCCTTGTTAAAATTACAAAAATTATACTTAAAAAAAAATAACAACTTACTTAGTTTATTATCAACTAGTTTAATTTTATAAGAAAAATTTATAAAATAAACTGTAAAATTAGGCATTAAACATAAAAAAGGAGTTCGTATGTTACATCCCGCAGTCGCACATTTTGCAATGGTATTACCACTTATATCTTTAGTTTTAGGTATCGCTTATCTAATAAAGCCTAGTGAGTTGATGTCTAAGATATCAACTCGATTTATGGTTTTTGCTGCAATATTTGTAGTTATTGCTTTTTTTACAGGGAAAGAAGATGGGAGTGAAGCATACATCCTTTTAAGTTCGGCTGGAAAAGCTTTACTTTTAGAGCATAAGGACTTAGGTTTATATTTAGCTATCGCAATGGGTATAGCAACAGTTATTAAGTTTTATGGTTGTTTTAAAACATCTTTTAAAATTGAGATGCTTGCAATTGTTCTCTTAGCGGTTATAAGTGCTGGAATTTTGTACCAAGGTAAAATGGGTGGAGAATTAACTTATACGCACGGTGCTAATGTTGAGAATCATTCTGATGGTATGGATTGTTTAGAAGAGATGGCAGAGGATGAAGAAGATGACGAAGAAGATGAATAAATAAAGTGCTACAATTCCTTTAATAAAATTCAAGGAATTAAATGCAAATTGTTAGCCAAGCATTACTTAACTTAGGTGTGAATGAAAATAAAGATATTAATGAGTCTCAGTTAGTTTTACTTGGAGTTGAGCAAAGTGATAAGTCGCAGTACAAAGATTTGTCACTTGGCAAAGAACTCTCAGATGCTAGGGCAGAATTATTTGTCTTGTTAAATGGTCTTGATGATAAAGAGATTCAAGAAAAAGTGATTTTTAATTACAAAGCTTTACAGAAATTTCGTCAAGAACCTAAGGAAGTAGTTTCAAAAAGACCTTCAGGTGATGTAACAATCTACTGTGATGGTGGATGCACCCCAAATCCAGGAAAAGCTGGTTCGGGTGTAGCTGTTTATAGAAATAATGAACTCTCAGAACTTTGGTATGGACTCTATGAAAGAATGGGAACAAATAACACAGCAGAACTCGGCGCACTTTATCAGTCTTTACTTCTAGCCCAAAAAGAACTTACAAACGGAAATAAAGTTGATATAAAGTGTGACTCAATGTACTCTATAAACTGTATTAAAGTTTGGGCAATATCATGGGAAAAAAAGGGCTGGACTAAAAAAGGTGGAGAGATAAAAAATCTTGACATTATTAAACTAGCCTACACCCTGTACAACAGAATTAAAAAAGAGATTAGCCTTTCACATATAAAAGCACATGCTGGATTTGAGGGGAATGAATTAGCTGATAGAATGACGATGTTTGCAGTAGAAGAAAAAAGTGAAGATTTTGTTCAGTATACTAAGACTATAGATATAGAGGATATTTTAAGCAAGTAAATTCATTTACTGAATCTACTTGTAAAAAATTAAAGTGTATTATTTACTCTCAACAATAGAAATACTATTGATAGCATCTTGACCTTCGATACTTGCAAGAACATCAAAACTAGCAGAATCATCTTCTTCAATCGCACCAAGAACAGTATGAACACCATCTAAGTGAGGTGTATCAACAAAAGTAATGAAAAATTGGCTTCCACCTGTGTTTGGTCCAGCGTGAGCCATTGAAAGTGTACCTGGAGTATGAACACTTGTGTTTGTTGAAGTTTCACATTCAATAGCCCAACCTGGTCCACCAGTACCAGTTCCAGTTGGACAGCCACCTTGAGCCATAAAACCAGGAATAACACGGTGAAAGTTTAGGTTGTCGTAGTAACCAGAATTTCCTAAGTGAGCGAAGTTAGCAACAGTATTTGGAGCTTCCTCTGGAAATAATTTTAACCAGATATCACCCTTAGCAGTTGAAACTTTTGCGTATTGTAATTTTGCTAATTCATCAGCACTTAAATCATATTTTTTTAATGACATTTATAGACCTTTATATTTTAATTTTGAAATTATAGTGAAAATTTACAAATAAAATAAATTTTTACAGATATAATATTTCAATTTAAAATAAACATAAGGTAATTATGATGAAAAATGAATATGTTGATATCATTAAACACGACCCAAATTATATAGAACTTGTATCGCGTAGAAAAAGTTTAACAATAAAACTCTCTTTAGTAATGCTCCTAGTATACTTTAGTTTTATATTGACTATAGCATTTAAGCCCTCACTTTTAGCTACGCCAATCTCAGAGGACTCTGTTATAACATACGGTATCCCAGTTGGAATTTTTGTCATCATATTTGCCTTTATTTTAACAGGTGTTTATACCTTTAAAGCCAACAGAGAATTTGATGATTTAACAAAAAGAATCAAAGATAAAGTAAAGGATATATAAATGACACAAAGAGCCTTTTTATTTTTAATACTTTCATCCATCGTTCTTTTTGCTACTGGCACTATAGAAGGAGAAATCCAAAAACAAGACTTAAATATGGCAGCGATTGTAATGTTTGTTATTTTTGTTGGAGCAACGCTTGGCATCACTTACTGGGCAGCTTCTAAAACCAAAAGTCCAAAAGATTTTTATACTGCGGGTGGTGGAATCACAGGTTTTCAAAATGGTATGGCGATAGCAGGCGATTACATGTCGGCGGCTTCATTTTTAGGAATCTCAGGACTTGTATATATGAAAGGATATGATGGACTTATCTATTCTATAGGTTTTTTAGTTGGTTGGCCTATCATTCTTTTTATGATTGCCGAGCCTTTGAGAAACTTAGGAAAGTACTCCTTTGCTGATGTTGCTTCCTACAGACTAAAACAAACTCCTATCCGAATTCTCGCTGCGACGGGTTCTATCGCTACCGTTATTCTTTATCTTATCGCTCAAATGGTTGGAAGTGGAAAACTTATACAACTTCTTTTTGGACTTGAGTATGAGATAGCTGTTGTTTTAGTTGGAGTGCTTATGATACTTTATGTAACTTTTGGTGGAATGCTAGCAACTACTTGGGTGCAAATTATTAAAGCCTTTTTACTTCTCTCAGGTGCAACATTTATGGCAATAGCTGTTATGAGTAACTATGACTTTAGTTTTGAGAAGCTTTTTTCTCACGCAACAGAGATAAAGGGAATAGAAATTATGTCACCAGGTGGTTTAGTCTCAGACCCAATATCTGCTATTTCACTCGCAGTTGCTTTGATGTTTGGTACAGCAGGACTTCCTCATATTCTAATGCGTTTTTTTACAGTAAGTGATGCCAAAGAAGCAAGAAAATCTGTGTTTTACGCGACAGGGTTTATAGGTTACTTTTATATTTTAACTTTCATCATAGGATTTGGTGCAATCGTTATGGTTTTTCAAAATCCAGAGTATTTAGATATGGCTAAGCAAGCAATAGAAGGTGGAAGCCCTATCATCGGTGGAAATAATATGGCAGCAATTCACCTTTCTCATGCTGTAGGTGGAGACTTCTTTTTAGGTTTTATATCAGCGGTTGCTTTTGCTACGATTTTAGCCGTTGTATCTGGACTTACATTAGCAGGTGCATCTGCAATTTCTCATGATTTATACGCAAGTGTATTTAAAGATGGTAAGGCAGATGCAAAGGCTGAAATGCGAGTGTCAAAGATAGCGACGGTTGTTCTTGGTCTTATCGCAATCATAATGGGCATCATGTTTGAAACACAAAATATTGCCTTTGTAGTTGGCTTAGCTTTTGCAATCGCAGCATCTGCAAACTTTCCGATTTTAATACTTTCAATGTACTGGAGACGACTTACAACAAGAGGTGCGGTAATAGGTGGTTCACTTGGTCTTGCAACAGCAGTTCTTTTAGTAATCCTTGGTCCTATCGTATGGGTAGATATTTTAGGGAATGGGGAAGCGATTTTTCCATATAAATACCCAGCATTATTTTCTGTAACAGTAGCATTTTTAGGAATTTATTTCTTTAGTGTGACAGATAAATCACAGCGTGCAAAAAAAGAGCAAGAAGCTTTTGAGATGCAGTTTATAAGAAGTCAAACAGGGATTGGTGCTGAGGGTGCTAACGAGCATTAGCAAGGTGTGTAATTCACACCTTTAATCTTTATCATCCTCAAATTGTTCTATAAATTGTGAAAGTAAAAAATCTACACTTTCTAAAACTTCATTATCTATTTCAGTTCTATCAACATCAATAAAGTCAGTTCCTTGATATGTCAAGGCAAAAGTTTTGTCTTGATTTTTTCTAAAAGTTTGCACTTCTTCGCCTAATGCTAATTTAATATATATGTAATGAGTTTCATCATCTTCTATGTCTTGAAGTTCTAACATAAGTGTTGGTGAGTCTTGGGCTTGAGTTTTTATCCCATTCTTTAAAAGGATATCATTCATCTTTTGCTTGGATAGAATTATAGTTTGTGGGTCTAAATAAGAGATTTGATTAACAACATAAATATTTGCCTTTGTAACTCCAGTTAAAGTCCAAAAACCTCCACTTAAAAGATAGCTTGCACTAAAAATCAAAAGACTAATAATCTTCATCATTTTAGATTCTTTAATCGTATATATGCCACATCTAAAAGTTTTGAGAACTCTTTTTTCTTTATATATCCCATTTCGTCGAAGAGTGACTCCTCATTACTAGGGTTGATAAAAAATATTCGAGGTGTGATTTTTGTTTCAAATTTCTTAGGAAAAAGTTTTACATCGTATTTTTGATCTACAACAAGAGTAACAACTTCATTGCTTAAACGATCTTTAATAAGCTTTGACTTTAAGGTTTTATTCTCAAATTTACGACACCAGGGACAATAATCAGCACTAAGAACCATAACGAGTAGTTTATTTTCTTCTTTAGCTTGAATCAAAGCTGTCTTATAGTCTCTATGAAAGTTCATTTCATTTGCAAATGTATCAAGATGAGCGGAAAAAAGACTTATGCTCATAAATAAAAAAAATACTATCTTCATACATTTTCCTCCCGTGGAGCAGCTCTATTGGCACGATAAATCTGATGACTTGTTTTTTCATCTTGGGGACCTCTTAATACAGAATCGATTTTTTCAAGGTCTAGTTTTTTTGGCTTGTTTTTCATAAGGCATACCAAAAAAGAAAAAGATAAAATCCCAGATTCCTCTAAAAAACATACGAATATATTTTATTATAGCTTTAAAGATGATAATAATATATTTCATTATTGACCTAGTCCAAATACATTCGAAAGTGTATTTATATAGTTGAAGTACGCTGTAATAGAAACAGCTTCTAAAATCTGCACATCAGTGAAACCCATATCTTTAAGTGCATCTAGTTCTTCTTTTAAAATTTTATAACTATCTTTTTTTGGCAGCTTTAATACAGAAGTGTAAGAGTGCTTTGTCTTTGTCACTAGTATTGATAGAATCAACACCTTGGAGTATTTCTTCTATTTTTTCTTCACTAAGACCTAGCATCTTAGCTATATTTTTGTGAACATCGACACACATTTTACAGCCATTTTCTTTAGATATTAAAAGAGCAATCGCTTCTTTGATATCATACGATAATGTTGTTTCGTCAAATAAGTAAGACTGTACCATCATATCTGTAGCATTATATATTTTCTCATCTATTGCAATAAGTTTAAATATATCGCCTAGTTGACCTGTCTTTTCTAAGATAGGTCGTGCTTTATCTTGGATCGAGGGAATCATATCCTCAAATTCTGGTAATTTAATATGTGCCATATCTTTCCTTTTAAAACGTTAAGTTAAACTTTACGTTTAGAAGTATATGCTATAATTCTTAATAAAAACTAAATGAGAGAAATTTGTGGAATATAAAATATCTGAACTCGTAGCAAAAAGTGATACACCAAAGTCTACAATACTTTACTATATTAAAGAAGGTTTACTCCCCCAAGCAAAGAAATTAAAATCTAATGTCCATAGATATAATAATGAACATGTGGAACTCATTAAATATATAAAATATATGAAAAATGAGATGGGAAGTACAAATGATCAAATTAAATTAGCCTTAGAGAAAAAAAATAATTCATTTTCAAGTTCGTACACAATGCTTGAACCTTTGATGAGTACACTTAGTGGCATAGATGCTAATGCTAAACATTATTCAAAAAATGAATTTATTATTCATTATGATATTGATGAGAATTTGTTAAATACATTATTGAAAGATGGTATTTTAATCCCAATTAGTGTAGATGATTATACACATAAAGAAGCTTCTATTATTCATTTAATAGAAAATTTTCTTGATGTCGGAATTGAATATAGTATTATTAAAGAGTATGTTAAACAGGCAAATATACTCTCTAAACTTGAATATGAGATGCAAAAGCAATTATGTAATGTTAGAAGTGATGAGAACTTTTCTACACTTTGGAAAATTATGTTTGAGACATTGTTTAATACCAAAGAATATATTTTTAATCGTTCAACCTACAAGGTACTATTTCAGGGACTAAAAGAAGAGATAAATGAAAAAAATAAATTATAATGCTAGTTTCTTCTTCAAGGAAAACTAAATTTTGCTTAGATATAATCTTTCATAATTAAATAAAGAGAAGGTATTTCAAAAATGTCAGATTTACATAATAGAAAAGTGTACCAACCAAATCCAGAATTCGCTAAAAATGCAAATATTAAAAGTATGGATGAATACCATGCACTTCAAAACAAAGCGATAGAGAACTATGAAGGCTTTTGGGGTGATTACGCAAAAGAGAAACTTGACTGGATAGAGCCATTTACAAATACGCTTGATGAATCAAACTTTCCTTTTGTAAAGTGGTTTGATGGTGGAAAGTTAAATGTATCGGTGCAATGTATAGATAGACATTTAAAAAGGCGTGGTGAAAAAACTGCTATTTTATTTGAAGGTGACCGTGGTGATGTGCAAAAAATTACTTATAATGAACTCTCTCGTAGTGTAAATAAATTTGCAAACCTTTTAAAAGAAGACTTAAATGTTAAAAAGGGTGATAGAGTAGTTATCTATATGCCAATGATTCCAGAAGCTGCGTATGCAATGTTGGCCTGTGCAAGAATAGGGGCTATCCACTCAATCGTATTTGGTGGATTTTCATCTGCTGCACTTAAAGATAGAATCGAAGATGCAGATGCTAAGATAGTTATAACTGCGGATGGTGCGTATAGGAAAACAAAACCTTATATGTTAAAACCTGTTGTAGATGCTGCGATAACTGAGGGTTCTCCAATAGAGAAAGTTCTTGTAGTTGAGCGTAACAATGAAGAAGTGACTTGGGTTGAGGGTCGTGATGTTTCGTATACAAAGCTTATAAAAGATAAATCAGATGTCTGTGCTCCTGAAGTTATGGATTCTGAAGACCCACTTTTTCTGCTTTATACATCAGGTTCTACGGGTAAACCAAAGGGTGTACAACATAACTCAGCGGGATATATTTTATGGGCGCAAATGACAATGGAGTGGGTTTTTGATGTTAAGGAAACGGATGTATTTTGGTGTACAGCTGATATTGGTTGGATTACAGGACATACCTATATAGTATACGGTCCACTTGCAATGGGTGCGACTACATTAATGTTTGAGGGTGTTATAACTTACCCAGATGCTGGTCGTCCTTGGAAAATGGTTCAAGACCATAAAATAAATCAGTTTTATACAGCACCAACAGCTATTCGTGTACTTCATAAGATGGGTGAAAATGAACCTTCTAAGTACGATATGAGTTCGTTAAAGGTGCTTGGAACAGTTGGTGAGCCAATCGATCCTCCTGCGTGGAAATGGTACTACGAAGAAGTAGGTTCAAGTAAGTGTGCGATTGTAGATACATACTGGCAGACTGAAACGGGTGGACATATAGTTTCTCCACTTCCTGGTGCTACTCCTATCAAACCTGCGTGTGCAACTTTACCACTTCCCGGGATTATGGGTGAAATTTTAGACCCTGAGACTGGACAAAAAGTTGGAGCAGGGGAAAGTGGATATATGTGTATCACTCGACCTTGGCCTTCAATGATTCGTGGAGTATGGGGAGATCCTGAGCGATTTGTTAAATCTTACTTTGGTGATGTGAAAAAAGATGGCAAAGCGGTGTACTTTACAGGTGATGGTGCAACCTATGACAAAGATGAGTATATAACGATTACAGGGCGTACAGATGATGTTATAAATGTATCTGGGCATAGAATGGGAACGGCTGAGGTAGAAGCTGCGATACTTAAACATAAGAATGTTGCAGAAGTGGCAGTCGTTGGGAGAAAACATACGATTAAAGGTGAATGTATATTTGCTTATGTTGTTTTAAAATCAGGTGAAGAAACAGGTGAGAAAAAAGAGATTAATGCTTTTATAAAACAAGAGATAGGAAGTATCGCAATTTGTGATGATATGGTATTTACATCAGGGCTACCAAAAACACGCTCAGGAAAAATAATGCGTAGAATCTTACGCTCGATTGCAAAAGGTGAGGCTATAACTCAGGATATCTCAACGCTTGAAGATCCTAGTATTGTTGCGAAAATATCGGAAATGGTGAAGTAGCCATGGAATTGTGTATTGCACTCGACTTAGCTACAAAAGAAGAAAATTTAGCACTTATACAAAAAATAAAAAACTACAATGTTTGGCTTAAAGTGGGACTTCGTACTTATATTCGTGATGGTGAAGATTTTATTTTAGCTATTAAAAAGATAAATCCAGATTTTAAAATATTTTTAGATTTAAAACTTTATGATATTCCAAATACGATGGCTGATTCTGCTGAGTCTATTATGGGACTAGGTGTTGATATGTTTAATGTGCATGCAAGTGCAGGTAAGCGTGCTATGAAAGAAGTTATGACTAGGTTAAGTACTTATGAGAAGCGACCCATAGTTTTAGCGGTAACTGCATTAACTTCTTTTAGTGAAGATGAATTTAAAGCGGTGTATGAAAAAGACATAGCATCCAAGGCTGATCAATTTGCAAAAGATGCGATGGAAAGTGGACTTGATGGTGTTGTGTGTTCAGCGTATGAAAGTGCATCTATTAAAAATATTACAAGTAAAGAGTTTATGACATTAACACCGGGAATACGACCTTTTGGCGAAGATGCTGCAGATCAAAAAAGAGTTGCTGATGTGGCATTTGCAAAAGAAGCTTTAGTTGACTTCATCGTAGTGGGTCGTCCAATTTATACTTCAAAAAATCCTGCTGAGGTAGTTGCTAAAATATTAGAACTTATTTAATGATTTTTTTGCACCTTTTTCATTAGGTCAATAAACATAGGGTGTGCATTTGCGATTTTTTTGAGTTGATGCGTTGAGTTGATTTTAAAAACACCTTGTTTATTAATGAAGATATCGGCTTTTATATCGCTTCGGGTTTTAAGATCGAGTACTCTAAAACTTAGGTTGTCTAAAACAAGAGGTGCTTTACCTTTGTCTTTAAAATAAGTTAAGACCATGTGGTAGCCACCGGTATATTGATCATATACAGTCGTTATAAATAATTTTTTTTCGTTAAATCCCAGTTTTAAAAGCGTAAAGTATTTTATGATTACATAATCTTCACAGTCTCCATAACCAGCAATCAAAAACTCTTTAGGACTTGCCCAGTAGTCCTCTTTTTTTTGCATAACATCATCATACTGTGGTAAAAGCTGATTGAGATAGTTGTTTACAATATTTAATTGTTTTGTTTTGTTATAAGTTTTAAAGAGTGCAACTTTTTTTTGATAATCCATCGCTCTATTTTTAGATATACGGTTGGCAGACTTCTCAATATGAAGAAATTCATCAGGACTAAAGTGAGGATAATCAGCAGCATTAATAATAAAAGGTAGACAAAGAAAGAAAAATAATTTAAACATACTGACATTATAGTGAAATTGTGTTAGTTTAAGCTAACTGTTATTAAAAAATAACTATAATCACGCTCTTCAAAGGAGAAGTGGGTGAGCGGTTGAAACCACATCCCTGCTAAGGATGCGTATGGGTAACTGTACCGAGAGTTCGAATCTCTCCTTCTCCACCACGAAGATTAAATTCCTTTTAGTTCCGTTATAATCCTTTTAAGACTATTTTGCTGTTACCTATTTGTTGCCTTTTTTTCAAGGACAAGATATTGGCAGAAACTACAGATATACTTTATGACAAAGACTACAGTAGTAAATATGATGGTGTTTACTTCCTTGAAAAGTAAAATGCATTTGCTCTAAAAGTTTAATAGCATAACAAAGAACTTGTGTAGTCCAGAGTAAGATTGTACTTTTGGGGACATTATATTTAAATATTTGTCAAACTTCAAAGAATACTCTTTTTGTTAATTTTTATAGCATTATAAAATCGCTATTATGTTATAAATAAAAAATATTTTTATTATAACTAAGGATTAAAATGAAAAATACATATGTTACTTTAACACTATTTTTTCTTTTACTCCTGAGTCAAAATAATCTGTATTCTTTTGAAAAAAATTCTATTTTAGATGAAAAATTAATAGGCGTTTACAAATCTAAAAACACTCAAAAAATGTTCTTTTTAAGAGAAGAAAGTGCAAGAAGTAAAAATATTAATGGTGTCGATTTTTTAGAAATAAACTTCCCTGATAAAACTAAGATCTTTAAATACAAAATAGATAATAAAAAAACTAATATTAAATGATGTTGAGCCAAAGAGTAGATATAAAGATTCACATATGATTTTTGAATTTTGTAAAAGTAGAGGTTTTAAAAATCAATAAGTGCCTAACCAAAATTAATGACATAAAACTGGATTGAAAAATGCTTAGAGAAATATATGAGATATATAAGCCTAAAACAAGAAGTAATACAGCAATTACAAGAAGTTATAAAAACAAATAAAAAACATAAGAGTAGAATGAGAGCTCAAGCACTTCTATTGAGTAATCAAGGGAAAAAAGTTCAAGAAATAGTAGAAATAATTGGATATTCACAAAGAACACTCTATCGGTGGTTTGATAGATTTAATCAAGATAATATAAGTACAGTTCATGAGTTGGCAGGTAGAGGGAGAAAGCCTAAATTAACAATAGCTAAACATGAGTCTTCAATCAAGATGTATATAAAAAAACTATAATGTAAATGAGATTCTATTAGCCTTAGAAAAAGAGTTCACTTCTCTTGAAGTAAGCAAACGAACTTTAAAAAGATTTTTTAGAAAGATTGGTCTTAGCTATAAGAGAGCTAAAAAGGTCATTATGAAAAATAGTAAATGGAAAAACTATTTCGATAGGTTTATTCAGCTTAAAATGCTTAGAGAATGGGTAAAAGAAGGACTTTGTGAACTCTCCTTTTATGATGAAAGTGGTTTTTCACTTAATTCAAATATTCCGTATAGATGGTCGGCAGTTGGGACACCTGCACTTATCCCATCAATAAGATTTACAAAAAGAATTAATGTACTTGGATTTCTTAATACAGATAAAAAAAGTGTATTTTATAAAATGCTTACTGGAAAAGTTGATACTGATGTTGTTATAGGTTTTTTTGATGAATTTGCTAAACAAATTAAAAAAACAACTATCTGTGTATTAGATAACGCCTCAACTCACACTAGTAAAAAGTTTAAAGCTAAGCTTCAAGAATGGAAAGAGTTGGGATTACATATATTATACTTGCCACCTTACTCCCCAGAGCTAAATCCTATTGAGATGCTCTGGAGAGAAATGAAATATACATGGACGGATTTGAATGCTATGGACTCATTTGATAACTTTCATGAGCACATTAAAAAAAATGCTTGATGGCTTCGGTTCAGAATATGACATTAATTTTGGTTAGGCACTTACCATTTAGTATTTCCAGCAAAATACAGAAGAAAAGTATTTAGCCAAGGTATCGAAGATACCTTGGTAAATGTTTGTATCGAGATATCTGAAAGATATGAGATTAATTTTTTAGAGATAGGAAATGATGAAGACCATGTGCATTTTTTAGTGCA
This sequence comes from Sulfurimonas sp., assembly GCA_030949825.1. Taxonomy (GTDB): domain Bacteria; phylum Campylobacterota; class Campylobacteria; order Campylobacterales; family Sulfurimonadaceae; genus Sulfurimonas. Next base: position 74,149 of record JAUZSC010000037.1, read on the forward strand.
AAGTGTACCAAAAATGACAGTAACACGAATTGTGCAAATAATAAAAAAGTATCACAGCAAGAGAAGTTTTTGCAAAACACCCTGAAGTGAAAAAACATCTCTGGGGTGGGAGTCTTTGGACAAGTGGTTTTTACGCAAATACTGTTGGGCAATTTGCAAATGAAGAAACCATAAGGAATTATGTTCGAGATCAAGGAAAGAAATATACAAAGGTGCATACTAGTCAGTTGTTATTTGACTTGTAAGCTCAAACGAAAGTGATACCCCGTACCCTTGGGTCGGGGTTGTTCATTCTAAAAGTATTCGAAAATGCTCGAAACTATTGGAGAATTATAATGAGTGTGCCAAGCAAAGCTAAGGCAATCAAGCTGGACAATCCAGCTCAGGTAAAGATTAGCCATCAGCCTGAAACCAAACTACACATATTAGGCGGTAACAAATAATATGAAGCTGTAGTAAGGGCAGTCTATCAGCCACAATGCTTCGGCGTGAAGGTGTTGAGCCCCGTAATATTTATCGTCACACCTGACCAAAGTCTTCATTTACTGGAAGTCAGCATTTATATAAGCGAAATTAAAAAGTGTTTTTCTAGTTTTTAACACTAGCCCAATAAAAGAAGAAAAGGTTAGCTTAGACAAGAGGTGTCGGGGTCTAAGTCCGTAGCGGGTAGATGAATTGATTGTTTTGGAACTTGGGAGAGCCTTGTGATTTCTGAATGTTATGCCTAGAGCCGAAGAGGTTAGGGTGTAATTTCACAAGGCAGTCGGATTAATCCATAGTAGAGGTGTAAATAGGGTAATGCCTATTGAGGTTGAAATAAACCACTCGAAGGGATTAACAATTTAATGTAAGGAGGTAACTTAACAATGTCAAACTCGGAGTTGAATAACACTTTGTATAAATTATCTTCTCTATCAAAGTGTGCGAAAGAGAATAAAACATTTCAGTTTGAGAGCTTAGCTCATCATCTAAATGTAGAGTTCCTAAAAGATTGCTACAACAACCTTGCTAGAAACAAGGCAGTAGGAATAGATAAAGTAAGCTGGCAAGATTATAATAGTAATTTGGATGAAAATCTGAGAAAGCTAGTGCAAAGATTGAAAAATAAATCTTTTAGACCACTTCCTGCAAAAGAGTGTATATCCCTAAAGGGAATAGTGAAACAAGACCCTTAGGAATTTCAACTATTGAAAATAAGATAGTAGAGAGTGGTATATCACAAATATTGCAAAGTATCTATGAGATGGACTTTTTAGATTGCTCTTATGGTTTTAGACCAAAAAGAAATACACATCAAGCACTTAACCAAATAGATACAACTATTATGAGTAAACCTGTAAATCATATTGTAGAAGCAGACATCAAAGGTTTCTTTGATAATGTAAACCACAATATGTTGATAGAGTTCCTAAATATTAGAATAAAAGACAGTAGTTTGATATTTCTAATAAAGAGATTTCTAAAAGCAGGATATATTGATGATAATCTACTTATTAAAACAGATGTAGGTACTCCTCAAGGAAGTATCTTAAGTCCACTATTAGCTAATATATTTTTGCACTATGTTTTAGATACTTGGTTTGAAAAAGAGGTAAAAACACATATCAGAGGATACTGCGAACTTGTTCGCTACGCCGATGATTTCGTATGCTTAGTTCAATATAAAGATGATGCTAATAAAATAGTATCAGCACTATACAAACGATTTAACAAATATGGATTAACGCTACATCCTGATAAAACAAGAGTCTTCTCGTTTGGTAGATTTGAAAGAGGTAACTCTCAAAATAAAAATCGTAAAGCCAATACATTTGACTTTTTAGGTTTTACTCACTTTAGTGATAAAACAAGAAAAGGATACTTTAAAGTAGGGCGAAAAACAGCAATGAAGAAATTTAGAGCTAAAATAAAAGAGTTGAATATTTGGTTAAAACAGATAAGAAACTTAGTCCCTACAAAAGAGTGGTGGAAAATACTACAAGCTAAACTAAGAGGACACTTTCAATACTATGGAGTAAGTGGAAACTTCCCATCTATTAAAAGGTATTACTCTTTAGCTTTAAAAATGGTTCATAAATGGTTAAATCGTAGAAGCCAGAAGAAAAGTATGAGTTGGAGTAAATTTATATAATTACTTAACTCTATACCCACTTCCACAACCAAGTATAAAACATAATTTCTACACTTTATCTCATAAGTTTGTGAGTTAAATTGAAGAGCCGTATGAGGGAAATCTTCAAGTACGGTTCTGTGAGGGGCATTCTGCACCTCCGAAATATTAAATTAAATAAAAAGGAGGGTGGCGATGTCTACTCTACAAAAAATGCATAAAGTCTACATAGAACTAACATCAAAATGTGGACTCTCATGTGACTTTTGTCCCTCAGCATCTAGGACGCTATCAAGTATGGAAGTAGAAACTTTTAGGAAGATAAACCAAGAAGTAAAAGCTTTTACAAAGGACATTACCTACCATGTAGTAGGCGATCCTTTTTTAGTTGAGAACATTACTGAGTACTTAGACATTAGCCATGAAGCAGGTCTTCGAGTGCATATTACAACAGCAGGGTATTATCTTGAGCCTTGGCATGTCCAAGCATTGAATCACCCTTGTATAAAACAAATAAACTTCTCACTCAATAGTTATAGAGGAAATAAACTCCCAATATCTTTAGAAGCGTACATAGAAAAAATAGCTGATTTTACACTTGGATTTAGAAAACTCAATACAAAGTCTTTTATAAATTTCAGACTATGGAACAAAGATGATGATAACTCTCAAGTCGAGTACAACACACAGGTCAAAAAAATAATGGCTGAAAAATTAGGAGTAGAGTTATCAGATGCTAGGCGTCTAATGTATAAAACACTTTTTGATTTTGACTCACTTTTTGAATGGCCTTCTTTAGATATGCCATATGTGGGAGATACAGGAACCTGTCATGGACTTACTGGACAGATGGCAATTTTGAGTTCAGGAGAGGTCGTGCCTTGCTGTTTTGACTATGAGGCTATTGTAAACCTTGGTAATGTCAAAGAAATGGACTTAGCTAGCATCTTAGATACGCCTCGTGCAAAAAATATGATACAAGGCTTTAAAGAAGGAATTATTACCGAAGACTTATGTAAACATTGTAGTTATCGCTTAAAGTTTTAAACAGGCTCATTATTTTTCGATACAAGTTTTCCATGCTCAAAAATTTCTTGTTTTATAACTTCACCAGTAGCATTATAGGTTAAACACTCACCGTGTAATTTACCCTCAGAGTAAGTTTTAGTGCTTTTGACAGTTTTATTATTTTTAGAAACCATATACTTTGTTTCGATTCCATGACGCTTGCCATCTACAAAGTGATCTTCTTTTTGTGTGAACACCTTCGTGATTTATATGTATAATCTTTCTAACACCATCTTCGAGCGTAATGTATTCTTTTACATAGGCATTTTTAGCATCATAGAAGTGTTTGGTAACAAATGTACCTTCATAGGTGTAAGTTTCAGTTTTAACATTTTTACTCGGATAGCTGATTATTTTTTGGTTTTCTTTCATGGTATTCCTATTGTATATATATTTGTATTATTTATGAGAAATACTTTTATTCAAAAGTTCTCCATCCACGCCCATCTTATAAGCCGCACCAAAGCCAAGAACAAGACTTCTCTCTTGTGGAGATATTTTTATGATTTTAAAATCTTTCATAGAGCGTAAAAAGGAGAGTTTATCCCCGTATCTTGCATCAAAAAGTTTAAAAATACTTTCTTCATTTGCCTGGGTAACAACTTCACAAACAGCGCTAAAGTAAAGTCTTTTTTCTCGCGTAAATATGCTCAGCAGTTGCTTCGTCTTCTATGATGAGTATATGCGCTTTTTTAGTTTCTGCCATATTTGTAAAATGAGGAAGATTTGAGCTTACGCTTACAAAGTAATCTTGCTCAAGCTTAACAAATGGAGCATAGTTTGTAAGTGGCTCATTGTCCGTACTTGTAGATGAAATGACTAAACTAAACTTATTTTTGTCGAAATTCTCAAAGCTTTCTATAATCTCTTGGTTTTGCATTAACACGAACCGCCTGTTGACCACTTACTATTTTTACTAAAAGTCGGTTCACAGCAACTTTCTCCTCCAGTAAATGAATCTCCACCAAATATTTCCATCTGTTCCATAGTATGGTAGTTTTCCCAAATAATATTTTGTGGATCTTCTACCCAATACTTTTTAGACTTAGCATAACAACACACCGCTTCATCTTGTTTTTCTCCAGATATTCCAGCATCTTTGAATCGTGTTTCAAGTTCTTGGACTTCTTCATCGCTATCTACTTGAATACCAAGGTGGTTAAGACCTTTTTTAGTGTCACTACCAAGAGATATCGCTAAATTCACTGCTGGTTCATCCACTAACCATTGCATATAATCATCTTTTACTTTTGTAGGTTCTACTCCAAAAAGGGCAGTATAAAATGTACGACTTTTTTCTAAATCTTCAACTGAAATATGTAGGTGTAATCTTTTCAAAATAATTTTCCTTAAATAATATGTAAAAATTGTATCAAAATACTCTTTAATGCCTTATATATAAAAATTATATAATCCATTCTTTCATGGGAACCTTCATCTTTATTCTATAGCGAACTAATGGAAAAACAATAAAAAATGAGCCAATAGTCATGTATACGGGTAATAACATACTTTCAAGGTTCTGAATTTCTATAGCAAAAACAGCAATTAAAGATCCTAGAAAAAAGAGTATCCAAGCAAGAGGCTTTTCTTCATCTGGAGCGTTAAATACAAAGCGTATAGTTGGAATAAGCGCACAGAAGTCTGCAAAAATTGCGATGCTTATAGGAAAAATTCCTGCGTTGTCTTTGAAAACATACCATGCTAAGATAGCGCTCACTCCTATAATCAAAGCGAATTTTTCTAGATTATCTGGTTTCATATTTTCCCCTTTAAAAAGAGTTAATATAAAAATGATTGTAGGATTTAGCATAAAAATTATTGTCATCATTTTAGTGACTTCATCTGCGGTCGAAGGAGTAATTATGAAAAATGCAAAACCGATAACACTCCAAATAAACCAAGAAATAGGGTTGGGTTTTACAGTTCCTCGAAAAACACTTATAATATAAGGAATGATAGAGATTGCGAGAATAAATTGTGCAATAGCAGCTAAAAAATATGTTTCTAAAATTGGGTTTCCTTTTTATATACATTATACTATAATCCGATATTAAACATAAAGAGGAACAATGCATACATATCAAATTTCGGCGACAGTACTAGAGGGTTATAAAATTGAGAAACTTAGTGAAGAAAGAATCAAGCTTTTAATAAACCAAGTTGATGAGCAGCTCGATGAGATGTCTCAAAACAAAGAGATATACAATCGTTTTTTAAAACAAGTTAAGGCACCACAAAAGATAGATAAGATTATTCTCTGGATACTTCTTATGTCTAACGAAGATATATGTTTCGAGTACACAATTCAATGGAAAAAGGGTTTTAGAGATGTAATCCCATTAGGTGATTTAGCTGATTTATTACTCTACAGTATTCACTTGAAAAAAGTTAAAGATATTGAACTCGATGGACTTGATTACTTGTTAGAATATAATCATGATGGTATAGAAGAGATGGATCAATTTGCTTTTACAAATGCCTTACTCTACATCCAAAAATCAAAAGAAGTAGAGATGGAGTTTTAACTTTAACTCCACTTTTTTATTATGAGGAACAAGTAATATGAGAAATTCCTGCTATTTCAAAAAACTCAGAAGGCTTTTCTCTGTAGTATTTCTCTTCTGTCTCAGATGACTGCTCAGCATAAGGATTGTTCATAATTTCTTGTAGCTCTTTTAAAGGTACATAGTTGCCTTTTTGAGCCTCTTTATAAACAGGGACAAGGAACCACTCTCGTAATGTATATTTTGGATTAACTTGTTTCATCTCTTTGGAGAGTTTTTCTCTAGATGCTGGACTCGTTACATTAATAAGTGCTTTCCATTTCTCCAGCCACTCAGACCAACTTTTTAAAATTTTCTTATCATATACTGCGTCACCATAAAAGCTTTTTGCAAGTACACCAATATCATCAGGTACATTAGAAAGCTCTCGAAAAAAGATAGTGTAATCAACTGAAGTTTCTATCATAAGTACTACAAGTTCATTAAATAGACTTGCATTAAAAGTTTCTAAACCTAACTTAGATGCCCACATTTGTATCATTTTGAATTGCATAACATTTGAAAAATCATTTAAAATATCATGGAGTTGTTCGATTTGTTTTGCATCTGAGCCAAGTAATGGTTCTAGTGATTTACAAAACATTGTAAAGTTACGCTCTGCTGCTTGGGGTTGATTTAAAAAGGAAAAATGAACTCCACCACCCGTCCACGGTTGATACTTAGGGTCAAACTTATCCATAAACCCAAATGGACCAAAATCGAGTGTATAGCCACCTGCTGCACAGTTGTCACCATTAAAGTTCCCTTGACAGTAACCTACACGAATCCAATTTGCTACAAGTGAAGTAAGACGAGAACGAAACGCATGGGCTAATAAAAGCACTTTTTCTTGAAGTGTTAAACTTAAGTCAATCTCATCACTGTATTCACGCTCGATTAAGTGTAAGACAATCATCTCTAACTCTTCCATCGCTTTAGGATGTTCATTTTTTCTAGCGCGACGAGCAAAAAGTTCAAGTTGACCTACGCGTAAAAAAGAGGGTGCAACGCGTGTTGTAATAGCAACAGCCTCTTCTATCATAACTTCGGGATCTCTAGAAAATGAATCATTACGAAACCATGGTCTCCTAACTTTCTCTGTTTGAGATACATACAAACTCAAAGAACGGGAAGTTGGAATTCCAAGAGCGTGCATATGTTCTTGGGCTAAAAACTCTCGAACACTAGAGCGTAAAACTGCACGACCATCAGCTCCACGACAGTAAGGTGTTCTTCCTCCACCTTTAAGTTGCATCTCCCATCTTTTTCCATTTATGACAGCTTCAAGAATAGACATAGCTCGACCATCACCGTATCCATTTCCTGTTTTAAAAGGGCACTGGTCATAGTATTCTGTACCGTAGATAGAAAGTGCATATCCTGTTGCCCAACTAGTACGACGCAATGGATTAGGTAACTGGGAAGTATCACCGCTAAACATTTGTATAAACTCTTTAGATGTTGCTAAGGTATCAGCAAATCCAAGTTCTCTAAAAAAAGTTTTACTATGCGTTATATAAATGGGAGACTCAATCGGTGTAGGATTTACAGGAACATAATGCCCACTAAATACTTCTCGGGGTGAGTGATCCCTACCATCTTGTGTGGCATCTGGGTCAGGTTTGAGAGTATCCATGAGGGAATAGTCTGATAGTTGCGCTAAATCATCGAGTGTATTTACAGTCATAATATCTTCCTTGTTTTAGAAATATAACATCTTATATCGCAACTAGCTTAGCAAGACTTAAATCAAAAATACTATCAAAACAATTAAGCAATCTCTCATCACAATTTACCTACCCTACAAATAATAAATTAATTCAATAAAAAGAAAAATAATGCCTAATAAATTAGAAAATCCAGTAGATTGGTGGCCTTGGTGTGATGAGGTATTTGCTAAAGCTAAGAAAGAGAATAAGGCTATATTTATTAGTATAGGTTATTCGTCGTGCCATTGGTGTCATGTAATGCAAGAGACTGTATTTGAAAACAAAGAATGTGCAGATATATTAAATGAGAATTATGTGTGTATAAAGGTAGATAGAGAAGAGCGACCTGACATAGATAAGCATTATCAAGAAGTTCATCAGTTGTTAAACAAGCGGGCAGGTGGATGGCCTACATCTGTTTTTTGTACACCAGAAAATAAACCTATTTTTGCAGGAGCATACATACCGCCAGAGTCAAGTACTAGCAGTATCGAGGGAATGGGTTTTAAAGAACTCTCAGAACTTATAGCTTCTAAGGTGGCAGATGGAGATGAAGAACTTTTTAAAAATGCTAATGAGGCTCAAGACTTTTTAGCTAAGGTTGAACATCCTAAAGAAGCTACAGTTTTAAAAGAAGATTTTACAAAAAACTTTATGCTTCAAGTGAAAAACAACTTTGACACAAAAAACGGTGGTTTTTCTCCTGCTCCAAAGTTTCCACAAGCGAGTACACTTAACACGCTAATGGCAGTAGATAAACTCTACGATGATAAAGCAGCAAAAGCTATGCTAATTCAAACCTTAGATGCTATGAAAAAAGGTGGAATATATGACCTTGCAGATGGTGGTTTTTATCGTTATGCAAGCGATGACAATTGGCAAGTCCCTCATCTTGAAAAAATGCTTTATGATAATGCCTTACTTTGTGAAACATATACGAATGCCTATCTAACATATAAAGAGGAGTCCTATTTAGCTATTGCAAAAGGATGTGCTGACTTTTGCTATAAGTTTATGAGTGAAGATGATTTATTTTATAGTTCTTTAGATGCAGGTACTAACTATGACAAAAAGATACAAACATCATGGTCGGCTATGATGATTAAAGCTTTGTTTACTCTGGGACAAGTTGATGATCAGTATACAAAAAGAGCAATTGCATCACTCGATGCACTTATGAAAACACTTTATAAAGAAGGGAAACTTTATCATACTATGCTTATAGATAAAGAGCCTAAAGTAGAAGGATTTTTAGAAGATTATGCTTATCTTTCTTTGGCATTTATATCTGCTTATAAACATACCCAAGATGAAATGCATCTTATTAATGCACAGAGACTGATAAACAAGTCACTTGAGAAGTTTTATAGAAATGGTCTTTGGAACTTTAACGAAGGAGAGTTTTTAACGAAGGCAGAAGTTCATGACAACACATATATAAGCCCAGTAAGTATTATGATAGATGCTATGTTATCTCTTGCTAGTTTACTTGAAGATAAGAAATACACACACTTTGCTTACAAAACATTAGAGTATAACTCTTATGAACTTGGACGAAAACCTGTCCTTTATCCTCATATGTTGACACAAACTTTAAGGTATTTAAAGGTCCATAGAGATTAAAATTCTTTTATAAATAAACTTTTGCTATAATTTATAGATAAATAACAAAAAGGTGATAGATGCTTAAAAAAATTGGTAAATATATATTTATGATTGAACTTGGATTAAAATATATTGGTATTTTCAAAAAAACATTCTTTCATCCCTCTATTACCCTCAAACCAGCTTATCAACAGCTTTCTCACGATAGACAAGCCTACGCAAACTCTACATTAAAATTTTTAAACATAGAGGTTGAGGTAATTGGTTCTCTTCCTAAAGAAGATAAAATTCTCTATGCAATCAATCATCGTTCTCTTTTAGACATCTTAGTGATGGAAAATATATTTTCAAAAAGTAACAAAAATGGTTCGTGGATAGCAAAAAAAGATTTGTTTGATAATGTTTTATATGGTAAGTTTTTTGAGTACAGTGGCTGTATGAGCGTAGATTTAAATAACGGCAAGGGTATGCTTAAATTTTTTAGATCTATGAAAAAAACGCTTGCAAAAGTAGATGATTTCAACATCTATATATTTCCCGAAGGTGAGCGAAACAAAGACAAGTGTATTTTAGAGTTTCAAAGCGGTGCAGAAAAAATTGCTAAAGCAAATAAACTTTCTATTGTCCCTGTTTTTATTGATGATACTTTAGAAAAAGTGTTTGCAGATGCTCCCTTTGAAGATAAAAAAACAGTACGCGTATTTATTGGTGATGTAATTACTGAGGGTGATTTAACAACAAACTACAAGGCACTTATTCATAGTACTAGTCAAGGTGCATGCTAATGAGACTTGGTGTAAACATAGATCATGTAGCAGTCCTTCGAGAAGCTCGACGCGTTAATGACCCAGATATTTTAAATGCTCTTTATGTAGCTTGTGCAAATGGTGCTGATCAGATTACGATTCACTTAAGAGAAGACAGACGACATATTCAAGATAGTGATGTGAAAAATATTATGATGCATTCAAGTGTACATGTGAATTTAGAATGTTCTATTGATAGAAAAATTTTAGACATAGTAGCAGGTGTTAAACCCCACCGTGCAACCTTAGTTCCAGAAAAAAGAGAAGAAGTTACAACAGAGGGTGGACTTGATGTTTTTGGAAGTGAAGATGCTATTGGCTATGCCATAGAATTACTCCATGATTCACTTATTCCAGTTTCATTGTTTGTTGATCCAAGTATAGAAGCTATGGAAAAGTCTAAAGACTTAGGTGCTGAGATGGTTGAACTCCATACTGGAACTTTCGCTAATTTATTTGCCATGTTAAATTCAAATCTAGGACACTCAAACCACTCTGTAAAAGAGCTTGAGTTACCTCGTTATGAGTTAAGTGAGAGACTTGAGCAATCACTTCAAGATATTAAAGACTCAGCTATTCATGCGCATAAGCTTGGACTTGAAGTTGCTGCTGGACATGGACTGAACTATCATAATGTTCATGAAATGATGAGAATAGAAGAAATTATAGAGTTAAATATTGGTCAAAGTATTATCGCTCGAAGTGTTTTTTCTGGTTTAGCAGATGCAGTTGCGGAGATGAAACGATTGACACGCTAACAGACTTACCATTTATCGCTATAAGTGTCGGTGACTTAAATGGTGTGGGAATAGAAATAGCCCTTAAATCACATGCAGAAATCTCCAAGATCTGTGTCCCTCTTTATTGTATTAATGCAGCTATGCTAAGTCAAGCTGCAAGTCTTTTAAATGTAGAGATTCCCGATGACTTTTATCTTTTTGAAGTTGATGGAGACTTTGAGATTGAAGTAGGGCAGGTGAGTAAAGCATCTGGTCAGTATTCGTATGATTCTTTTTTAGCTGCCATTAAACTTTGTAAGACTGAAGAAGCCCAAGCACTTGTAACAATGCCTATTCATAAAGAAGCTTGGATGCAAGCTGGTTTACACTTTGTAGGTCATACAGATGTACTGCGTAAGCGTTTTAAGACAGATGCTATTATGATGCTTGGCTGTGAGGAAATGTATGTTGCACTTTTTACAGAACATATTCCACTTAAAGATGTTGCGTCTAGTATAGAGTCTGGAAAATTATCTACATTTCTTTTAGATTTATTTACTTCACTTGAATGCGAAAAAGTTGCAGTTTTGGGATTAAACCCTCATGCTGGAGATAACGGCGTTCTCGGCAATGAAGAAAAAGATATAAAAGAAGCTATAAAGTATGTAAATGAAAAGATAGGTAGAGAAGTCTTTATCGGACCAATAGTCCCAGATATTGCATTTACACCATCTGCTAGAAAAAATTTCAAGTATTTTGTAGCGATGTATCATGACCAAGGTTTAATACCGCTAAAAGCTTTGTATTTTGATGAGAGTATAAATGTCTCTCTTAATCTTCCAATCGTAAGAACATCAGTAGATCATGGAACAGCTTTTGATATTGCCTACCAAGGCAGGGCAAAAAATCTAAGCTATTTAAACGCTATTAAAAGTGCTATTAGTTTTATTTAGCTCTTTTTGCGTAAAATTCTTTTTTATATTCAGCAAACTTATCTTCTAAAATAGCAGATCTTACTTCTCTCATTAGATTAAGATAGTAATGAAGATTATGAAGTGTAGCAAGTCTAAAGTAGCTTATTTCTCTTGAACGAAAAAGATGACTTAAATATGCACGAGAATATATTTTACATGTTAAACATTCACATTCTGGGTCGACAGGACTGTCATCTTCTTTAAATTTTGCACCTTTAATATTTATACGACCAAATGATGTAAAAAGTGTTCCATTTCGTGCATTTCGAGTAGGCATTACACAGTCAAACATATCGATACCACGCTCGATATTTTCTATCAAATCTTCAGGTGTTCCAACACCCATCAAGTAACGAGGTTTATTCTCTGGCATATACTGCACTGTATGTTCAACCGTATCGTACATTTCGTTGTTCAGTTCACCCACGGAGAGCCCACCAATAGCAAAACCATCATAATCTAGGGCACATAATTCAGTTGCACTTTTTGTACGAAAAGCTCTGTCTGTTCCACCTTGAATGATTGCAAATATATTTTGCTCCACTCCCACGCCCTCTTTTTGTTTAGCACGGAAGTATTCTATAGATTCCACAGCCCAAGCAGTTGTTCTCTCGATGCTAAGTTTAATTCTTTCTTGTGTAGCAGGCAGTGCAACTAAGTCATCTAAAATCATCATAATATCTGAACCTAGATTATGCTGAATATCTATAACTTTTTTAGGAGTGAAAAAATGTTTTGAACCGTCTATATGTGAACGAAACTCTATACCATGTTCTTGAGGTTTAGAGATTTTACTCATACTAAAGGCTTGAAATCCACCACTATCTGTTAAAAAGCTTTTTGGATACTTAGTAAATCCATGAAGTTTTCCAAGTTTAGCGATGGTCTTATCCCCTGGGCGTAAATATGTATGGTAAGTATTTGCTAAAATAATCTCTGCACCTAAAAGATTGAGAACATCATCCATATCTAAAGACTTAACGCTACCTAAAGTTCCCACAGGCATAAATACAGGCGTTTGTATAGTAGAGTGAGCAGTTACTAAAGTACCTGCACGAGCATTTTTAGATTGAGCGTTAAGAGTGAATTCCATAAGTATACGAGTCCTATCATTTAAATATTTTTAACATTATATCATTCTAAGTAGCTTTGTTGTAGAATTCATTAAAATATTTCAGTAAGGTGTAACCATGGCAACAGTAGGAATGAGTGATATCAAAAAAAATGTTCGTTTAATCGTAGGTGAAGTACCTTATAAAATCGTAGATTTTCAACATGTTAAACCCGGTAAAGGTGCGGCATTTGTTCGTATGAAAATGAAAAGTTTTACAACTGGAAGAGTAGTTGAGAAAACTGTTCATGCGGGTGATAAGTTTGAAGTACCAATCATCGATTTTAAAACGATGCAATACCTTTACGATGATGGTGATATGTACCAGTTTATGGACAATGAAACATTCGATCAACTCGGTCTTACATACGATCAATGTGATGACGCTGCAAAATGGCTAAAAGATGGAACAAATGTAGATATGATTTTCTTTAAAGAACAAGCTATCTCTGTACAAGCTCCTGAGACAATGGAACTTATCATCACTGAAACACCTCCAAACTTTAAAGGTGACACATCAAGTGGAAGTAAAAAACCAGCGACACTAGAAACAGGTGCTGTTGTTCAAGTTCCTTACCATGTACTTGAGGGTGATTTAATAAAAGTAAATACTGTAGACTGTGAATTTCTAGGAAAAGTTAAATAAACTTTACTCAATAACTAAGCAGAGGGAAGATTAATTGACTTATGAATATTTAAAACATATAAAATTAACAAACCAAACTCTAAAACTACTGAGTGCAGATAATTTTGCATTCATGCTTAGTTTTTTTCATCTTATCTTTATACAAAAAAAGAAACTTTACTCTTGTTCATTCTGAGATAGTGCAGCTCTTAGATGATTATCTTTTTGAGATAAATAGCATCTACGAAAGGGCATATCCAAAAACTGCAAAAGAGTATTTAGATGACTTTGTAAATGATAAAAATGGATATCTTAGAAAATATCATGGCGATTCTGATGAGCCACTTTACGAACTTACTCCTCCAACTTCAAAAGCATTAGAATTTATAGAATCATTAAAAAAGAATGAATTTATAGCAAGTCAAAGTAAGTTTAACATAGTTTTTGAACTTCTCCAAGAGTTAGAATTTGAAACAAATATGGACACAAAACAAAGAATTGAAAAACTTTTAGAGCAAAAAAGAGAAATAGATCAGCAAATAGAAGATATAAAAAACAAAAAAGATTTGCGTTTTGATAGTGCAAGGATAAAAGAGCATTATATGCTACTTGATGAGATTGTTAGAAAATTAAAATATGATTTTTCACAAATGGAATACAATTTTAGAGATTTAAATAAGCTAGCAATGGAGCAAATAACTCTAAGAGACACTCTAAAAAGTGGTGTACTAGAATCTGTTTTTGAAGTTGAAAATGAAATTAGACAAAGTGATCAGGGTAAAAGTTTTTTTGCTTTTTGGCAACTCCTTACAGATGGAGATAAAAATAAAAAACTAGAAGAGATGCTAGAAAACCTTTACAAAATCAAGACGATTAAAGCCTTTGATAGTGATGAAAAACTCAAAAACATGAAGTATGACTTACTAAAAAGTGCAGATAAAATCTATAGAGTTTCAGCAAAACTCATAGAACAACTCAGAAGATTTATAGATGACAGAATATGGATAGAAAATAAACGCGTACTTGACTTATGTAAAAACATAGAAAAAACAGCACTTGATTTAAAACAAAACGAACCAAAACAAAGAAACTTTTTTCATATAAAAGGAAGTAATGTAAAAATAGACTCCATAGGCTCAAAAAAACTTTTCACACCTAAAAAACGAGAGTTGTTTAAAAATGAAGAACTCGAAGAAGTAATCGATGTTAATATGGATAGTTTTTATAATCTTTTTATGTAGATGAAGATGAGCTTAAACAAAATATAGCGACACTTCTTCTGCATAAAAAACAAGTCACACTCTTAGAAGTGCTACAAAAGTACCCTATAAAAAAAGGTATAAGTGAAGTAGTCGCCTATGTTTCTATTGCTAAAAATTCTGACAATACAATGATAGACGAGATGCAAGCACAAATAATAGAAATTAGAGACTTTGACAATAAGACTAAAAAAATAAATTTGGCTAATATAATTTTTTTAAAATAAAAAAGAAAGATTTTTTATAATATATTTATGATAAAAACTGTAGAATCTATCCTTATACGAGTTACATTACAGAGGGCTAAATGCAAAACAATACATTATCAAAAAACAGACAAGCTTTCTACTCACAACTTGAGTCAATGTTCGCAGGTCGTGAATTAGAAAACTTTAAAGGTAAGAGTGGTTTTGCTAATCTTTTATCAATAAAATCAGAATACTTTAAACATATAAAAAAAGAATTAGAATCTAAAATAAAAAAAACTTTTAATGCCTCAAATACTGAAAATGAACTTTATGTAAAAGCCTTTACTTTTTTTGATAGTTTTTTAAATGAAACTGGATGCCCATATTTTAATAAAACAGAATTTTATAAAAACCTTTATGAAAAAGTTTATACAAACTCTTCTGATACTGCACTATTTTATAAAACAAGTAAGCTTTACTATGTAAAAAGTGATAGTGTTCCTGCAAATGCTGACTATGATATAAAAAATGATAATGAAGAGATTTCAAGAGCTAAAATAATTTTTGAAGTAAGTGATGATTTAAAGTACTCATCTACAAATGAAAAGAAAGAGTTAAAATTTATACTAAAAGATTTAAGTAAAGGGGAAAAGAGTATCACTCTTTTAGTTCTTTATAAAGGTCAAACGATAGATTTAGGGGATGATTATAGTTTTGAGTTAAACTCTAAAATATCAGATAAAGAATATGAACTAACATCTTCAAATAAAACAAACCTAAATAAATTTGATGAACTTTTAGATAGTTATGAATTAGATATAACTCCTAATGAACTCTCAAAAGCAATACATACCTATAAAAAACAAAGAGAGGTAGATTTTTTTATACATAAAGATAGTGCAAACTTTCTAAAAGAACAGTTTAACCTTTATATGTATAGCTATCTTTTTAATGATGATGAGATTAAATTTAATGATTGGGATATAGATAGACTTCAACAGATTAAAAATATAAAAGAGATTATATTTGAGACTATTGAACTTATATCAAAATTTGAAGATGAATTACGGGCTATGTGGTTGAAGCCTAAGTTTGTAAGAGGTTTAAATTATATTATTACTCTTGATAAGATTGATGAAAATTTACATAATGAAATAATAAAAAACAAAGACTTATTAAATGAATGGAAAGAACTAGAGTTAAGTTTAGATAATAAATATTTACCAGTTGATACACAATACTTAACTAGTGAATTAAAATATAAAATACTAAGTTCTTTTAATAATTTAGATGAAATAACAGATGGTGTACTTATTAAAAGTGATAATTTTCAAGCTTTAAATACAATACTTCCTAAATATAAAGGGCTTATTGATTTAATGTATATAGACCCTCCTTTTAATACTGGTAGTGATTTTGAATATAAAGATAAATTTCAAGATAGTAGTTGGTTGACCTTAATGGAAAATAGACTTACTTTAAGTAAAGATTTATTAAGTGATATAGGAAGTTTTTATTTACACTTAGATGAAAATGCAAACTATAGAGGTAGAGAATTACTTAATAATACTTTTGGAGCAGAAAACTTTCAAAGAGAAATTGTTTGGGATATTCAAGTATTATCAGGGTTTAAAACATTAGCACCAAATTGGATACGAGGACACGATTTAATTTTATATTATTCTAAAAATCCTAAACCTTTATTTCATAAATTGAAACAACCACATACTAAAGCATATGAAGATATGTTTACAGGTGTTGAAGGTAATAGAAAATATATGGTTGCTCATGGCTCTAAAAGATATTGGGATGAAGTAGAGAAAAAAGGGAAACCATTTGGAGATGTATGGTCAGATATTATGTCTTTTCAACAGCAACCAACTGCAGGTGAGCGTATAAAAGGAAATATAACACAAAAACCAGAGACACTTACTCAGCGAATAATTAAAGCTTCAACAAATAAAAATTCATTTGTTATGGATTATTTTAGTGGTAGTGGAACAACAATAAATACAGCACATAAATTAGGTCGTAAGTGGATAGGTGTTGAAATGGGAAATCATTTTGAAACTGTAAATATTCCACGAATTAAAAAAACATTGTCAGGACTTATAACAGGAATAAGTAAAAAACTCGAAAAAGAAAATAATCTTAAAAAAGGTGGAATAGTTAAATACTATGAGCTTGAAACATATGAAGATGTTCTAAGTAAAGCGCAATATTCACTAAGTAAAGACAGCTTGATAGATTTATATCAAAGTGAAAAATTAGCTACGAATAAAGTAGTAAATATAGATAGTGATAGTGTAAAATTAAATATTAATGAAATTTATAATGATATTGATATTTTTGAAACTATCTCAAATACTACTGGATTTAGAATAAAAAAACTTTATGAAGACAGATGTATATTTTTAGATGGAGATAAAGAAGTAGAGGTTAAAAAAGACAAGTTGTTATTTAGTGAGTATCCATTTCTTAGAAAACTTGTTTGGTGGAAATAAATGTTAAAAACAAAAAAAACTAACTTTTATCAGATTTTTTTTAAAAGGTAACTTCATAATTCCAGATTATCAAAGAGGATATGTTTGGGAAGAAAATGAGTTAAATGATTTTTATAATGATATTAAAAATATAGTTGAATTAAAAAAATTTAAAACTGCTCATTTTTTAGGAAATATTCTTTTAAAAAAAAGAAATACTAGTTATGAAATTATTGATGGTCAACAAAGATTTGTTACTATTATTTTATTTATAAAAGCCTTTGAAAAAGTTTATAGTATTTATAAACCAGAACTTAGAAAAAGATATATTCCTAAAATATTTGAAAATAATTTAACTGTGAATGATGGGGATAATATTTTTGACTCTATAATTTATAATACATTTAATGAAAGTAGCGAAATAAGAGATAAGTCTTCTGAAAAAATAAAAAAAGCATATTTATACTTCATAGATAAAATTGATAATAATGGTCAACCATTATTTAAAAAAACAATTAATACAGATGAAAGTTTATATAGAGTTTTAATGAGATTGTTTTTTATTGAGATTGAGATTGACTCGGAAGTAAATCCTTACCTTATTTTTGAAACATTAAATGCAAGGGGTGTGGAACTTAATATATCTGATTTAGTTAAAAGCCATTTAATAGAAAAAAGCTCAAACTCTCAACATACAAATAGAGAATGGAATAGAATAACAAATGGAATAGAAACAGACTTTGAGAAGATATTTCAATTCTTTTATAATACTAGACATAATAAGAAAAGACTATTAAAAGATATTACTGTAAGTATTTCTAATCCAGACACCGTAAATAATTTCTTGCAAAAACTTTCTGAATATACAACTACTTATAAAAAATTTAGTGATTTATCTCAAACATACTCTATTCAAGAAGTACAAACCTACATTAGCTATTTAAATCATTTAGGTAATGATTTTTTTTAAAATTTTAGCTATTCCAGCACAAAATAAATTTTCTGATTCTGAATTCTTAAAACTTTTAAAATTATGCGAAGTATTTATTTTTAGGTATATTGTAGTAACAAAAAAAGATGAAAGAGTTTTAGTAAATAATTTTTATAATGTAGCAAGAAAAATTAATAATGATGAAGTTACAACTGCAAATGAAGTTTACAACCTTATCCATAAAGAAATTTTTGTAGATGATGAAGAATTTGAAAATGCTTTTTCATATGTTAAGTTTATTTATGCAAAAAGAGCACCAAATAATTATCATAATAAGACAAAATTAGTAAAATATACTTTATATAGACTAGAGAACTACTTAAGAGGTGACTTACAATTAAGTTTAGTTGCAACAGGAACTAATGATGTCTCAATAGAGCATATTGAAAATGAAAGTTCGACAAGTATAGCTGATGAACATAAGTATAGATTAGGGAATTATGCTTTAATGAAAGAATCAGATAATAATGAGATGGGAAGAAGAAGTATGACTTTTACCGATAAAAGAACAAGTCCTTTTTATGAGAATAGTCAATACTTAACATTAATTGGTGGAATTAAGAATAATAATACACTATCTCATGCAAAAAGTCCTACGGTAATGAATGAAGAAAACATAAAAAGAAGACAAAGACAAATGGCTAAAATAGCTGTTGATTTATGGAGTCTTCATGCAGGACAATTTGCACTGGATAGTATCTAATGTCTAACAATATTCTACAAAAAATAGCCCAAGATTTATTAGAAACTAATGATTTAAGAGTCGATATAAATAATGAGGTTGATTTAGATAAATTTTCTTCCAATATCTCACTATTTACTTATCAACAAGAAGCATTAAAAAATATAATTGCTATTTTAGATTTATATTATTCTGATAAAACAAAGCTGAAAAACTATTATGAATTAAAAGGTTTTGATGAAGCTAAATTTAAAAAAGAAAACCTAACTGTAAAAAAAAGTACTTAATCGTGCTTCTTTTTGGATGGCAACTGGAAGTGGAAAAAGTATAGTTATGATAAAGCTTATTGAAGTTTTATATCAACTATCATTAAAAAACTATATTGATAGAAATGATATTTTAATACTAGCTCCAACTAAAAAAATTTTAGATCAAGTAAAAGAGCATATTACTGAATTTAATAAACATTCTAACTTTACCTTGGAACTAAACTCTTTAAAAGATTATGAAAAAATGAAAAATGAAAAAAAATCTTTTTACTACTGATAGTATAAATATATTTTATTATAGAAGTGATTTAATAGATAATGAGTCTAATGTAAGTAAAAAGACAGAGGGTAAAAGACTTAACTATGAAAATTATTTAAATGGTGGTAAATGGTACATTATTTTGGATGAAGCACATAAGGGTAAAGATGAATTAAGTGCTAAGAAAAATTATTATAATGAAATGGCAGAGAATGGATTTATTTTTAACTTTTCAGCTACATTTGTAGATGATATAGACAAAATCTCTACTATTTATAACTTCAATCTTGCAAAGTTTAATGAAGCTGGTTATGGAAAAAATATAAAAGTAGTTGATGAAGAGTTTAAGGGTTTTAACAAAAGTAAGAACAAAGAAGAATTAGATACAGATGATAAAAAAAATATTATATTAAAGTCTTGTATATTATTCACTGCTCAAAAAAAGAGATATAAAATCTTGAAAAATATAGATGAAAGTTTATATCATAATCCATTAATGATAACAGTTGCAAATACTGTAAATATTAAAAATGCAGATTTAAAATTATACTTTTTTTCTCTTTTAGAGATAGCAAAAGAAGAACCAACAAATTTTGATACATTAAAAAATGAGTTATCAAATAAATTATTTGATAATAAAAAATATACATTCGGTGATGAGACAATAAGTGAAAACTTTATAGATTCCATCAGTAGTGTAAATTATAAAGATGTATTAGAGTATGTCTTTAACTCTGACTCAAGTGGTGCGATAGAATGTAAAAGAACTTCTTTAAAAGATGAACTTCTTTTCAAAATAAAGACATCTTCAAAAGCACAAGATTTTGCAATGCTTAAAATTAGTGATGTTAAGAGCTGGAGCAATGGCATACTATATGGATATGACATTAGTGAAGATCTTAGCAATAAAAGTTATTTTGATACTATAAATGAGAAAGATAGCACTATAAATATACTAATGGGTAGTAAGATATTTAGTGAGGGATGGGATAGTAATCGTCCAAATGTAATTAACTTCTTAAATATTGGTAGTGCTAATGCAAAAAAATATGTAATGCAAACTATAGGTCGTGGTGTAAGAGTTGAACCACTTCCTAATAGTAGAAAAAGATTACAAAATTTAAGCTATGAAGAATTGCAAAACTTAGATAATAAAGATGTGATTTTGGAAAATTCAAATGGATTAGAATCCCTTTTTATTTTTTCTACATCAAAAAAAGATATTGATTCAATCTTTGCAGAGCTTCCAGATAAGGAAGAACAGTTTGAAAAGCTCAAAGGTATAAATAAAATAACAAAAACTAAGGTACCTCTTTTCATTCCAAAATATAAACAAAAGATAGAACGGGGTTCCCTTGGGGTAAAACAAGATATTATATATAATTTTCCAAAGGCTGAGTACACTAGAGTTAATCAGTTTTTAAATCAATCATCTCTCAATATTATTCTGATGAATATGGTAGATAAAAGTAGGTCAAAGGATTTAACAAAAAGTACAATTGATAAATTGACTTTTAAGGATGAAAAAAGATACTTCGCTTTAAATGCTTATGATGATAGTGGTATAGATACTTTAAATTTAATAAATAAAATTGATAAGTTTTTTAATGCGAAACTACAAGATATAGATGAGTTTGTAGAGTTAAGTGATGAGATTAAACATTATAAAGATATAAAAGTGAATATGGCTAAGGTTAGTCAAAGTCAAAAAGAAGATATAGAGAATGATATTGCTAATAGTAAAACGAGTATAGAAGATAGGGAAGATTATCTTGATGAGCAATTTGATAAAGGAAAAATAACACGACAAGATTATAAAAATGAGCTGAAAGAACTTGGTTCAAAAAGTGTTAAAAAAAGTAAGTTAGTAGAGATTAAAAATCTAAAAAAACATTTTTATACTCCCCTACTAATGAAAGATAAAAATGAAAATGATTTTTTTAGAAATATTGTTAATGAGAAAAGTGAAATAGACTTTATAAATAACTTAGAAAAATACTTGGAAGCAGAAGATAATAAACTAGCTACTTATGATAATTGGTATTTTAGCAAGATACAACAAGTTACGGATAATATTTATATTCCATATATTGATTATGAAAAATCTCAAGTTGCGAAATTTTATCCAGACTTTATATTTTGGCTAAAAAAAGATGATGAGTATATAATTAAATTTATAGACCCTAAAGGTTTAAATCAAGGTGTTCATAAAACAAAAGATAAGTTAGAAGGGTTTGAAAAGATATTTGTTAATGATGAATTTAATAAAAAATATCCAACTTTTAAGGTTGAGCTTTATCTTTATAATATTGAGCGAAAGAAAGATGAATTAATCGATAAATATGTAGAATTTGATTTTGATGAAATATTTTAATTATTTGTCTTATTTGAATTAATAAATAAAGGAAATGTGATGGAATATAGTAAAAACTTACAAAAACTACTTAAACTTGGAAGTGATACGCTTAATGGTAGAAATAAATTAGATTATAAGAAATATAATTTAAGTGAAGACGATATACCAGAGTTGTCAAAAATGGCTTTTGATGAAGCGCTTTTTAATTCTAAAATTCAAGGGCAATGGTCTGCAACATATCACGCATTGAATGCTCTAATACAGTTTAAGTCTATGAAAGATTTTTCTAAGCTAATAAGCATATTGCCAGACAATAGAGACAATGATTATCTTAATGAAATCGCAATAGACTCTATACGAATATTAGAAGATGCCAGCTTTGAAGATGTAGAAGATGCGCTACTTAATAAAGATTATACATCTGATGCAAAAATGACCTTACTGAATGGTTTGTCAGATATTGCTAAAAAGAGACAAGACTTCAATAAACGAATAGTAGAGATGGTAACAAAAACAGTGGATAAACAAGGTTTATGTTCTGCTTCTAATGGGTTTGCAGTTATGGTCTTAGTAGATGCTGGTGGTCTGGAAAATATAGAAAAAATTAGAGAAATATTTCAAACAAAAGATGTTGATGATTTTATTGTAGGTGATTTAGAAGATATAGAGATAAATCTAGGAATAATGGAGAATAGAGATACTCCAAAAAAAACGAGGATTTTTTGATGATACACTCGATCTAATAGATAAAGAGTACGGAAAAAGTACATTGAGTATAAAAATAGGAAGAAATGACCCTTGCCCTTGTGGAAGTAATAAAAAATATAAAAAGTGTTGTTTATAAAATGTTGAAAAATATGCAAGTGTATAAAGATACCAAAAGAAACGATGCCTGTCCCTGTCAAAGTGGAAAGATTTTTAAAAAATGTTGTATGAACGAGTATAGAGAAGCTAAAAAAAAATGCTGGTGAAAATGGAGCGAAGTTATCTTGCTTTACACCAATTCCACACCTCTCTAGTGCTGTACGCAAAAAATTTACAGACTTCTACATAGAACTTATGATATTTGCTAATCAGTGTGAAAATAATTCAGATATTGTTACAATTGATAGTAGCGATGACGATATGCAACATTTTGTAGCATCCCAAAGAGAATATTTTTATGACAATAAAGATGAACTTATAGATAAATTTATATCTGAAAATGAACCAACAGTAGATGAGTTAGAGATTTTAGATGCGATAAAAGATGCTATATTTGATAGATTTTTCTTAGTATCACGGGATGAGAATGCTGCTGTTATTATGGATGAAAAAGAGAATTTATATAATATTAAAGCGCTTAACTCACCATTTAATGAAATATTTGCAAATGAAAAAAAATATATAGGCTTGAAAACAGCACTTATTCCTTATAAAAATGCTTATATTACAGATGGAATATATAATGGTTTTGAAATAACAAAAGAACTTGTAGAATATTTTGACAAGATGCCTTATAGAAACCCTGAGATAAAATATAATAAAAAGAATGAAATAACGATGATGCCACTTGTGATAAACTTTTGCATAAGTACACGATCAGATACATTTCTTGAGATGGAGGAAATTGTTTTAAAGAAAATACCTGAAATGTTCACAAGGGATTTTATTGAACTTTTTAAAAATGAATATTCTTATAGAGAACAGCTTATAGGAGCTTTTATACGCTCAACAGATTTAGAAAAAGACTTAAATACTGATGCTAAAGGTAAGGAACAGTTTTCTATGATAGTAGGAGGAACCCCTACCAGTAATTACGAGATGTACGGTGATAACAATGTAATACCTTATAATATTTTTGATAAATACTATCAGCAAAAACCATTGTCTAAAAGTGCAAGTCATTCAGTATATAAAAAAAAATACAAAAAAATACAAAAAATCTTTTTGCAGGTGCTTTAGATTTGCAATCATCATTTTATACAATGTTAGGTTCTTTACATGTTGATGTAAGTAAATATGATGAGCTTATAGAATTTCTAAAGAGTTTTGAAAAGTCACAAGAGAAAAAACTAATCATGCAAGAGATTGATGACCTTTTTGAAGACTTAAGTCAAGCGTATGGTTTTAAAATGGATGGAATATTTTTAGGTCTTGGAATAAATTTAGACTTTATAAATCATGATATAACTGATTACCGTGAGTATTTGAAAAATACAGAACAAACACTCAGCGTGTTTAAAAAAATATTCTACACTCGAGACAAGAAAGTGATGCATCTCGATGCAAGAGTAGCCATAACGCTACTTTTAAAAGGATTGTTTTATAAAAGTGATAATGAAAAAGCATGGGCTTCTTTAGTGCAAAGTAATTACGGGGCTATTAAAGATTATTTTGAAGTGATTGGACTTGATATTATTGTAGATGAAAATGAGGGCTATGCTTATTTGCAAAATATTGACTACGAAGATGACACCGTAGCTCCACCAAAACTTATACGCAATAGAGAACTGAGTTATAAAGTCTCACTCCTTTGTGTCTTACTGAGAAAACGGATGATTGATTTTGATATGCAGAGTGATAATTCTAAGGCTATCATTAGTTTATCAGATATCAAAGAGATGGTTTTACTTTTTATGGATGCAAAAACAAATGAAGTAAAAATGTCAAAAGATATAGAGAGCAGTGTAAAAAAGGTTCAAGAATTAGGATTTTTAAGATTAATAAAAAACCAAGAGAATGTGTATGAAATCAAAAGAAGCATAAAAGCATTTGTAGATGCACAATGGCTTGACGCATTTTCAAAAAGACTAGGCGAGTACAAGGAAGTTTTAGATGACTGAAATGCGATTTGACTTTGCTACAGATGACACCTTAGCTGGATTTAGACTTGACAACTTTGAACTGTATAACTGGGGTACTTACAATAAACGGATAGTTGAGTTTAAACTTAACAAGCAAAACGGACTTTTAACAGGAGATATTGGAAGTGGTAAATCAACTATAGTAGATGCACTCACAACACTTTTAGTTCCACACCAAAAAATAACTTATAACAAAGCAGCAGGGGCTGAGTCTAAAGAAAGAAATATAAATTCTTATGTCTTAGGTGAATACAAAAGCTCTAAAGAGGAAGGATTTACAAGTGCTAAGGCAGTAACGCTTCGAGATGAAACATATTTTAGTGTCCTTTTAGCAAACTTTAAAAATGATGGCTATGATGAAGTTCTTGGATTGGCTCAATTTTTTCATATTAAAAATGGGCAGTTGCATAAATTTTTTCTAGTCTCAAAAACTCCAATAAGCATTAAAAATCATCTTTTCAAATTCAAGGATATTAGAGATTTAAAAAGAAAATTAAGAGAGACACAGCATCTGGAGGTCTATGAGAGTTTTAAAGATTATTCAAAGATTTTAGGCGATCAATGGGTATAAAAAACGAACAGGCACTGAACCTTTTTTACCAAACTGTTTCACTTAAATCTATTGGAAATTTGACAGAGTTCATCCGTCTTCATATGCTTGAAAAAACAGATATAGATAGTAAAATAGATGATTTATGTTCAAATTTTAGTGAACTCAATCATATGCATAACCTCGTTCTTCGAGCAAAAAGACAGATAGAACTTTTAAGTCCAATAGATAAAGAGGGCAAAAAATATGATGAAAATCATAAAAAAAGAACGAGAGTATAAGAACTATAAAGATAATCTTAGTGCATTTATAGCTAGATTTAAAATCGCACTCCTTAATGCTAAAATAGATGAGCTGAAAATCGAACTTATAAAAACAGAATCTAAAAAGACGCAAGCAGATGCACTTCAAGAAGAACTGTATAGCACACTGAGTGATTTAAAACTAGAACTTAAGCAAAATGGTGGAGATAGATTAAATAGTATTGATAGTGAGATAAAATTCATCGAAAAATCACTCGAAGATAGAAAAAAACAAAATCTTATTTACAATACTTTGGCTAAAAAATTGCAGATGCAAACAGTATCAAGTGAGCATAGATTTTTACATAATAATAATGCCTTCAAAAGTGAATTTGAAGGTATCGATAGAAAGATTGATAAATTTCAAAATGATAAAGTTTTTGAAGTAGGAGTTAAAAAACGCTACGAAGAGAGTGCTGTTGAGTTAAAAGCAGAAGTTGCATACCTAGAAAATAATCGCTCAAATATTCCTCAAAGAATCTCTAAATTACGCGATGCAATCGCTTCTCATATAGGAGTGAAGGAAGATAAACTACCATTTATTGGTGAACTTATAGAAGTTCAAGATGAAAAATGGAATGGAGCTATTGAACGAGTACTGAACTCCTTTGCACTTTGTTTGTTAGTAGATAGTGCATACTATGATGATGTGAGTGCTTATGTAGATGCTACACATCTGGGAGCTAAGTTAGTTTACCTTAAAGTCGATACAAAAAAACAAGACAAACAGTTTGTGGAAATTTTGCCATCATCACTCATTAACAAGATAGAAGTCAAGGCAGATTCTTTGTATTTTAATCAATTAAATACAATGCTAAGAGATAGGTTTAATATTCCTTGTGTTGATACTATGCTTGATTTTAGAAGATTTAAAAAAGCTCTGAGTATAAATGGGCAGTTTAAAACAAATTTTTCACGGCATGAAAAAGATGATAGGTTCGACATAGATGACTCAAGACGCTGGGTGCTAGGCTGGGATAATGCAATAAAACTAGAACAAACCAAACAAGACTTAGAAGACGAACTTCAAAAAGTAGAACTTCTTGAGAAAAATATACAAAAGTTAGAATTTGATATTAAATCACTGGGTAATTCTCGTGATGATTTAAGAGATATTTTGAAGTTTGAAAGCTTTGAGCTTATTGATTGGTATTCTTTAGCAAAAAAAATAGAAGAACTCAAAAATGAAAAAGAAGAACTTCAAAAATCTTCAGATACAATCAAGTACCTCCAAGATGCTGTAGTAAAAAAAGAGATAGAAATAAAGACGCAAAAAAACTTGCTCGATGAACTTAGTCAAAGACTTGGAAAATACACGCTAACACTTCAAACAAGAGAAGAGGAGTTGGCATTTTCTAAGTTAATTGTAAATAATGCGGATGACTTGGAAAATGTACAAGAAAAAATTGAGAGTTTATTAGTTAATCAAGAGAAATTAAATTTAAATACCATTTCTACATACGAGAGAAATTTAAAAGCTTTTATAGATAAAGAATTAGAATCTCTTCGTGCTAAATTAGAGAGAAATTTTAAGAAAATCATACAAGATATGAATCATTATAAACAAGAATTTCAAGCTCAGTCAAAAGATTTTGATAGTGCTATAGAATCTTTAGAGGAGTTTAGAAAAAAATTAAATGAACTTAAAAAAGACAATCTTCCAAAATGGGAAAAGAAGTTCCATTCACTTTTTCGTGAAAAAACTATACAAAATATACTTATTGTACAAAGTGAACTTGACTACCAAGCAAATGAGATAAAATCTAAAATCCAAAAGATAAATACTTCGCTTAAAGATATAGAATACAATGATGGAAGCTATATAACACTTGAGGTTCAAAAATCTATCTCGCAAGATATTCGAGAATTTAGAGAGTCGCTTAAAAATTCTATTGAGGGTTCTATCGGAGACGATAGCAGTTTTGATGAAAGGAAATTTTTACTTATCAAAGAGATTATCCAAAGACTAAGCGGTCGTGAGGGTAAAAGCGAACTCGATAAAAAGTGGAGAAAAGTGGTGACAGATGTAAGAAACTGGTTTGATTTTTCTGCAATGGAGCGTTATATTAGTGATGACAGTGATAAGGAATACTACCCTCATAGTGGTGGAAAAAGTGGTGGTCAAAAAGAAAAACTTGCCTACACGGTTCTAGCATCTTCACTTGCTTTTCAGTTTGGTTTAGAATACGATAAGGTTCAAAGTCGCTCATTTCGTTTTGTGATGATTGATGAGGCATTTGGCAGAGGAAGTGATGAAAGTACAAAATATGCGCTTAGGCTTTTTTGAAAAACTAAACTTGCAACTTTTAGTCATTACTCCAAAACAAAAAATAAATGTAATTGAGCCATTTGTAAAGAGTGTACATTTTGTACATAACAGAGATGGAATGGATTCATCACTTCTTTCTATGAGCATAGAAGCATTTATAAAAAATAAGAAAGACTAATGTTCTACGATATTGACTCACTTAAGAAAAAGTCTTTAAAAGTTTACAACAATGGAGATATATTTAGGGACTTTATAGAAAACACATCTCTTTTTCCTTTTACTATAAGCCTAAAAAAAGTTAAACAAAGTGATATACAAAATTCTTTTTTAGTACTCGAGAAGGAATTAAAAAAGATAAAGTTAGAAAATTTAAATATTCTCTACCAAGTATTTTCTTTTAAAAGTTTAGGGCAACAAAAGTTACCTGTAGGGGTAGTGTTTGAGCGTAGAGACGATGTATTGGATTTTATAAATAAGAAAGAAGCCTTTGAACTTTTTGTAGATGCATATAAAAAAACTATGAAAGCGTACCCAAAGCTCAATCCCCTAGTCCTTGAAAAACCATTTTTATTTTTACAAAACCACAGCATTTTGAATGAACTTTTTTTTAGTAAGTGATTTTTTCATAAGACATCCCAAATCAAATATATATCTTAGAGAATTAAGTATAGCAGGCATTGATACGAAGTTCGTTGAAGATAATAAAAAAATACTAGATATGTTTTTAAGTAGACTGTTAGATGAAAGAGAGTATAAAAAAGAGATAAAAAATCTTTCAAATTTCGGTTTTGAAAAAAAGTATTATTTGAAATTTCCTTTGCCTCTTGTTCGCTTTAGAATATTGGATGAAAAAAAATATATACACAATTTAAGTGATTTAAGCATAACTATAGAAGCATTTAAAAATCTAAGCATAGATGTAAAAAATATTTTTATAGTTGAGAACAAAATGACTATGCTTTCTTTTTTAAATAAAAAAGATGCACTTGTTGTTTTTGGTGCTGGTTATGGTGTGGAAATTTTAAAAGATGTTCAATGGCTTGGAGATAAAAATATTTACTACTGGGGAGATATAGATGCGGATGGCTTTGCAATATTGTCTATGCTTCGAGGCTATTTTCCTCATACACAATCAATCTTTATGGATAAAAAGACCATAGATGCCTTTGTAAAGTTTAGTGTTATTCAAAATAAAGTGCAAAAATATAGACTTTTGAATCATCTCACCCTTGAAGAGCTTAAAATTTACGATAGTTTAAAAGATGGTTTTCGATTAGAACAAGAAAAAATACACCTCGATTATATTAAGGAACACATATGAGCGTACAACCCTTTACTCACCTTCATCTTCATACTGAATACTCTTTGCTTGATGGAGCCAACAAACTTACAAATTTAGTACCGCGCTTAAAAGAGTTAGGAATGACGAGTGTTGCTATGACTGACCATGGTAATATGTTCGGAGCGATTGACTTTTACCAACAAATGAAAGCTGCTGGAATTAAGCCTATCATCGGTATGGAAGGCTATATTCATAATGGTGCTACGCTTGGTGATAAAAGTAGTAGACAAAGATTTCATGTTTGCTTGTATGCAAAAAATCAAAAGGGTTATGAAAACCTTATGTACCTTTCTTCAAAGGCTTATATAGAAGGTATGTATTACTTCCCTAGAATCAACAAAAATGAATTACGAGAACATAGTGAGGGGCTTATTTGTACATCTGCCTGTCTTCAAGGTGAAGTAAACTGGCATCTCAACCTTTTAAATGAAAAAAATGTACGAAATGGTGCTTTAGGATATGAGGGCGCGATAGCAGTTGCCCGAGAATATCAAGATATTTTTGGTGATGACTTTTACCTTGAACTTATGCGTCATGGAATAGCAGACCAGCTCTTTATAGATGACCAGATTTTACGCATCTCTAAAGAAACGGGCATTAAAGTTGTTGCTACAAACGACACACATTACACTTTTCCAGGAGATGCACAGTACCATGAAGCTTTTATGTGCATCGGGATGAATAAACTCTTTGATGACCCAAATAGAATGCGTCACTCAGTGCATGAGTTTTACCTAAAATCACCAGAACAAATGGCAAAAATATTTGCAGATATTCCAGAAGCAATAATGCATACGCAAGAGATAGCCGATAAATGTCAACTTGAACTGCAACTCGGTGATCCGATTCCACCAAACTTTAAATTTACTCCTGAGTATGCTGCAAAAGATGGACTAATCATCGACCATAAAGATGATGAACCAGCTCTTCTGGCTACTGCGACGCTAGAAGAGAAAAAAGCATGGTTTTCATCCATTGACAAAAATGATGCAGAGTATTTTACATACAGATGCAAGGTAGGCTTGGAAAATAGACTTAAAATTGTGCCAGAGCAAAAGCATGAAGAATATAAAGAACGATTAGAATTTGAGATGGGTATTATTAACTCTATGAAATTCCCAGGTTATATGCTTATCGTTTGGGATTTTGTAAAAGTTGCAAAAGAGATGGGAATAGCAGTTGGTCCAGGACGGGGTTCAGCAGCTGGGAGTTTGGTTGCGTATTCTTTAGACATTACAGATATTGACCCGATGAAGTATGACTTACTTTTTGAGCGATTTTTAAATCCTGAGAGGGTGTCAATGCCCGATATCGACATGGACTTTATGCAAGCACGGCGTGGTGAAGTTATAGACTATGTAGTAGAAAAATACGGAAGAAACCAAGTTGCTCAGATTATTACATTTGGTTCACTCCTTGCGAAGGGAGTCATCAGAGATGTTGCTCGAGTTTTAGATATGCCACTCTCACAAGCCGATAAAATGGCAAAACTCATCCCAGATGAACTAGGA
Organism: Sulfurimonas sp.; assembly: GCA_030949825.1. Taxonomy (GTDB): domain Bacteria; phylum Campylobacterota; class Campylobacteria; order Campylobacterales; family Sulfurimonadaceae; genus Sulfurimonas. The sequence continues at coordinate 104,729 of JAUZSC010000037.1, forward strand.
ATTACACTTAACGGTAAGACTAAAAAAGGTCAGTTTGTTGATGGAGCTTTTCAAAAAGAGCCTAAGATTGGGGAACTTCTTGATGGAGATGCAAATGCTGCTCGCGTTTGGGAGTTTGCTAAAAAGCTTGAAGGTTTAAAAAGAAATGCAGGGATTCACGCCGCAGGTGTTGTTATCTCAAACGAAGAACTTTGGTTTAAAACGCCAATCTATAAGCCCACTGGAGAAGATACTTTTGTTACACAATACTCGCTAAACTACCTCGAAGATGTAGATTTAATCAAGTTTGACTTTTTGGGTCTTAAAACACTTGATGTAATTGACAATGCGATAAAACTTATAAAACGCCGTTACGATAAAGAAGTGATTTGGCATGAAATAGATGAAAATGATGAAAAAGTATACGAGGTAATTCGAACAGGTGAGACTGTGGGAATGTTCCAAATAGAGTCCTCAGGTATGCAAGACTTAAATAAGCGTCTTAAACCAGATAGCTTTGAGGATTTAATCGCCGTTCTCGCCCTTTACAGACCAGGACCTATGGAGTCTGGTATGCTCGATAGTTTTGTTGAGAGGAAGCATGGTCGTGAAGCGATTGAGTACACTTTTGACATTATGGAACCCATTCTTAAAAATACTTATGGGGTCATTGTATACCAAGAACAGGTAATGCAGATTGTTCAAAATGTTGGTGGCTTCTCACTTGGTTACTCTGACATTATTCGTCGTGCTATGGGTAAGAAAAAAGATATGGCAACCTACAATGCTGAGTTTTCAGAGGGTGCAGTAAAGCAAGGGCATCCAAGGGACGAAGCATCGAAGCTTTTTGACTTGATTGAAAAGTTTGCTGGCTATGGTTTTAACAAATCTCACTCTGCAGCGTATGCGATGGTTACCTTTCAAACGGCGTGGTTAAAGACTTATTATCCAAATGAGTTTATGGCAGCACTTTTGACATCTGACAAAGACAATATGGACAAGGTTGTTCGTTATATCGATGAAGTAAAACGCATGGGAATAGAACTTTCTCCTCCTGATGTGAATGATTCTTACTTAGAGTTTTCGGCAATTACTAAAGATGATAAAGATATTATTTTATTTGGTTTAGGAGCTATTAAAGGTGTTGGTACTTCTGCTGTTGAGTCGGTTATCGCTACGCGTGAAGAAGATGGTGAATTTACTTCAATAGAGAACTTTGTAAACAGAATCGACCCATCAAAAGTAAACAAACGCTTTATAGAATCGAGTATAAAATCAGGTGGATTTGATAGGTTTGGCTACTCACGAAAAGCCTTACTCGATCAAATAGAACTCATCGTAGAGACCGCAAAAAAAGCCAGTGATGCAAAGAAAAATGCAGTAGGAAGTTTGTTCGGTGATGATGAAGAGATTACTTCAGTTGGCTTGATTTTGAAAAATTCTGAAGAGTTTGAGCTTAAAGAGATTTTAGAATTAGAAAAAGATACCTTGGGCTTTTATATTTCAGGACATCCACTTGATGAATACAGAGAAAAAATAGATGAATTAAGTTATACACTTTCTTCTGAAATAGAAGGTGTGAAAGATGGAACTTTTGCTATTTTTATAGGAAAAGTCGAAGATATTCAAAGTAAGATTTCTAAAAAAGGAAATCAATTTGGAATCGTCAACTTAATGGACTTCCATGGAAATATAGAAATAATGCTTTTCTCAGATAAGCTAGAACAACTCAAAGAAATGTACCTTGAAGAGCCTGTAGCATTTAAAGTAAAAATCACACATACAGAAATGTTCACACGAATGAATGTAACAAAAATCATGACACTTAGAGATGCAAAAAAAGAGTGTAAAAAAGTTGTAAAAGAAATAAGGGAAGTACCACAAGAACCTCTAAGTATAGCAATCCGTCTTGACACAGATATGAATATACTCGAAGATTTATACACACTCATACGAAAAAATCCAGGAAGTAGACCTTTGAAAATCATCATAACAGCGAAGTTGCAAAATGTAGTAATAGACTCTGCAATACATGTAAGTAATAGTATTGTAGCCGCTTTAGAGGGGAATGAATTTGTGGATATATTGGGGTGATAAGGAAACTTAATGCAAAAATATGATGAGTGGACTAAAGTTAAAAGAAAAATTGACTCCAAGGAGAAATTAATTACCTATAAAGAGCGAGATATATTCTGGGCTAATATTGGTGAAAATATTGGCTTTGAACAAAATGGAAAAGGTTCTGATTTTATGCGACCTATTTTAGTCTTTCGAAAATTTACCAATAAAATGTTTTTTGGTATTCCTCTCTCAACACAATTAAGGGATGGAAGTTTCTTTTTTCAGTTCCAGTTTTTAGAAGATAAAAAAAGCACAGCCTTACTTGTTCAGGCAAAAATGTTTGATGTAAAAAGACTAGATAGACGAATAGGGATGATAAATAAAGATGATTTTAAAAACTTAGAATCTAAAATGAGAGAATTAATGAAACTGTAATTTTCCTCTCTTGCAAAAGCAAAAGAGTAAGCCCGAAGGTAATTAGACTTTAATTATACTATTTTAAGAAAAAACTGTCAAGGATATAAATGAACAAACAAGATTTTAACGAAGGCTTATTAGGTTTTCTAGATGCTTCACCGACACCGTTTCATGCTACATTGAACATGAGTATGATGCTTAGTAATGCTGGGTTTACAGAGCTAAACGAAGTTGATACATGGAACTTAGAAGTGGGAAAAAAGTATTTTGTGACGCGTAATGATTCTTCTATCATTGCTTTTATCTACACAGAATCTAAAAAGTACACGATGCTTGGGGCGCATACAGATTCGCCAAACCTTAAACTCAAACCAAATCCTGTTACAAAAGAGCATGGGGTTGTGAAGTTTGGGGTTGAGCCTTATGGTGGGCTTCTTTTAAACCCTTGGTTTGATAGAAATCTTAGTCTTGCTGGGCGTGTAAGTTATCTTGATTCTAAAGACGAAATTCAAAGTACACTTATTGATGTTAAAAAATCTATTGCTATTATTCCATCCCTTGCGATTCATTTGGATGACAAGGCAAATAAAGATAGAACTGTAAATAAGCAAACTGATATTTCACCCATTTTAACTACAAATGATGACTTTGAATTTGATGAGTTTTTAAAATGGCAACTCTCTAAAAACGAGATTTTAGACATAAAAGCATTGTATGCAAGTGAGCTTAGTTTTTATGACATTCAAAATGCTTCTTATGTAGGTTTGCATGATGATTTTATAGCATCTGCTAGACTTGATAATTTACTCTCATGTTATATAGGACTGCTTAGTATCTGTAGCGTAGATGCATCTACACCTATGCTTGTTTATTGCATCTGACCATGAAGAAGTTGGAAGTGAGAGTACATCAGGGGCAGGGGGTAGTTTTTTAGAAAATACACTCCGAAGAATGTACCCTGATTATAATGAATACATGCAGATGATACGCACCTCACTTATGATCAGTGCAGATAATGCACATGCTATTCATCCAAACTATCCAGCTAAACACGATTCTAAACATAGCCCTTATATAAATAAAGGAAGTGTAATTAAGGTAAATGCAAATCAAAGATACGCTTCAAATTCGACTACTATCTCTAGGTTTATGAATGTTGCGCAGTCTTTAGGTGAGCCGTATCAAGAGTTTGTTACACGAAGTGACATGGGATGTGGCTCAACAATAGGTCCAATAACTGCCACTCGACTTGGAATAGATACACTCGATGTTGGTCTTCCAACCTTTGCTATGCATTCTATACGAGAATTGTGTGGTAGTAATGACGCACATTCACTTTATAAAATTCTTGTAGGGTTTAAGTAGAAATGTCAGCAGAATCAGTCGTAACTCCGGAAGAATTAAACCTTTTAATAGAACAAACATATAAGGTTGAAAATGAGTTTAATGAACTTAAAGCTTCGTACGCTCATCTTCAAGATACAGTTGAAAAAGTTGTAGAGTTTTTACCCAATGCTATTTGGATTGTAAATGACGATAACACGGTCTTTTTACAAAACTCAAAAGCAAGAGATTTGTGGGAACTCTTACGCTTGTTGGAACTCAAAAATGATGATTATGAGATTAAATTTGAGTCGCGTTCTTATCTTGTTAAAAGTTCAACATATAAAGATAAAGTGATGCTCAGCGTTATAGATATTACAGACCAAAAACGAAAAGAAAATCTTGCAACTATGGGACAGATGGCAGCACACTTGTCGCATGAGATTAGAAATCCTATTGGGTCTATCTCATTACTAAGCTCAACGCTTAAAAAAAGAGTAATCCCAGAAAATGTACCCATAGTAGAAGAGATTCAAAAATCTGTATACAGAATAGATAGAATTATAAAAGCTACGCTTATGTTTTCTAAGGGTGTAGAGACAAATACAAGTGAATTTATGTGGAACGAACTCGAAGATTCTATACGCACTTCTATGGAATATTATGCGTATTCAAAAGATATTTCTTGTACTTTTCCAAAAGAAAACTTTAGCATACAAGCAGATAAAGACTTACTCGAGATGTTGTTCTCAAATTTTATTGCAAATGCGATAGATGCTATAGAACTAGATGAAGAAGAAGAAGGAATGATAGAACTTGAGTATAAACGAGATGCTGATTATCATATCTTTGAAATTACTGATTCCGGAATTGCTATTGAAAATAAAAAAGATTTATTTGAAGCATTTAAGAGTTCTAAAGTAAAAGGAAATGGTCTTGGACTTGTTCTTTCTCGTCAGATTGCTGAAGCACACGGTGGCTATGTAAAGTTAATGGATGGTGATAAAAAAAGGCTTTGAAATAGCTTTTAGGGTATAATACGCTTATGAGAACAGATCCAAAAAAATATTACAGACTTAGTAGATTTTGTCAAAATAGACAGATTTTATATAAGTTGCCATTTTAAATGCAGAGTAAAAGATAAAACAGTAGTTTCTACAGTTTCTTTTGAACCTTATGAAGGCAAGATTGAAATTAGCATCTTAGATATGCTGTTTCACCCTGTTAAATCATACAATAGATATTATCATACTCCCATAACTATTTTTGCTGAAGATGCCCAACATACCATAGTCTTAAAAGCTTTTAAAAAGGTTTCAAATTACTTCGTTTGGAACCAACAAGAAAATAAATATATTTATAATTAGGGCTTACTTTCTTTTATTAAATTCCACACTAAAAATTTAACTTTCCATTAGTTTATTTTAACTAGAATGTCCTTTTAAATTAAAGGAATTTTTATGAAACAACTTTTATCCTTTTTGGATTCTATGAAAACTATGGCGGTCTTAATGTCAATCTTCGCATTTGCTATTGGATATGCTACATTTATTGAAAATGACTACGGTACTATTACTGCAAAAGCTGAAATATTTAATGCACGATGGTTTGAAGTACTTTTAGGTCTTTTAACATTAAATTTGTTATTAAATATTTATAAGCATAAGATGTTTGCTATTAAAAAAGCCCCTATCTTTATTTTTCATAGTGCCTTTATTATCATAATCATTGGTGCTGCAATCACTCGTTACTATGGATATGAAGGGACTATGCACATTCGTGAAGGTTCAAGCTCTTCTACAATGACAAGTTCGTACACATACTTTACAGTAGATGCTAAAGTAGGACTTAAAAGTGAAGTAGATGCTCAAATTGTATACCTTTCTAAAAAAAGTTTAAATACTTTAGAGTCTTCTTTATCAGTTGATGGCAAGCAAGTAAATGTTGAGTTAATAAGCTATATTCCAGATGCAATAGAGACAATGGTTCTTGATAAAGAAAATGGAAAAGCTGTAGCTGAGTTAATGGTAACAGCTGGAGGAAAAGGAAAATCAATAACTTTAAAAGAGGGCACATACTATGATAATGGAAGCCTTGTTTTAGATTTTAATACAGGAGAAAATTTCGACAAACCTGTGATTAGCGTTTTTAAAAAAGATGGCGAACTTTTTATGAACCATACAATGGCTATGAAATATTTAAAAATGAATGATGGAAGTGAGGGTGAATTAGTCCAAAATGCAAACGAACCTTTCGCTAAGAGAACACTTTTTACAGTAGGTAAAAGTAGTTTTGTTCTTAAAAGTTTTATGCCTTATGCTTCAATGAAAATAGTTTCAAATCCTAAAGCTAAAGCTATGCGACCTGGAGTAGACGCACTCAAACTTAAAATTACAGTTGATGGAGTATCTAAAGAGACTATTATCTTTGGTCAACCTGGAGTACTTGCAAAAGAACAACACAACGATATAAATGGTGTTGATGTTCATGTTTCATACGGTGCGACGGAGCTAACACTCCCTTTTGCTATTCATCTTAATGACTTTGAACTTGAGCGTTACCCAGGCTCGATGAGTCCAGCTTCATATGCAAGCGAAGTAACATTAATGGACAAAGAAAAATCTCTTGAGATGCCATATAGGATTTTTATGAATAATGTTTTAGAATACCGTGGATATAGATTTTTTCAATCTTCTTACGATCAAGATGAGTTAGGTACAATTCTCTCGGTAAACAATGACCCAGGAACATTACCTTCATACATTGGCTATGCATTTTTAGCACTTGGTATGTTTTGGTCTTTATTTTCAAGAAAAAACCGTTTTTCTAAGTTAGCTGCAAAAGCAAAGAAAGCAAGCCAAACAAAGACACTATCTTTTGTTTTAGCACTAGGTCTTTTAAGTACTTTTACACCATCGTATGCTGAGGATTTAGATCCAACTATCAAACTGATTACTTCATTTGAAAAAGAACATGCAAAGAAATTTGGTGAACTTGTAGTTCAAGATACTGCAGGTAGAATGAAACCAATGGATACACTTTCCAATGAAGTTTTAGCGAAAATTCACGGAAGTACATCTTTAAATATTGGAGAGTACACGCTTTCTCCAAATCAAGTTATATTAGGGATGATGATAACACCTCAGGCATATAAAAATGTAAAAATGATTAAGACAAAAAATAAAGAAATCAACAAGCTTATAGGACTAAGCGAAGATTCTAAATACGCTTCATTTTCTCAGTTTTTTGAAGATGCTAATGCTATGCGAGGCTATAAGTTAGGCGAAGCAGTTGAAAATGCTATAAGAAAAGAAGCCAAGTACAGAGATCAAATAGATAAAGCACTTCTTAGAATTGATGAAAAAGTGAATGTATCGTATATGATTTTCACGGGTTCTCTTATTAAAATCTGGCCAAGACCTCTTGATGCTGGAAACAAATGGTTCCCTACAATAGAATCTCTTCAAACATTTACACCTACCAACGGTGAGGCTGTTCGTGTTGCGGCAGTGGATTATTTTACTTCCGTAGATGAGGCACTCATTAGTGGAAACTGGAGCGTGGCAAATCAGGCTCTAACAAAAATAGCAGCGTACCAATACAAACATGGTAAAGCAGTTTACCCATCAGAGTCGAGACTAAAGGCTGAAGTATTTTATAATGAGGCACAGATTTTTGAGAGAATATATCCAATGTATCTTTTAATGGGTCTTATTCTTTTAGTTCTTAGTTTTGTGAAAATTCTTAAGCCAAGTTTCAAAATGGACGGGGTAACAAAAGCTTCTCTAATTTTCCTAATAGTTCTCTTTGTAGCACATACAATAGGTCTTGCAAACAGATGGTACATCTCAGGTCATGCTCCATGGTCAAATGGATATGAGTCGATGATATACATTGGTTGGGCGACAGTTTTTGCTGGATTTATTTTCTCAAAACGCTCTTCTATGACATTAGCATCTACTTCGATTTTAGCAGGTTTAATCCTGTTTGTTGCACACTTAAATTGGATGAATCCTCAGATAACTACACTTGTGCCTGTTCTTAACTCATACTGGTTAAGTATTCATGTTTCTATGATTACTGCGAGTTATGGTTTCTTAGGACTGAGTGCACTTCTTGGTTTTGTAACGCTTTTACTTTTTATTCTTAAGACGAAAAAGAATGAAAAGCATATTAGCTATTCTATTAAGGAACTGAACGCTATTAACGAAATGAGCATAATGGTTGGACTTGTTCTTTTAACTGTAGGAAACTTTCTTGGTGGAATATGGGCAAATGAATCATGGGGTAGATACTGGGGTTGGGATCCAAAAGAAACATGGGCTTTAGTTACAATTCTTGTTTATGCAATTATTTTACATTTAAGATTTATTAAGTCTTTATACAGCGACTTTAATTTTTCAGTGATTTCTACATTTGCATACTCATCAGTAATTATGACTTACTTTGGAGTAAATTATTACCTCTCAGGACTTCACTCATACGCAGCAGGTGACCCTATTCCTATTCCTGATTTTGTTCCTATTACATATATGATTTTATTTGTAGTTGTAGCATTGGGAATTAGAAATAGAAAGTTAGTATAGAGGATAAGGCGGTGGAGTTTAAAGGTTTTTCTAAAAAAACTCTTCCTTTTTTAGCATCTATAAAAAAGAACAATAACAAAGAATGGTTTTTAGCTCATAAATCTGAGTATGAAGAACTCATTCTAAACCCATCTCGTGCTTTTGTTGTCGAGATGGGTGAACACCTTCAAGCATTAGAACCTACCATCAACGCAGAACCTAAAATAAACAAATCTCTATATCGAATCTATCGTGATACACGAAGAATGGGTGCAAATAAAGAACCAATCAAACATAGAATAGGTATAATCTTTTGGCAGGGAAATACTAAAAGGATGCAAAGCTCCTCTTTTTATTTACATTTTTCTCCTGATGAACTTTATGTTGCAGTTGGTGTAAGGTGGTTTGAAAAGCCTATGTTAGATGCATACAGAGAGTATATAAGTGATGAAAAACGGCGTGTGCATTTAGAAAATACTTTAAGAGCCATAAAAGCTAAAGATACTGGCTATATGCATCTAGAAAAAGGCTATAAGCGTTATCCAAGAGGATTTAATGCGAACATGAAAAGTGCAGATTTAGCACTTTATAAAGGTGTGGCAACATACAAAATACTAAACCCGCATCTCATAGAAGATGCGAATATACTTATAGAGACACTCTATAAAATATATGAAGATATGCTTCCAATACAAAAAATAATGTATGAAGTAAGTTTACGAGTTAAAGAGGAATAAAAAAGATGGCAAAAGAAGCAATAGTTTTACTCAATATGGGTGGACCAAATAATCTCCATGAAGTAGAAATATTTTTAACAAATATGTTTAACGATAAGAATATTTTAACAATGAAGAGTGATTTACTTAGAAAATTTGTTGGTGGGATGATTACTTTTAGTAGGACTGAAAGTTCTCAAGAAATTTACAGACAACTTGGTGGAAAATCTCCGATAGTGGGTCATACAACTTCATTGGTTAAAAAGCTTCAAGAGAAAATGGGTAAGAATATCATTGTTGATTTTGCTATGCGTTATACTCCTCCGTTTGCAAGTGAAGTAATTGAGAGACTCAATGATGCCAAAGTTGAAAAGATTTATCTGATTCCAATGTATCCGCAGCAGTCTTCTACAACAACAAAGTCATCTTTAGAAGATTTTGAAGAACAGTACCACCTAGCATCTGGAGATGCTATTTTAGTAGAAATAAAACATTTTTTTGAGAATAAAACATATAATAAATCAGTGATAGAAACCATCAAAGAAAAAATAGGCGATGATGATTACAGAGATTTCGATATAATTTTTTCAGCGCACGGTCTTCCTCAAAAGATAGTAAAATCGGGAGATGTTTACCAAAAACATGTTCAAAAGCATGTAGATATTTTAAGCAAAATGCTAAAGTCTTCAAAGATGAATTTTCATGAGATACATTTGGCATACCAGTCGAAGGTTGGTTTTTTAGAATGGTTAAAACCATCTTTAGAAGATAAACTAAAAGTTGTACGAAACCGTGGCATCTTAGTCGTTCCCATAGCTTTTACAATCGATAATTCTGAAACAGATTTTGAACTTGAAATAGAGTATAGAGAAATTGCCGAGAACTTAGGTTTTAAAGAGTACCGAGTAGCAAGATGTCCAAATGATAGTGCCTTGTTTGTAGACGCTTTATCTGAAATATACAAGAAAATGAAATAATATGAAAGTAGTTATATTTGACATGGATGGGACGCTTCTTGACTCTAAGAAAGACATTACTATTTCTATAAACCATATACGCAAACTTCATTATAAACTTGAACCTTTAAGTGAAGCCTTTGTAGTAGAAGCGATAAATATGGATGTAAGAAATTTACCAAAAATGTTTTATGAAACTGAGCTTTACGAAGATGCTGATAGAAAGGTTTTTGAAGTGCATTATGCTGCTCAATGTATAAAAAATCCTTACCTTTATGAGGGTATTTCAGATACGCTTCGCGAACTTCACGCACAAGGTATAAAGCTTTCTGTCGCAACAAATGCACCAACACCCTTTGCTAAAAAAATGCTAACACATCTGGGAGTTGCAGATTTATTTGATGTAATCATAGGTGCAGACAAGGTAAGTGCCTCAAAACCAGACCCACAAATGATACATAAAATTTTAAACTATTATGATTTTGATAAATTCCAAGATACTGCTTGGATGGTTGGAGATAACTCAAAAGATATTTTAAGTGCAGACAATGCAGGGATATATTCTATGTTTGCAACATGGGGTTTTTCTCCAGATGCTGAGGCTGAAAATCTAATTCATCATCCAAAAGAGGTTTTAGATAGAGTTTTATAATATTTTATGATAGAATAAGTTAAATCCTTATTCGGAGTAAAGAATGTTTGCAAATGACTTGCTTTTATCTTTCGCTTTTATGGCGCTACTTTTTTTAAGACAAATTTCTATCTTAAAACAGCCAAATAAAATAAACTATGCTCCACTTATGGTGGGTATTGGTATTATTAGTTCAATTGTTCATTTTATTATTCACCCTGAAGCAACAAATTTTGTACTTTTACTTCGTGAATCGTTTTTCCCTCTTTTAGTTTCTTTACTCCTTTATTTAGTGATGAATATTTTGCACCAAACGCAAGAGAGTGAAAATTCAAAAGCTCAAAATGAATTTACTCGAGTGATGGTTGAACAAGTGACACAGCTTAAAGACTTTATGGGTGAACTTGAAGGAAGAATGACTAAATGCCAACTTGAAGATAGAAAGTCTCAAGAAGATATGCGCTTAAAGTTTATAGAAGATATTAAAGCCCTCGAACAAATTAAAGTGAATCAAGAAACCTTTATGGATAAGTTTGATGAAATGGATACATGGCATCAAAAAGTATCTCAAGAATTTGATGACTTCACAAATATTCAGATGCCAAAACTTGACAATATCATTCATGAACATATAGATATTCTTAGAGTGGCTGAACAAGACCATTTTAACAAGATTAAAAATATCTTAGAAAAAGCGGGGAGTAGTAGGGCAGACATAGCAGAAGATATGGACAAGGTAAAAGATAGTCTTCAAAGTATGCAAGGAATTGCAGATACCATTGCTAAATCTATCACAAGTCATACACTTCAACAACTCTCAGGTGTAACAAAGTCATTTCAAGGTGAAATATTGTCTTTAAAGTCTCATTCTGAGGCTATTAAAACTTCTCTTTATGAAAGCGAAAGTACCTTGTCAAACATACGAGAAAAAAGCGAAATGATTATGAAACAGATGGTTTTATCTGCAAATAAAATGAATGATTTAGCCCGACAAAACACAGGCCTTTATGATGTATATTCAACGATAAAAGAGTTAATGCTCGATTTAGAAGTTATAAAAGCTGATTATGTAAAATCACAAGCACAACTGAGTGTACTCTCAAGTGAACTCAAGTCAAGTGAAGATGAACAAATAGATTCTATGAAAGAACAAATCCAAACACTAAGTGTAGTTTTAACTCAAAAAATTGAAGAGTCTTTAAGTAAACTTCATGAACACTACCATATAGCAGATGATGACATTACTCAAAGTGTACAGATACTAGCAAAAAAAGCACAACTCCAACGGGGTTATGGGGATTTTGAGAACTAGTAACCTATAAACTCACCTTCTACATAATTTAAGGCTTCTTTTAATGCCTGCATAGCAGAAGTATCTTTTTTTCCTAGTTTTTCTTTGGCTAATATTCTTATTTTTTCTAGGTAAAATTCTAGTTTTTCTTCTTCAGTCATTGTTTACCTTTTTTATTTATTCTATCTCAATTAAATTAATGTATACTACTTCTTATTATAAAGGGAATAAATGCAAATAACCATATATTACGAAGACACAGATGCTGGAGGGATAGTTTACCATTCAAACTATTTAAACTTTTGTGAACGGGCTAGAAGTGATTGCTTTTTTAAACTAGGGATGACTCCAGAGCTAAAATCAGGTCATTTTGTTGCAAGAAGACTTATCGCAGAGTACTTAAGTGTCGCAAAACTTGGGGATATTCTTGAAGTTAAAAGTGAATTGTTGGAGATGAGAGCAGCTTCGTTTAGATTGAGACAAAGTATATATAAAGAAGAAAAGAAAATCTTTGAGCTTGAGATTACATTAGCTTACATTACATTTGAGGGAAAACCTCAAAAGCTAGATGCTAAAACAAAAGAACTAGTACTCTCCCTCTTTAGGCATTGATACATACTTCATAAATCTTGATGAAGATGGTTTTAAAAGTTCTATAGGGTAAAGCATTTGATTATCAACAAGCGCTATATTATACTCTCTATCAGTATTTGTTACCATATGAAAAAAGTAGTCTATCCCAACCGTTGTTGTATAGTTGATCCAATCATACTCGATATCGTTACTTAAAAGAGCATTTGTTTGGATGAGTACATTGTTATGCTGTGTTATTGAATTAGCAATAATCATTTTTTCTCTATCAACATACTGTGTCATGGAAAGAATGAGTGGATCGTAGTTAATCTGTGTTGAGAGTATATTTACTGGGTCTGTATCGTAGAGTGTTAACTGAGATAAAATCATACTACTTTTAACGATGGGTGTATTTATAAAACAAGTAGAGCCATTAATATCTTTGTTATCTTTAAGATAATGCTGTAAGTTTGTTGTTTTTCTAGCTATTGAATACTTTATAGTTTTTCGATTATCTATGCGTACTTTTTCTTCATTTACAGTTTCATATTTAAAAGAATCTGCCTCATAATATGCTAACTTCTTTCCTATAACTGATGTATCATGAAAAATAATCAATGGTGATACAGCTTCTTTTAGTAGTAAATCACTTTGTGCTCTGTAGTCTATACCACCAAAAAACAAGTTTAAAGAATCAGACTCAAGATCTTGTTTATTTATAGTAGGGAAAAAGATATTGATATCGGGGTTAAGTGCTATAACCGTATTAGCCCCAGTTGTTGTTAAGGGTGCGATTACATGAGAAAAACCATCTTCTTTTATTTTTATAAGTGCAGTTTGTATATCTTCTTGACTTTCACTCTCTATTTTATAGCTTTTAAGTTCAAAGGATTGATTTTTTGTAATAAGATAAGCAAAAGTTGCATTTGTAGTAGATGCAGCATACTTTCCAATGCGTTTATATGGAAGTAAAAGAGCAATACGAAGTTTTGTATTTATGATAGTGGAGCCAAGGTTTAAAATAGAGATATGCATGGCTCTAAATTCATCCTGTTTTTTATTTTCAAGTTTACTCTGTGCATGAGAAAGAAAAGAAAAAATCATATCATTATCGATATATTCTTGCATACAGGTTTCATCACATGGATAAGGGTCAAGATTTTGTATGTATGATTTTGGGATAGGAATATCAGAAATAAGAAAGCTTTGCGCTAAAAGAAGCATAGGTAAAAGTAAAAGGGTAGAAAATATTTTTGTCATAAAGTCTCTTTATAGTTTTGTGTAAATAAAGTTTATTATATCAGATTGAATTTAAATGAAGGGTTGATGGAGTAGAAGAAAACTTTTAGGCTATCCATTGAATACTATTAAATACCCTTGAGCTCATAAAATGGGTGGAGAGCTTAGGATCGTTTGACTTATGTATATAAATAGTATATATTTTAATTGAAGGATTTTAAATGCACTCATTAGCACAATTACAAAAACAACAAGTAGGGCTTAGATTACCCGTTTATTTGGTAGAGCAGATAGATGAGTTTACAAAAGAGTACAATCTAAATAGAACCGATATTATCATAGAGTCTATAAAATCATAAAGCAGGTACTGCTTTACAGCATAATTGCTATAAAATTAGAATGCTAAATTCTTCTGCATCAATAGGAAAGAGCGGAGGTTTTAGAGTTATCTACTACTTTATAGATGAAAGAAATGACCTTTATCTTATGAATATTTATTCTAAAACGAAAAAAAGAAAATATATCTGAAAATGAACTCTTAGAGCTGCTAAAGGTAAACGAATTAGACAAAGTCAAAGAAGAGAAGATTAGAGTGTTTGAGAAGCTGATTTAGATGTTTACCAATGTTTAACAAAACTTTAGTTAAAATAGAGACTTTAAAAATTAAATTTTATCTGGTGAAACAAAAATGGCATTATTTGGCTCAAAAGAAAAGAAAAATACGAGATCTAAAAAAATACGACCTACTGTTCTGCGCACTCAGAATGTAGCTCAAGAACTACTTGCTCTTGCTAAGTCCTATGAGATAAAAGTAGATACGATAGATTTTAATATTTTAGAAGTTCAAACATACACCCGTATGAATGATGGAACGAAAGAAACAGAGTGGGAAGAGATATCATCTGATGAGATTTATGAACTCGATGATGCAACAGCACTTTTAAATGCACAGTTTCAAATAAAACAAATGTATGAAATTGAATTTTTTACAAAAATAACCCAAAATAATCCATTTGAAAACTTTCGTGTAGCTGTTGGTGCAAATGCAACCAAGTGTAAGGTTTACCTAAGTATAAAAGAAGGCTCTTCTTTGAGTTATTCTTCCCGTTTTGAAAAAGACTTAAAAAAACATATAAATAAAAGTAAAGTAAGAGCAGGGATTCTAATAAATATTTTTGATGAGATGCTAGGCGAAGTTGTATCTAAGCTTATAGCACATGCGCGTGTAGAAGAGAATGTTACATATAAAAAGAATGAAACGATTTTAATCGGACAATCGTATGAACCTACTTTAACAATAAATGATAATCTCATATTGCACTATGACAAAGAAGAAGAAACTGATGAACATAAGAAAAAAGATTATGCCTCGCGTGGTTTCATCAAAGCTGTTCAAAAAGATGAAGTACTTATAGAGTATGTTAAAGCACAGTTAGGAAAAGCCGGTCGGAATTGTCGTGGTGAATTTATGGCGCCAAAAGAGATAGAAGAAAAGTTTACTCCAACATTTGCAGTAGACGATACAATACGAGAAGAAGATAATCCTAAAAATATAGAATATATAGCAAATGAAAATGGATATGTTGTATTTGAGGAAAATATTTACGGGATTAAAACAGATGTTGATATGGGTGAGATTAGTTTTAAGACAACAGGAAATATTATTTCAGGACTTGATTCGGATGTAACTGTAAATGTGAGTGAAAAAGATGCTGTAAAAGATGCCATTGGCATGGGTATGGAAGTTGAGGTTACAGAAATAGACATCGACGGTAATGTTGGATCAAATGCAAAACTAAGAGCACTCCGTGCGACGATTAGTGGTCAAACACATAAAACGGCAGAAGCGAGAGCAGACAAGTTAGACATAAATGTTCATAAGGGTAAGGCTTATGGAAAAAATATTCATATAACACGATTAGAACATGGGGTCGTTGATGGCGATGAGGTTAAAATAGCACAGGCATTAGGTGGTGATATTAGGGCAAATGAAATCCGTATTGAAATTTGTGCTTCACATGTTAAAGCTACTGCTTCAAGACTTATAGAGATTAAAAAAATGCAGGGAAGTGAAAATACTTTTACTATTGACCCTCTTTTAAAAAAATCTTCTCAGCATGACCTTGATGATAATAGTGAAAAAATTAAAGAGCTAGAAAGAACTCTACGAGATATTAAAAAAGATGTAGATAAGTATGCCAAGCAGATTAAAGAAGGTACAGCCTCATTTAATGATGTGAAGAAACGATTAATGCACTATAAGAAAAGTGGGATAAAAATGCCTGAGAGTTTTGTGAAAAAATATAAACAATTTCAAGGACTTCAAGCACAGTTAGCTGCAAAAAAAGAATCTTACTCTTTAAATAAAAATGAACTCGATATTGCTAAAAGTAAAACTTCTGTTTTTCAGTCAGATATCATGGATGCTCGTATTATTAACAGAGGTGGATGGAAAGGTTTTAATGAATTGATTTTTAAACTAATAGAGCCACCTTTAGATATTAGTTACAAACCGGCTGAAGGCTCATCGGGAAAAGTATTTGGACTTGTTGAGGTTGATGAAGGTGAGTTTGAGATTCAGGTAATAGACGAATGATAGTTGGTTTAACTGGTAAAGTTAAGTACAAAGAGCCAAGTTTTGTGCACATTGATGTAGTTGGTGTAGTCTATGAAGTGTTTATTTCTTTACAAACATTTTCTGCTTTGGGAAGTGATGAGGTGAGCCTATTTACTACACAAATCATACGCGAAGATGCACAACTTCTTTTTGGTTTTTTAGAGATGAGTGAAAAGAAGATGTTTGCAAGGTTAATCAAAATAAATGGAGTAGGACCTAAGGTTGCAATGGCGATATGTTCAACCTACACGCCGAGTCAATTTGCTGTAGTTATAAATAACAAAGATATGAACGGCGTTAAAAAGGTTCCTGGTATTGGACCTAAAAGTGCTGGAAGAATCTTAGTAGAACTCGCAGGTTTTGATGTTGAACTGGTGGCTTCAAGCGATGCTCCTGTATCACAGTCCTTTGCTCAAGCTAGCGAAGCACTTGCATCTCTAGGGTTTACTAAGCCAAAAATATCAAAAGCATTGAGTGCATGTAGTGGCAAAGATACTGCCGCACTTGTAAAAGAAGCTTTGAAATTATTACAAACAATTTAAGTCAAGGAAATATATATTGAAATTAACTATTTTATTCGGTGGTGCTAGTTTTGAGCATGAAATTAGTATAGTAAGCGCGATAACATTAAAAGAAAAACTGCAAGGTTTTGATTTATCTTTTATATTTTGTGACCAAGACCATTCTTTTTATCTTATAGATGCTGAGAAAATGAAAGCAACTACTTTTTCAAAGGTTGAGCACAAGAAAATGCCCGAGCTTCATGTGGCAAATGGCGCTTTTGTTCAAAAAGGCATGTTTTCTTCTAAAGAACATAAAGGCACGGTACTCAATCTTATTCATGGCGGGGATGGTGAAGATGGTACGATTGCAGCACTTTTAGACTTTTTCTCTATAAAATATATAGGACCACGCGTAAATGCAAGTGTTTTTTCATACGATAAGCGTTATACAAAATGGCTTTGTGCGGCTAAAAATATAAAATGTGTCGACTATGAAATGTTTGATTCAAATGAACATAAAAATATTAGTATACCTTACCCTGTAATCGTAAAACCAGCGAGCCTTGGAAGTTCTATTGGTGTAAGTATTGTTAGAGATGAGAGCGAGTTTGATTATGCACTTGATGTTGCTTATGAATATGACAAATCAATCTTAGTAGAACCATTTATTGAGGGTGTAAAAGAGTATAACCTTGCAGGATATAAAGCAAATGGAAAAATAGTTTACTCAATAGTAGAAGAACCTCAAAAAGAAGAATTTTTGGACTTTGAAAAAAAAATATATGGATTTCTCAAGAAGTGAGCAGGTTTTAAAAGCCGATATTAGTGAGATGCTAGAAAAAAAATTACGAAGTACTTTTGATAGAGTCTATACAAATATGTTTGAGGGTGCTCTTATAAGGTGTGACTTTTTTTGTCGTAAACGGTGAAGTTTTACTTAATGAGATTAATCCTATTCCTGGATCTATGGCAAACTACCTTTTTGAAGATTTTGCTGGAGTACTTGAAGCATTGAGTGCATCTTTACCGCATGCAAAACGAGTTAAAGTAAATTACGAGTACATTCACTCAATCTCAGCTGCAAAAGGTAAATAATGGCTATACGACAGATTCAATATAATCAAAACACATTAGATATTTCTTATGAGATTGTCAATCCTGAGGCAAAAGTTGATTTAATTGTTTTGCATGGTTGGGGATCAAATAAGAACCTTATGAAACAGTCTTTTGGCTCACATATGA
Source organism: Sulfurimonas sp. (assembly GCA_030949825.1). Lineage (GTDB taxonomy): Bacteria > Campylobacterota > Campylobacteria > Campylobacterales > Sulfurimonadaceae > Sulfurimonas. Next base: position 122,842 of record JAUZSC010000037.1, read on the forward strand.
AAGGTTTTCGCCATATATATATTGATTTACCTGGTTTTGGAAAATCTACATGTTGCTTGGCATTAAAAACATCTGATGTAGCAAGAATTGTAGAACTTCTTATGATTTATATAAATGCTTCTAAAGATATCATCTTAGGACATTCATTTGGTGGAAAGGTCGCTCTTTTACTAAAACCAAAGGTTTTGGTTTTAGTTGGTAGTGCTGGAATTTATATGAAAAAATCTTTAAAAATTAAGGTAAAAATAGCCTTATTTAAAACATTGAAGATATTTGGATTTGAAAAGTTAAGAACATTGTTTGTGGCAGAAGATGCTAAGGCACTGAGTGAACCAATGTACCAAACATTTAAAAATGTAGTCAATGAAGATTTTTCTTATGAGTTCTCTCAGTATAAATCTAAGGCTCTTCTGTGTTGGGGGAGAGATGATACAGCGACACCTTTAAGTTCAGGTGAAACAATCCATTCTCTGATAGAAGATTCTAAGCTCAAAGTATACGATGGAGATCATTACTTTTTTATGAAGCATGCACAGGATGTTTCAAAAGAAGTTGAAGAAACATTTTTAAGTACTTTGGGTAATTAGTATGCAAGAGTATGAAGTTTTTATAGCATTTGTAACAAATGTCCTTTTTGTAACCCTTTTGGGTTGGTACCTTATTACAAATCTTCAATGGTACGACTATAAACTTTCTCGTGTAGTTTTAAAGCACCATAAACCGCATTGGCATGTTTTATACTTTTTGATTCCTTTTATCGCTTACTATGCGACAGGACAATATTTTCTTATATTTTTTTACTTTGGAGTTGTTCCTTCTATTTGGTTGTGGCATAAGCGATTAGACAAGAAGCTTGTTCTTACATGGAGAGTAAAAAGATTTTTGATTCTTCTTGTGTCACTTACTCTGTTTCAAAATGTACTTTGTACACTCAAAGACGGATGTCAAATGTACGGTGTATTTATGCCTTTAGCACTCACTTTCATGGGAAGTATGATGCTAGAAAAGTTTCTTTTTCTTACATATAAAAAAGAAGCAAAGAAGAAATTAAAAGAGATGACTGACTTACAAATCGTAGCGATTACGGGAAGTTATGGAAAAACAAGTATAAAAAACTTTGTAGCACAAATTCTTAGTGCGAAGTTCAATGTCTACGCAACGCCAAGAAGTGTAAATACTTTGGGCGGCATCATGGGCGATGTGAATAATGCTTTGCCTGGGGACACAGAGATTTATGTATGTGAAGCAGGAGCAAGACAAAGCGGAGATATTTATGATATTACTACATTTGTTGAGCCTCAAACTGTTGTAGTTGGCAAGGTTGGTGAAGCGCATATAGAGTACTTTAAATCTTTAAAAAACATCATAAGTACAAAGTTAGAGATTATGCAATCGCCAAGATTAGAGCGTGCTTTTATTCATACCTCTGTAACCGAGGAGCCACATGAAAAGGTTACTTTTTTCGGTGATGACATTTCAAATATACAAGCAACCTTAGATGGAATTGATTTTGATATTGAGATAGATAATGAGAAGTTACATTTACACACAGATGTCTTAGGTGAGTTCCAAACTATGAATATCGCAGTCGCTGTAAGAATCGCAAAAAGCTTTGGAATGACTAATGAAGCAATCATAAAAGCAGTAGCAAAACTAGAACCCGTAGAACATAGACTCCAACTTATAAAAGCAGGTGGAAAAATCATCTTAGATGATGGCTATAACGGCAACATAGATGGAATGCTCGAAGGTGTACGACTTTGTTCTTTACACACGGGAAGAAAAGTTATCGTTACTCCTGGTTTAGTTGAAAGCACTAAAGAATTAAATATGAGATTTATACAAGAGATAAATAAAGTTTTTGACATAGTAATCATAACAGGGGCATTAAATGCAGAACTGTTTGACAAAAATATTACTGTGAAAAATAAGATACTCTTACGAGATAAAGCTGTCTTAACAAAAGTCTTAGGTTCACAAACAGCTTCAGGAGACATCATCTTGTTTGCTAATGATGCGCCTAATTTTATATAAATGAAAACAATTGACGAGTTAACATAAACATATGATTATTACTAATACTATAAAATACCTTGGCTATTTTACAGCATTTATCCTATTGCTCTTAGTCCTTCTAGTAGTCTACGATGCAACTGCTCGTTATTTATTTTCTTCTGGTTCTATCGCCTTACAAGAGCTAGAATGGCATCTTTTTGATGTTGTTATTCTTTTTTGGAATCGCATATACTTTAAAAGAAAATGCGCATGTTCGGGTTGATATATTTTATGCTTCGTATAGCCAAAAGAAAAAAGCTTTTATAAATCTTATCGCTTCAGTTTTTTTTATACTTCCTTTTTCTTTACTTATCATTTATATCGGGATTGATTTTGTCCAGATGAGTTTTTCTCAAAATGAAGCTTCATCAAATCCTGGTGGGCTTGAGTACCGTTACTTAGTCAAAGCATTACTTCCTCTTTCATTTGTTTTTTTTATCCCTCCAAGCTTTGAGCGATTCTGTGCGTAATTTTAAAATATACAAAGCCTTATGATAGCTTTGTTAATGTTTGTCGTTGTTTTAATTCTTCTTTTAGTAGGAATTCCCGTTGCCTTTGTTTTTGGAACTGTATCTATAGTGTTTGCATTTTTGATTCCTGACCTTGGCATCGAGGTTTTTAAAGTTCTTCCCTTTAGAATCTTTGGAATTATGTCCAATACAACACTTATGGCAGTTCCCCTTTTTATAGCGATGGGTTTAGTGCTAGAGAAATCAAAAATGGCAGAAAGACTTTTAGTTTCCATGAGCTCACTTTTTCGTGATGTGCGTGGTGGTTTAGCTGTAAGTGTAGTGTTAGTGGGTGCAATGCTCGCAGCATCTACGGGAATAGTATCTGCATCTGTTGTTATGATGAGTGTAATAGCACTTCCTTTGATGCTAAAAGCTGGTTATGACAAAGGTTTAGCATCTGGGACTGTTGCTGCAAGTGGAACGCTTGGTCAGATTATTCCTCCTTCTATTATCTTGATTATTTTAGGTGATGTGATGAGCGTGAGTGTTGGGGACTTATTTAAAGGTGCTTTTCTTCCAGGACTTGTTTTAGTTGGTCTTTATATTTCATATATTTTGATTCGTGCCTTCTTTCAGCCTTCTGTTGCACCGCTTCATTCCCAAGCGCAGCGTGGGAACGAGATTGACGAGAATGAGCGTATCAGCATTAAAGAAGTGATTATTTCTATCGTGCCACCTTTACTTTTAATGTTCTCCGTCTTAGGAAGTATCTTTGCAGGTATTGCTTCGCCTACTGAGTCCGCTGCCTTTGGTGTTGTGGGTGCAGTTATTTTAGCATCTCTCAACAAGTCTTTAAATTTTGAGATGCTGCGGTACGCAACGCTGGAAACCGTAAAACTAAGCGGAATGATTTTTATGATTCTCATAGGGGCTACAGCTTTTTCACTTGTCTTTAACGAGCTTGGTGGAAGCGACTTGATTTTAGAGTTTTTCAGTGAAGATATTGGAGATGTTTGGGTTTTTATAGGCATAGCGATGCTCAGCATCTTTATACTTGGTTTTTTTATAGATTTTATAGAAATAAGCTTTATTATCGTTCCGATTTTAGTACCAGTAATGGAAGCGTTTGGAATAGATCCCATTTGGTTTGCAGTGCTTATCGCTCTAAATCTGCAAGCTTCCTTTTTAACACCGCCCTTTGGTCTGTCGCTCTTTTTCTTAAAAGGTGCAGCGGGAGATACGATTAAAACGATAGAGATTTATAAAGGAATTATTCCCTTTATACTTTTACAACTTTTAGGACTTGGTTTGGTACTTTTGTTTCCAAACTTAGTTTTTGCTTTTCTTTAGAATATAAATGTACTATTATCGGATTATTATCTCATACAATGGCACACATTATTGTGGTTGGCAAGATTTAGGTAAAAACTCTGATGTGCCAACTATTCAAGCCCAAATACAAAGAGTACTTCAAAAAATATGTAAATATCAAGAGTGTACAGTCTCAGTGGCAAGCAGAACGGATGCAGGTGTTCATGCTCAGGGTCAAGTTGCAAAAATTACTATTGCCTTATCCATAGAAGAAGAAAAACTTTTGTTAGGGATGAATTCACTCTTAGCTGATGATATACGTATTTTACAATGCGAAGTGTGTAGTTCAGAGTTTAATGCGAATAAGCATAGTACGAGCAAAGAGTATCATTATTATTTTAGTACGCAAACTATTCATAATCCAGTTATGCATGATGTCGTTGCTCATATTCCTTCTCTAAGTAAAGGTCTTTCTTTGCTTGATATAAAATGTATAAAAGAGGCGTGTAAACTTTTTGTTGGCGAACATGATTTTTACAACTTTGCAAAACGGGACAAGACAATGCACTCCACTGTTCGTAGGCTTATAAGCTGTGAAATAGTAGAAGTCCAAGACTCCGTGTTTTCTAAGAAAGTTTATTATATTAAAGTTGTGGGTAATGGTTTTTTAAGGTATATGGTTCGCTATATCGCAGGTGCTTTATTTGGAGTTGGGAGAAAGGAGATTAGTTTAAGTGATATTGCCAATGCCCTTGCTAATAAACAAGAGCAAAAGATTAGTCGTATAGCTAAAGCTCGAGGGCTTCACTTGATTAAAATTTTTTATTAAAAAGATATAGAGTTTATAAGTCGATAGCACACTTTTTAAGTGTTTCTAAATCAACAAGTTTAAGAATATTTTCATGCGTAGAGTGAATAAAAATCTTAATATCAACTCCCTCTTGTAATGCACGCACAAAACTCGGACCATTTAAACACCAACTTTGTCCATCTTTTACACCAGGGAAGTTAAACTGAGGCATTGGAGTAGACAAATCGTTTCCTGCTTTTTTAGAATAAGCTAAGAATTCCTCAGTTGCATAAATACATACAGTATGAACACCTTTGTTTTCTGGACCACATTCACATGAACCTGTTCTAAAAAAACCTGTGAGTGGATCTAAACTACATGGTTCTAAAATTCCGCCAAGTGCATTTAACTCTTTCATTTCTTTCATATCAATACCTTATAGTTTTTCGTGATTTTAACCGATGTCTTTTAACTTAAAATAAATATATATAGTGAAAGGATACACTTATAAAAAATTTAGGAACAAGTATGACTCAAATATCAAAGATAGATGCAATTAAAGGTGCTTTTTATGGCGCAATCGTTGGAGATGCCTTATGTTTAGGTTCTCATTATGAATACGATGCTATAAAAATTTATAATGCTTATGGAGATAAACCCATAGAAAAATTTATGTCACCAGGTGAAATGATGGGTGGACAAACACATGGTATTGGCTGGGGTGAAAGAAATTACCATCCTGGGAAAAAAGCTGGGGGAACTACAGATTATGGTGATTACAATATTTTAGTTTTAGAACACCTCGCTCAAATCGCCGAACCTAAACGTGCTTTTGAAGTCTCTGGCATTCTTGCTCATTGGATGAACCGCTTTGAAAATAGCTGGGGTTCTTGGATATGCACAATGACAAAACAAACATATACTCAAGTTAAAGAAGGCGTAGCAGTAGAGAGAATAGGTGGCATCTCAAATGCAATGGCGATTCGTCATGTTGCAGGATATGCTTATTATGACTCAGAAGAAGAACTAGCAGATTTAGCACGCAAAACAATGTTTACACATACAAGTGAAGAAGCCTTAAGCGGTGGTGAGTTTTTCGCGCGTGTTACACATAGAGTTATAAATGGAGAACATCCTAGAGATGCTATTGAGAATGTAGCTGTAACTATGAGTGGATTCATTCAAGGAAAAGTGGCGCAGGCTATTGCTAAAGTGGCAGAAGAAAAAGACCCGAGTACTTCTTTGTCAAAAGAAAAGTTTTCAGATGACTTAGCTATCACCTCTATGGCAAAGCTTTGGGATATTGGAAGAAGTGAACCTGTTCGTGTTGGAAAAGCAAGTCCAACTGAGGGAACGCTGCCAGCATCTGTATATATCATTCTAAAATATGTTGACCAAGAAGACGCACTGAATGTCGCAATCCAAGCCAATGCAATGGTTGGTGGAGATAATGCTTCTCGTTCTATCGCAATAGGTATGGTTTTAGGTGCGTATAAAGGTGTAAATGCAATCAAAAAAGAGTGGTTAGAGAGTTTAGAGCAGTATGAGTATTGTGAAAATCTACTAAATAAGCTACCATTACTAAAATAAGTTTTTTAAAGGTCTAATTGTGGAAGATATTTTATACGCTCCTTGGCGTGATGAGTATATTATGAGTAAGGGAATTGATGGTTGTGTTTTTTGTCATATAACTGACAATGAAGACAAGGCAGATGAGCTTGGTGTTTTATACGCAGATGAGCATTGTTTTATTGTTATGAATAAGTACCCCTATACTCCTGGGCATTTTATGATTATTCCACATTTTCACACAGATAAACTTGAAGACTTAGACCCTAAAGTGTGGCTTCATATGAGCGCTTTAGCACAAAATGGTGTTAGACTTTTAAAAGAAGGTTTTAAAGCCCAAGGTGTAAACATCGGTATGAACCTTGGTCGTGCAGGTGGGGCAGGGATAGCTGAACATATTCATATGCATCTCGTCCCCCGTTGGGAAAGAGATACTAACTTTGCAACTGCGATTGCTGGTGTTAGAATTTATTCAAGTGATTTTGATAAGATTTATAAACATATAAAGAGTTTGATTCCTAAGTATATGTAGATGCAAAGGTACTTATTAGCTCTTTTATTTTTAGTTGTTTCTCTTCATGGAGAGCAATACCCTCTTTTATATAAGCAACTCTCGCATCCTCTTTTTAAATCATCGAAGGCAATACAAAATCTCTCAAATATTAAAGCGATAGAGAAAAGTTTAGACTCGTATAATAGAGCTATAAATAGGGCACTTACATTAGGTAAAGAAGTAGATAAAACACGAGATGCTAGGCGTATAAAAGAGTATCTCTTCACATTAAGAAAGCTTCAAAAGAAGTATGATGCTATTCTTTACCTCATTCATAAAGAAATATCTTCAAGTGTAGATAAAAAAGATTTTAAATGCTTTATGCAATTAACCGCCTATGAGTTTGATGGATTACTTCAAAATAGGGCTTTATATAAGAAGTCTTTAGTCTTTTATAAAGAAAACAAAAAAACAAAAACAAATGACTTTTTTGAAAAAAGAATAGAATATACACAACTCGAAGTAGCAACAGCGCAAGAGTTTCAAGATGAAGTAGAAACTTCAAGCTACGATTCATCCAAAAAACAAAAGAAAAAAAGAAAGGTAAACTTAGAAGTAGTAGATGGAGGGAAATATTACGATGTGTTTATAGAGAACTTTAATCCGTACTCAGTCACTGTAAATGTAAAAGGAAGCTACAAGAACTTAGCATCTAGCCATTCTAACAAAGAAGTTGTTTCAATAAAAGCAGGTGAAAAAAAGAAATACTTGCGTTTGAGTAAAATTAAGGGGGCACTTTCATATAGTTATAGCTTTTCGTATACATGGGTTTTAGGTGATATAGATGCTGTTCATGATGATTCTTTTATCTATAGATTTCCTTTTCAAAAGGGTACTTCCGTCCGAGTTTCACAAGGATTTAATGGAACAACTACACATAATGGTCGTTCAAAATACGCGATAGATTTTGCAATGCCTACAGGAACAAAAATCTATGCAGCCAGAGCTGGTGTGGTTGTAAAAATAAAAGAAAATTCCAACAAAGGCGGATATGCAAAAGAATTTTCTAGTTATGGAAACTATGTAACGATAGAACACGAAGACGCTACATTTGCGACCTACTATCATTTAAAACAGTATGGCGCGCTTGTTAGAGTTGGAGATAAGGTAAAAAAAGGTGCTTTAATTGCATACTCAGGAAATACAGGTTATTCAAGTGGACCGCATCTTCACTTTGCTGTTTTTAAAGCTAACAGTGCTACAAGTACACAAACGATTAAAATTAAGTTTTTAGGCATAAAGAAAATAATCCATTACATAGAAAAAAATGTTTTTTATACGGCAAAATGATTTTTTAATAATGCTTAATAGTTATTTTGATAGAATAGGCTTATAATAATTATAATTTATTAAAGGATTAAAATGCAAAGAAGAAATTTTTTAAAAATGTCACTTGCAGCATCTACCGTTGCTTTAGCTACTTCAGCACATGCTGGTATAACAGGACAGCCTATAGATAACAGAAAAGTATCTCGTATAGCTTTTCCTGAGAAAAAGCCACTCATTACTTACTCAGATAGACCACCGCTTCTTGAGACTCCTCGAGATGTTTTTAGTAAAGCAATCACTCCAAATGATGAGTTTTTTGTTCGTTAGCATCTCCCTAAAATTCCAACATACATAGATGCTAAAACATTTACGCTTCATATTAATGGACTTGTTGAGAGGGAAATTCACCTAACACTAAAGGACTTGAAAGAACATTTTGAACAGGTTGAAGTTACTGCTGTTCTTCAGTGTGGTGGAAATAGCCGTTCAGCATTTAAACCTATGGCTGGTGGAATTCAGTGGGGTAGTGGTGCTGTTGGTTGTGCTTCATGGAAAGGTGTTCGACTTCGCGATATTTTAAATCGTGCAGGACTTCAAAAAGGTGCACATTGGATAGGCTTTAATGGTAAAGATAATGCTGCGTATTATGAATCACCTAATTTTATTCGTGAACTTGAAATAGATGAACTTGATGACCATGTTATTGTTGCTTATGAAATGAATGGAGAGGATTTACCTTACTTAAATGGTTTTCCACTTCGTCTTGTTATTCCCGGATACTACTCGGACAGTTGGGTGAAAATGCTTTCAAATGTTACTGTTACAAAAGAGTATAAAAACCTTTTCTTCATGGATGTCGCGTACCGCGTTCCAGATAACGAGTGCGAATGTGAAGAACCAGATAATAAAGCTAAGAAAACTAAACCTATTACTACAATGAATGTTAAATCTATCATAGGTTATCCAACCAACGATACTGTTGTTCATCACAACTCTCATGTTGTTGTTCGTGGTGTTGCATTTGATGATGGTCATGGGATTAGAGATGTATTTATTTCCACAGATGAGGGTAAGACTTGGGAGAAATCTATTTTAGATGAGACTGCTGGACGATACGCGTTTAAAGAATTTAGATTTTCTTACAAACCAACTACTTATGGAAAAGTGAGTGTTATGGCTAAGGCTGTAAACAGACTCGGACAAGAACAACCGCTTGCTAAAGATGTAAAATGGAACCATGGTGGTTATAAGTTTAACGGTATAGACACTGTTACATTTGAAGTGGTTTAAGGACTCTATGATGACAAGAATTAAAACAATGATACTATTAACGCTATTGAGTGCATCTGCATTATTTGCAGAAGTAAAAAAAGGTGAAAATATTGAAGTTCCATATATTGCATATGAGATTAAAATGGGTAAGGGCTTTGCAGAGGTTCAAGCAAATTGTTTAACATGCCACTCATTTGGTTATATAATAAATCAGGGTAAACAATCCCGTGAACATTGGCATAAAAAAGTTTTAAAAATGATTTCGCACTTTAAAGCACCTATTAGTGAAACTGATGTAGAGATAATTACAAATTATTTAGCAGAACATTATGGAAACGGTAAGTAAAATAAGGCACAATTAGCTTTTTAAAACAAATTGACTTTAAAAGTCACTAAGGATAGCCATATGTTAAGTGTATTAGTCGAGTTTAGTATGTTTCCAACTTCTGCCGATGGTAGAGAGGGTGCATCTGTATCAAAAAGCGTAAGTAAGGTTATAGATGCCATAGATAAATCTGGAGTACCGTACCAGTTAACACCAATGGGTACGATCATAGAAGCAAAAAGTATGAAAGAGGCACTTGGAGTTATAGAACTTGCTTATGAACAACTGAGTGATTTAGATAGAGTGTACTCTTCTTTAAAGTTTGATATTCGTAAAAATACTGAGAATAGACTCAAAACAAAAATAGAATCTGTTGAAAAAGTTTTAGGTAGAAGCGTAAGTCACTAATGATAATCTATATTCACGGCTTTAGTAGCAGTGGCGAAGGTCATAAGGCTAAACAATTTCGTGAGTACTTTAAAGAAGATGGTTTTATTGCTCCTTCTTTATCTTATATTCCCGATTTAGCTATTAAAACGCTTGATGAGTTGATAGAGTCTTACAAGGGTGATGTAAAACTTGTCGGTTCTTCTCTTGGTGGGTTTTATGCTCTTTATTTTGCTAAAAAATACAATGTTCCTATTGTTTTGATTAATCCTTCTATATATCCATATATTACGCTTAAAAAAGTTTTAGGTAACGCTCCTAGTTATCACGATACCAGTACTTTTACATGGTTGGCATCTCACATAGAAATGTTGAAGATATATGAAGTTGATTTACTTGAGAAAAATAAAGTTATGTTAATGTTACAAAAGGCTGATGCGTCACTTGATTATAAAGAGGCTATAAAAAAACTTCCCCATGCAGAGCTTATACTAGAAGACAATGGAAGCCATAGTTTTGATGCTATTGAGAGGCATTTTCTTAGAATAAAAGAGTTTTTTAGAGTCTCTTAATTTATATTGTGCTAGGATTCGATTAATGAAAGTAAATATATTTTTAGCCATTCTCTTTGCTGCTGTTACAAGCTTTACTGCACTTCATGAAGTAGAGCATATTCACGATAGTGATGGTGAATCATGTCTTATTGCTCACGTTAATAATTTAACTCCAGTAGATGTTATCAGCAGTCCTAAGACTCTTAAAAATATTCATTTTGAAGCTATAAAACATACAGAACAATCTACAAAACTCTATTGTAAACAAAGAAGTAACCAAAACCGCGCTCCTCCTTCTCTATCTTAACTAACTAATAAAAACTTTACAAAAATATTATTACAAATAGGATAGAACTATGAAAAAACTACTCAGTTTATCATTAGTTGCATCTTCATTACTTTTAGCAGGGACAGATTTAGATCTACTAAAAGCACAAATGGACAAACAGCAACTAATAATAGAAAAATTACAAGCACAAATAAAAATACTTGCTCAAAAAGACCTTGTTATAGAACAAGATATAAAAACTGTTTCAATACAAAGCACTAAAAAAAGTGAGCAGTCAGTCAATACATCGGCAAGTTCTTCACAAAATGCTAATCTACTAGATATGGCACTGGTATTAAATATGTCGATGTTGAGTCGCAATGTAAATAACACTGATTATGCAGCGTATGCTATTCCTGGTTTTGTAGATGCTCCAAGCGTCCCTGTTATTCCATTTAATCCAAATAGAGGTTTTAATCTAAACTATGCAGAATTTTCGATGGGTTCTATCGTTAACCCATACTTTGAAGCTTTTGCAATTTTTCACTTAGAACCGACTGTGTTTGAAATTGGAGAAGCTTATGTAAGTACTCGAGCTTTACCATTAGGTTTTAAAATAAAAGCTGGAAAGTTTAAGAGTGATTTTGGTCGTATAAATTCTAAACATCATCACTCGTGGAACTTTGACTCTCAGCCACTCATTTACGAATCTCTTATTGGTCCAGAGGGTATTAGTGATCCTGGAATTCAAGTGCAGTGGGTAGCCCCAACAGATACTTACATCATGGCTGGTTTTGAAGCGATGCAAGGGACAAATGCACAAAGCTTTGGATATATTGAGAAAAATAACCTCTATGTTGGATACTTGAAATCGAGTGTAGATATTGGAGAGGATGTATCAATACTGGCAGGAGTGAGTTTAGCGCATGGAAAAAATGATACAGCAAACTCAACTGATATATATGGAGTTGATTTAACATTGCGAGAGCAATTAGGAAGTTACAGTTCACTTGTATGGCAGAGTGAATATCTTTACCGTAACAAAGATATAGGAACAACTTCGAACAATAAACAAGCAGGACTCTACTCAGAACTTATCTACCAGCACAACAATAACTGGGCAGGAGGTATCAGATACGATGCAATCACAAAGAATAGCATTGATTTAAGTGCATATAATGGGATTGACACTAATAACTTAGATAAATATAGTGCAATGATGGAGTACAAACCATTTGAAATGTCGCGTTTACGACTTCAGTACACTTATGATAGAAGTAAAATTATATCTGGCGAGAGAAAAGATATAAATGAAGTAATGCTTTCACTCAACATTGCAATTGGTGCGCATAGCGCCCATGATTATTAGGAAATAAAGATGATAAAAAAAATTACACTCTTAACACTTTTACTTAATGTAGCACTCTTTGCATCTCTTAGAGTGGAAACAACATACGCAACCATGGGGGCAGTTACGAAAAAAATTGGAGGTGATTTAGTCTCAGTTCATGTTTTAGCAAACTCAAAATATGATCCACACTTTATCGTGCCCAAACCATCACTTATAGCTAAACTTCGTCGTGCAGATTTACTTATCATAAACGGTGGTGGACTCGAGATAGGTTGGTTACCAGCACTTTTAAGAAATGCGCACAATGCTAAAATTCAAAATGGTGCAAAAGGTTTTTTAGATATGTCTCACTATGTTCATATGATTGATGTTCCAGAGTCCGTTTCGCGTGCCTTTGGAGATGTTCATGCAGAGGGAAATCCACATTATTCTATTGACCCTTATTCGATTTTAGTTATGGCTAAAGCTATTGAGGCCAAATTATCTCTTCTTGATGCAGATAATGCACAAACATATAAGAAAAATTTAGATATATTTCTCAATGAATGGAATATGTATCTTAGTACATTAGATACTAAAATGGCGACTTGTAAAGATAAAAGAGTTGTGCAATATCATGAGCTTTTTAACTACTTTTTAAAACGCTATGATTATAAAAGTTTAGGAAATGTGGAGCCACTTCCTGGAGTTTCACCAAGTTCAAAACATACGCTAGCACTTATAAATCTCATTAAAGATGAAAAAATTAAGATAATTTTACAAGATGTGTACCATGAGAAAAGAACTGCCCAGTTTATAGCAGACAAGTCTGGTGCAAAAGTTCTTGTCACACCTCATGACATGGGTGTAAATGCTAGTAAGACTTTAGAAGAATTTTATAATAAGATTGCAAACAATATATGTCAATAGTTGAACTTCTATGGCCAGCATTTGTTTTAGCAATTTCACTTGTATTTATTCATAGTGTTTTTGGTCTTGAGATTATCAAGCGTGGGGTTATTTTCACTGACCTTGCTATTGGACAGATTGCAGCCATAGGAATGGCTATAAGCATCGCTTTTTTAGATGGGGCATACCAAACTCTTTTTACATTAGGGTTTGCTCTTTTAGGTGCTAGTATCATTACATGGGCGACTTCAAGAGTAGAAAAAATAGAAGCTTTTATAGGGCTTCTCTATGCTCTTGGCATCTCGTCTATAATGTTATTACTCGCTCAAAGTTCAGAGGGTACAGAACTTTACTCTAAACTCAGTGCAGCGGATATTCTTTTTACATCGAGTGATGATTTAGCAAAGAATTTGATTGTTTATGCGGGTGTCGCGATTGTGATGCTTTTTGTATATCCTAGAACTAAAGGCACACGCAAAGAATTTCTTTTTTTTAGTATGTTAGCTATTACTGTTACATCATCCGTTCAGTCTGCTGGTGTTTTAGTGGTTTTTGCTCTTTTAATAGCACCGGCATATGCAGGACTGTCACAGTCAAAAATCAAGCCCTTTACATTTGCAACACTTATGGGTTCGCTTAGTATTATAGTGGCTCTATTTAGTTCTTACTATTTAGATTTACCAACAGGTTATACTATTATATTTGTGACTGTTTTACTTTCACTTTTCTTTGTTGTTTTTGGAAGCCTCTTTTTTACTTTTTAAAATAAAGTAAAAAATTCCAGTAATCACTATAAAAAGAACCGTTCTTGTTATTATTGTATTCATATCCATTATGTCATTCATATTGTTTCTTCTTTAGTTTTATTTATATATATTATAACCATAGCTCTCTACACAAATATTTTACGCTTTAAAAGCCTATTTTGAGCACTTTAAGGAAATTATTAAGTTAAATATTGATATTTTCAATATCAATGTATTGTTTTTTTAAGCCTTTTTCTTATAAATGGATGGAAATATAAACTTTATGGTAAAAACAACTGTAGTATTTGAGTTCAATTGACTTGATTAGCCGTTATTTCCTAACTTATATTTTTACAACCCCATAAACAAGGGGTTCTGTCCTTTTGAGTTGTGTAGAGAGGTATGATTATAACATACAAAGGATTGAGATTAAATTCTTTTAAAGAATATCCTTATATAATTATGAAATAAGGATTTAATATGCAACAAGAATGTACAGAGATGATTCTTGATGAAAATGGAATTATTATAGGTTTAGACTGTATCCTTCATCGTGGTTTATATACATTTGAAGAACTCTCAGGAAAAAACTTTGTTGATGTGTTCATAGAAAATATTGATAAAAAAGAAGTACTCGAGTGTATAGATAAGAGTATAGACTTTAAAGTTTATATCAATTATAAAAGGGATATTTCAAAACTTGTATGTTTTGAAGTAAAGCACCATTCAAAAAGACAAGATCATAATGTTTCACTTTTTGGTATTGAAAGTACATTATACAAAGAGAAAAAAATATTTCATTCTATAGGCAATGAAGCTATACAATTAAGAATATAAATTTTATGAGAAAAAAGTATCTTTTATTTGATAATGATGGGGTACTTGTTGAGACAGAACCTTATTATTTTAAAGCAAATGTTAAAGCCTTGTCTGAGTTTGGATTAGACTTGAGTTTTGATGTATATATGGAAATCATGGCTCGTGGTGGAACTGCTTGGGAGATTGCGACAAAACAGGGCATCTCAAAAGAAGATATAAATACAAAACGAGCACAAAGAGATGTGTATTACCGTGAGTTTATTAAAAATGAAAACATTGAGATAGATGGCGTAGTAGAAGTTTTAAAAGAACTCTCAAAACATTATAAAATGGGAATTGTAACAACTTCAAGACGGGTAGATTTTGATTTAATCCATAATAAACGAGGTATTATCAAGTATATGGATTTTAGTTTATGTGTGGAAGAGTACCCACGCTCTAAGCCATTTGCAGATCCCTATTTAGCTGGAATGAAAAAGTTTGATGCAACTAAAGATGAATGTATCATTATCGAAGATTCTGAGCGTGGACTCAACTCAGCTGTAAATGCAGGTATTGAGTGTATTGTAGTTGCAAATGAATTTACACAAACACATGATTTTTCAAAAGCAAGCTATAAAATAAAGAGTAGACTTCTCCTAAAACAATCAATCACTAATCCTTTCCAGAGTCTGTATTTAAGGGTATTAAATCAAGGTTAATAATGGCACAAATAAGGTTCATCCTTAATCCGAACCTTTTTCGTCTATTTCTATACGGATATTTTGTAATTTTAAATACCTTGATTTTTGCATTTATATTTTCAATTATGATACGATTAGATGATAATTTATGATTCTCTTTTTCTCTTCTTTTGTAAGAGGTTTCTTTTTTGTTTTTATTTGGAATTGTAGCATTTGGACATATTTTATCTATACCTAAATAGCCTAAATCAGCAAGAACTCTACTCATCAATATCTTTTTAGTTGGATTACTATTTTTAAAAAGACGGAAGTCGTGCATCTTTCCTTTAGCAATAGTTACTGCAAGTATTTTACCTTTGATATTTGTAATTATTTGTGCTTTTTGAGTATGCTTTTTCTTTTTACCTGAATAGTACTTTTTTTGCTTTTTTTTGGTCTTTCACATTCGCTCTCAGTCACATCTACAACAGTTATTTTGATATTATTTAAATCTTCTGTTGGTACTATATGTTTTAGAGTCTCAAGATGGAATTGTGGCTCTTTTATCAGTATCTTTTCAATTTTGGTAACTGTATAATGAGCTGTTGATTCACTCACTCCATAATCAATTCCTAAATGTGCAAATGTTCTGTACTCTCGGTAGTATTCAAGCATCAGTAATACTTCATCATTTGCTGAAAGTGATTTGTTTGTTCCACCTTTTGATTTTCTATCACGATAATGTTTTCTAATTACTTTTACCATATCTTTAAAAGTATCTTTATTGACACCAACAATGCGTTTAAAATCTTTGTTTTCTAACTTATTTACTTTATAATATTTTCTTGTTTTTGCCATACTAACTTATAAGCAAATTTTACTCCAATTTTATTTGGGGTTTTAAGAGAAGTCTAGTATTAAAGAACTAAAAGCTCTTTTGGATTTACTTTAAGTTTTTTAATTGATTGTCTGTCATTGTTGTAATCTTTTCTTGAATCATTTCTGGTTTGACTATCATCATCGTTCCTTTTAACATACTAAAGACACCGTATCCTATAACTAAAAGGGAAGCAAGTGTAAGCGCTGCTTTTCTAAAACGACTTTTTTGAATAATACTTGCTAAGAATCCAAATCCAAAGAGTGTGGGAATAGTAGCAATTCCGAAGATAGCCATAACGAGCATACCAGATGTTATAGACCCACTAGCAAGAGCAAATGTACCAAATATAAATACTAACCCGCAAGGAATAAAACCATTGAGTACTCCAAGACCATAAAAACTAGCTAAGCTTTTTGACTTGATAAGTTTTGAAAAAATAAAACCATAGATTTTATATTTTGAAATATTTACTTCAAGCTTGGATAAAAACTTGAGTTTTCCCATAAGTGAAAGACCCATTAAAATCATTAGGAGACCAATAACAAGGAGCAAAACTCCCCATACACTAAGACTAACAACAAAAGCACTTCCAATAAGACCAAATATAGCACCTAAGATAATATAACTTGTTACACGCCCAATATTATATAAAAAATGTGCGATACTTTGATGTGCTTTAGACCAAGTCATATCTATCTTAGCATTTGAGTATGCCAAGACAAATCCACCACACATACCAATGCAATGACCAAGCGAACCTAAAAATGCGGCAATAAATATAGTTGTAAAATCAATAGTTTCCAAATAAATTCCTTTGTGCAATTATGACGAAGGAGTGTTAAGTTTCTGTTAGATTTAGTAATTAAATGATGTATTTATCAAGTTTTTGTGTTTATTTAATAAAAATTGTGCTAGTATAAGCGCTTAGCACTTAATTACAAGGAATTATTATGAGAAATAGAATCGCATTATTAACTACTAGCTTTATGGCTGTATTTATGTTTAGTGGCTGTACAGCAATGAATCTTGGTATGACTTTTATGGGTTTTTCAGATGACACACAAAAGGCTTATGCTGGAATGATGGATATTGTTAGTGAAACAGGCGATCCAGCGCAGGCAATGATGAAAGAATGGGAAATTACTGATCCAGACTTAACAGAAGAAGATGTTTTTGATGAAATGAAATCATTAGCAGGTGATTATAACATGAGATATGTTGGTGAAAAAGATATGTTTAGACTTCTTCCTGAGGAAATAGCAGCGTATGAAAAAGATGGAATAGCTAAAGCAGACCAAGTTGTACATGCTAGAATTGGTGAATTTTGTTCTCTAATTATTGCTAAAAAAATGTTAAATCATTCTCGTTTTTACGGTGGGTTTATGCCATGTCGTGTTATGTATGTTGAATACGGTGATGGCAGAAGATTCCTTATCTCAATGGATATGACTTTAGCACTTTATGGTGGAACAGATAAAAAACCTATAGATGCTGGTTTAATGGAAGATATGAAAAATGTTAAAATTGCGATGGAAGCTATTCCTGCAATTGCAGCTGGTTACGACATAGACGAAGAATAGTTCATTCTATTTTCACTTAAAAAAATAATTACGTATTTTTTTGAACCATTTGGAATGGTTCTTGCGCTTTTTATTATAGGACTGTATTTTTTACTTCGTAATAAATACAGTTATTCTAAATTCTTCTTATCTCTCTCTTTTTCTTTATTATTTTTATATTCTTATCCACCTTTTTCTAACTTTTTAATTTATAATTTAGAAAATCAATATCCAAAGTATGATTATAAAAGTAATATAAAGTATATTCATGTTTTAGGTAATGGACATAATACAGATGCAGACCAGCCCTTGTCATCTCAATTGGGCAGCACCAGCATAAAACGAGATTTAGAGGGAATTATTATTCACTCTAAGATAGTTAATTCTAAGTTAATATTTACAGGTTACGCAGGAACTACAAATATCACGGCGGCTCATATGAATGAGAAATTAGCCTTAGTGCTTGGTGTAGAGCCTGAAAATATGATTATTAATGGTTCACCAAAAGATACACGAGAAGAAGCGCTTTTTACTAAGTCTATAGTTGGTGAAGATAAATTCATCTTAGTCACATCAGCAACGCATATGCCACGCTCAATGATGTTATTTCAATCTTTAGGACTCAATCCAGTCCCCGCACCTACAAGCTTTCATAAAAAAGAGTTTGATGGATACTTTGAGGCTCCAACTTTAGAAAGTTTTCAACGCTCTCAAATTGCAATGCACGAGTATCTTGGAATAGTCTGGTCTAAAATAAGAGGCTAAATTTAATATTTAATCTTAGCTAAATAAAGTCCATTACTTGGGGCTGGTTTGATTTTATGCTTATCTTTAAGTAGGAGTTGATTTTTAATTTGGCTAGCATCTAGCTTTAATAAAGCTCCAACCATGAGTCTTATTTGTGCTCGAAGAAAACCATTTGCCTCAAAATTTAAAACAATAGACTCTTTATGTTTATAGGCAAAAGCTTTGTAGATAATTCTTATACTAGATTTCGTATCACTTCCTGTTTTCATAAAGTTTGTAAAATCATGTTCTCCTACAAATAGCTGTATATTTTTTTGTAATTGGACAAAGTCAAGTTCTTCTACAAAAGTAATAAAGTCATCTTCAAAAGGATTGCTTTGCGAAGTTTTAATAAGATAGCGATAGACTCTTTTTTTAGCGCTATAGCGTGCATGAAAATCATCACTAACAGCTTTTATTGTATTTATCCTGATCGAAGTGGGTAGCATCTTGTTGAGGGTGATTTGAAGCTTCTTTAAATCAGTCCAAAAAGAGGGCAGGTCAACATGACATACTTGAGCTGTAGCATGAACACCTTTATCTGTTCTTCCACTAGCAATAATCTTAGATCTAATTCCAAGTTGTAAAAAAACTTTTTCTAAGTTTCCAAAAATAGTGTTTGATGTTTCTTTTTGAGTTTGAGATCCCAAATAATACGTGCCATTATAGGCAATGCTTAAAGCACATCGCATCTAGAATCTCGCGACGACTGTTTTTCTGTAGAGAATATACGTAAGAAGTAACCAAGTGATCGCAACAATAGGGATAGTATAAAAGACAAAAAAACTTTTGTAAACCTAGCGTTGCCCCATAATACAAGACTATACTAAGAAAAAAGATATAGATAAATTCTACTTTTTTGATGTCTTGCATGAACAATACTCATACTTAAAACTAAGAATAAGCTGATAATTGGAAATATACTAAGGAGAGTGTTTGTAATTAGCATACTTGTTTTTTTGTTGCTTCTCTTTTTCTTATCACGACCCCAATATTTAAGTGCATTTTGTTGCATTATATGCTCTGCATTGGAAGTGTTATTGAGCAACATAGTCTCAAAATCAATTTGTTTAAAATTATTTTTGGAATAGATATAAGCTTCCCCATCAAGAAGTTTTAACTGCACAACTACTGACTCATTAATAATATATGCTTTATCAGCTGAAATTAATGTTTCTTTTTCTTTGTTTTTATCAAATAAAAACACTTCAGAGTAGGTTCCATCATTGTTTTCTGTGCCTAAATATAAAAGCCAATTACCAAATTTATGCCCAAACTCTGAAGCAGAAAGATTAAACTTAGCCTCACTTTTTTTATAATGAATAAAATTTTTATATAATACTGTTGTATGTGGAATAATAACTAAGAAATTCAGTAGCAGTATAAGGCCAAGAAGTAAAGCAGGTTTTAAAAGTGTTTTGATAAGAAAACTTGGATGAATACCTAGCGCAAATATTACAACTGTCTCGTTATCATTTGATAGCCTGAAGATAGTTAAAGCTGAAGCTATAAAAAAACTTATAGGCAAGGTGTAAAATAATAATTCTGATACAATAAAAAGATAAAGTTTTATCATCTCCCAGGTAGTAAGTTGAATAATGGCCGTATATGTTGCAAGTTTAATTAAAAAGACAACAGAAGCAATCGTGAAAAGTGATATAAAAATGGATAAAAAGAGTCCAGAAAGGTTTTTAATAATATGATTTCGGAGTCTATTCATTAGTAGTTCGCCTCAATGTAGGCCATTATCGAAGTATCGTATATATACACAATAAAAGTTGCAAGTGCTAAAAATGGCACAAAAGGAACTTTTTGTTCCTCTTTTGAAAGTCTTAGTACAGCGAGCATTACCGGAAGTGCTAAAAGGGCAGAAATAAAAATGGCTACAAGCGTGAGTTTAACGCCAAGTAAGGCTCCTATTGTTGCTGCGACCATAATATCACCTTCTCCCATCGCCTCGATAAATGGATAGGTATGATAATTCTTTGTCCATGAGGTAAGTGTTTTTTTTGCATGTGCATGGGCAGATGATGTTAAGTAATAAGAAAGTGAAAATCGTAAAAGTGTAAATCCACCTGCAAAAAGTAAGGTATTTTGAGCATTTAAAAGTATTCCATTTATATTCCATGCTCCAAGTATCGCGAAGACAATTGCAAGTAAATTTAAACTATCGGGAACCATTTTGTATTTGAAATCTATCATAGACAAGGCAAGAAGCATTAAAAAACTAAGTGCTACAAAGAAAACAGGAAGGCTAACTCCGTATTTTAAAGCTAGTAGTAAAAATATGAGACTTGATAAAAGTTCAATAAGAGGGTACTGCACTGAGATTTTACTTGAACAAAATGCACATTTACCGCGTAGAAATATCCATGAAAAAACAGGAATATTATGCCATGCTTTTAATTGTTCATTACAGGAAAAACAATGAGAAGACCCAAAAACAACACTTTCATCTTTTGGAATTCTAAGTATTACTACATTTAAAAAAGAACCTAGTAAAAGTCCTAAAAGTGTTGCTAAAAATATTTCCATTATTTTAGTCCTCCAAATCTTCTTTCTATTTTCGTGAAATTATTGATGATTTTTACAAGTTCCTCTTTTGTAAAGTCAGGCCAAAGGGTATCACTAAAGAAAAGTTCTGCGTATGCTGCTTGCCAAAGTAAAAAGTTAGAAAGTCTATGGTCTCCACCTGTACGAATGAGTAAATCAACATTTTCCCTACAATCTAGGGCATTACTTAGCATTGCATGGCTAATATCTTCTTCTGTCTTGGCAAGTTTATTTATAGCTCGAATTATTTCATCTTGTGAACCATAGTTAAGCGCTAAAGACTGCACTAATCCATCGCAATGTGCTGTTTTTTGCTCTACATCGTGAATGGTTTTTTGCAAGGACTTAGAAAATGCACTTATATCTCCAATTGCTTCAAAACGAACATTATTTTCTAAATATATTGGAATTTCATTCTCTAAAAAACTTTGTAAAAGCTTCATTAAAAATTCAACTTCTAATCGAGGCCGTTTCCAATTTTCTGTAGAAAAAGCGTAGAGTGTCAGTCTTTGTATCTCTGGGTTTCTTGAACAATATAAGGTAATTTCTTTAACCGTGTTAGCTCCAGCTTCATGACCTTTAACTCTTTTTTTTCCTTGAAGTTCTGCCCATCTTCCATTACCATCCATAATGATGGCTATATGTTTTGCTGTATTCATTTATAGATTCTCTGCATATTCTAAAATTTTAAAGGAAAGACTTAGTTTATCTGAAGATGGAATAGATTTTGTAGAGTCTTTCGTAATAAATTCTATCTTATTTGTATCAGTTCCAAAACTTGAAGAATCTTTTAAAATATTTAAACAAACAGCATCTAGATTTTTAGAAATGAGACTTTTCTCTGCATTTTTATACGCATTCACTTTATCTATTTCTGCTTTAAAACCAATACTAACAATTGAGTCTTTATCAAGTGAGCTAAGTATATCAGGAGCTTGTTTTAAACTAAGATTAAATGATTCACCAAGGGAGTCTTTTTTTAATTTTCCAGTTTGCATAGTTTTAGGAATGTAATCACTCACAGCAGCAGCCATAAAAAGATAGGGTTTTTTAGTTTTATTTTTTGAGTCTTCAATCGCTTGTATAAGAGATTCCTGCATCTGGAGTGAACTCTCAATCTTGCTTATAGAAATTTCTTTTGGAAGATTATCTTCAAACCTTGTAGCGATTAATTTTACATCAGCCCCTCTACAATAAAGTGCAGATGCTAGCGATGATGCCATTTTTCCACTAGAAAAGTTAGAAATATAGCGTACATCATCGATTTTTTCAAGTGTTCCGCCACCTGTAACTATGACGGTTCTGTCTGCAAAGAAATCATTTTTAAGCAAAGCTCTTGCACTTGCCCAAAATATATCTGTAGGTTCAGCCATCGCCCCATCACCAACAGTTTTGCACGCTAACTCTTTTATTTGTGTATCTACTTTGGTGTACTTAGTATTTACTAAGACTTTAATGTTTGCTTGCGTGATGGGATTATTTAACATATTTGTATTTGCAGATGGACATAAAATTTTTTCACCCTCATAAGCTAAAACACATTGAAGAAGTATATTGTCTGCAATAGCATGCGAGAGTTTAGCAATAGTATTCGCAGTAGCAGGGGCAATAACAAAAAGATCAGCCCACTCAGTTATTTTAATATGGTTATGATCATTTACCCAAGATTCGTTAGTATCATCAAGAACTTTATTTGAAGTAAGTGTCTCAAAGCTAAGAGGAGTTACAAACTTTTTAGCAGAATCACTCATAACTACCCGAACATCAGCACCTGCTTTTGTAAGAAGTCTCACAAGCTCTAATGATTTATATACAGCGATAGAACCACTAAGTCCTAAAAGTATTTTTTTATTTTTTAACAAATCATTTGGAATGAACATACAATACCTTGAGAGTTTTTATTTATATGATTATACTAAAAAAATTCTTATGATTTTCCAAAAAACAAAATTAATCCATAAAAATTCCACACTCAGAAATAACAAGATTCTTACATTTTTTTTAAAAGAAAAATGCCATTTATGGCTATAAAATCATAGGCTACATATTTTTACCTCTAAAATATTCAAATTTAGTTGATTTTGGATTAATTTCCTGATTTTTAGACAATAGTATCCTCAAGTGATTCAGTAGAGATATTTTGAAGTGGGTGTTTTTATTTTTATTCTGATATATTTCAGTCATTCTAAACTCATCTGATAAGCTTTAATTCTAATGTTTTGCAGTAGTTCCATAAACTGCTCATTAACTTTAAGTACTGTCTCTCTCGCATGAGAGATGACCTTACCTGCGATATTGTAAAGTTTATATCTAATTGTCTTTACAGTGTGGTGTTGTAGGCTTTTATCTAATATTTGTTTGAAGAGTAAAAATAGATTGTATGCTAATGTTCCAATAGCAAAGTAGAAGGAATTAGCTTTGAAGTCTGATGTTGGAAGATAAGACATGTTGAAACCATTCTTTAATTCTTTTATCTTATTTTCACTTGTTTCTCCTCTTTGACGATGGAGTTTTACTATCTCTTTTGCGGTTAAATCATTATCGTTAGTTGCGATGCAGTAATACATCTCATCTCTATGTTGTTTCATAACCTCTTCTGAAATATATCCCTCTAGTGTAGGCAATATCGGAGTTATGTCTTTTTTAACAACTATCATTCTAAAGGCATTATCGGTACCATTCATAGAATGAACAAATTCTGAAATCTTCTCTTTTTTACTTAGTATTTCCCACTCATTATCTTTAATATCATTAATCGAAGTCCACACACTTCTATCTTTTCTTCCTGAGATTGTAAAAAGCATTTTTTCTTCATCACAGTAATTAAAAATAGAGGCTTGATATCCAGCACTATCTATTCTTACTCTATCAAATTTGACACCTATTGGCAGCTGTAGTTGACACTGTTTAATAAACTCTAAATTCTCACTTGCTGGTGCTTCATTTCCATCTCTAAAAGCTGCCTAATTTAAGCTAGTTTTAACGTGGTAACTTGGGGTGCAAAGGGAGTGTAGGCTCTATAGTGGTTTGATAGCGGTAAGTTTTTATTACAAAAGCTTTCAAACCCCATAGCTTTTAGGTATTCTCCAAATATTGCTACACCTGTTCTGGGTGTTAATTTCTCGATCTCTATTTCCCTTTGACGATTTTACGACGATTTTAGAATGTTATGATTTCACCAATAATCTAAGAGGGAATTAAACTCATGAAAAACACTGTAAATTATAAATCACGCTTTCGAATTTTAAAAGGTGGGAAAATCTCACTTGTTGTCTCAGCACTTCTTGCAAGTGCATCACTTGTAGGGACATCGGCTGATGCTGCTTCTATATGTACAACTACTTACACAATCGGTGATGAAGGTACCCAACAAAGCATTGAGATGTGTGAGAACACAAACATTAATGTTACTGGGACTTTAAACGTTGCGAGTGCTACTGTTGATGATTCTGCACTAAAGCTTACCCAAGTTGCTGCTCTAGGCTCTTATGAAGCGACTATAGTAAATGATGCTGTAATTCGAGGTCTTATGAAGAATGCTGGTTCAGCTATAGATCTTACAGGTATTGCGAAATTTTCTTTGACAAACAATGCTGGTAAAGCAATTTTAATTGAAGCAGGAGGCGTGGCTACAGGAGTCAAAGCAACTAATGCATCAGGCTCAAGTATTGAAAATGCAGGTTCTATACTTTCTAAGACATCTGCAAACGCAAAGGGGATAGATGTATCGGGCTATCTTGATGCTTCTAGTATCAAAAATCTTGCTGGAGCCGCTATACTTACTACTTCAACTAACGGCGATAGTGTTGGTATATCTGTATCCGAACTCAAGAGTACTTCGAGTATCGAAAATGCAGGTGGTATAGGGTCTTATGCAGCTACTACTGCAATGGGAATACATGTATCTAGTTTTCTTGATTCCTCAAGTATTACAAATCTTGGGACGGGTAGGATTATTGTTGGTGATCTTAGGAGCGGGACTACTATGGTTGGTATAAATGCAGAGCAACTCAAGAATTCTTCTAGTATTAAAAATGCTGGTATAATTGACGTAAAGTCAACAGATGTAGCTGTTGGTATAGCTGCAAAGCTACTTAACTCTACTATTGAAAATACAGGTAGGATTAGCGTGGCTGGAACTACTGTAATTGGAATAAAATCTGATGAGCTTGATGCCTCAAGTATTAAAAATCTTGGGACGGGTAAGATTATAGTTAGAGCTGAGAGTACAGGAATTGGTATATATGTAACGGGCCTAAAAAATGGCTCTACTATTGAAAATGCAGCTAGTATTGATGTTGTATCTGGGGGTGGAGCTTATGGAATCATCATTGGTGGAGATAATATGCTTGATACATCAAGTATTATAAACTCAGGTACGATTACTATTAATGGTCATTCTAGTAGTCAGGGTATTAAGGCGACAGATGGAAAGATTGAGAACAGTGGAACGATAAGAGCTCTGATTAGCTCTAATGCACACAAGAATGCTTACTCAATAGTCGCATTGAATAGTGTTGTAAACAATAGTGCATCTGGGAAGTTGTATGGAAATATAAATATAACAGGAAATGGCACTTTAACAAATGCGGGTTTAATTAGCTTGCCACATGATGCTGATAATGCGCAAATATATAAATTTATAAATGAGAGTACAGGGACACTAGAGATTGGACTTTCAACAGATGGAACAACTACAACTTATTCAAAGCTTGCTACAACAGGGGCAACCTTTAAAGATGGTTCGACTATAGCAGTAAATGTATTAAGTACTTCAACGAATGTTGAACTACTCGCAGGTAATCTACTTGAGGGTGTAGTAAGTTCGAGAGAAGGTGGAATAACTATCGATGGTAAACTTAACATCACAGACAACTCAGCACTTTTAAATTTTGAGTATGAAGTAGATGCTGGAAACATAGACTTAAAGATAGTCGAGGGAAAAACAATTGTAGAAGCTGTGACTAATACTATTATGAACTCGGTGACTAACTCTACAGGAAATGGAGCAGGTGGCAGAAATCTTCAAGCAGCAGCTGGAGCACTTCAAACAATACAAGGAAATGATCTTTTCATCGCAGCCTTAAATAAACTTCCAACAGATGCAGCAGTAGCAGAAGCCGTAAAAGCTACAACTCCAGTAGTAGCTGGTGCAGTAGCAGGCGCAAGTACTCAAATATCAAACGGTATACAAGGAATCGTACAAACGAGACAAAGAGTAAACTTCAATGGAGGTCTTAACTCGGGTGAAGAGATGTTCTCAGAGAAAAATCTATGGGTAAAAGCTTTTGGTTCATTTGGTACACAAGATGATCAAGATGGAATCAATGGCTTTGACTTAAATACTTATGGTCTTGGTCTTGGTGTAGATGCAGAGTATGCTTCAAACCAAACAATAGGTCTAGCACTCTTTTATACACGCGCAAATGTAGATGTAAACAACATATCTCAGTCAAGCGACTTAGATGTATATACAGCACTTGTCTATGGTAATGTTCCATTCTTAGATCCTAGAACAAACTTCTTGTACCAAGTAGGATACGCTTGGCAAAAAACGAGTTCACAGAGATATATAGCTATAACAAATGCTACTGCAACAGCAGACTATACAACAAACACAGCCTCAGTTGATTTAAAAGTAGTAAGAGATTACCAGATTAATAAAAAGTTTTTAGTACAGCCTATGCTTGAAGCGACATATAGAAAGTTTAGTAGCCCTACATATACAGAATCAGGAGCAGGAGCAGTAAACCTTAAGTCAGAAAGCTATAATTCAAATGAATTCATCTTAGGTCTAGGTGTGGTAACATCTATGAAAATAGATAATGACGCAAAACTATTTACAAACCTAAATATAGGGTATGATGTTAAAGGTAATCACCAAACAGTTACTTCTTCATATGCAGGTTCAACAGGTGTACAATTTGATACAAATGGTATAGATAACGGAAGATACAACTACGATATAGGTCTTGGTTATGAGAGAGATGTAAAAGAAGGTCATAACATAAACCTTTCATACAACTACCAAGGACAAGGTACAGGTTTTACGAACCACGTTGTTTCAGCTAAGTATGTGTTTAGTTTTTAGGCTAATAAAACAAGAAAAAAAGGAGTAGTAGTTTGAAATATTTTATTAAACAAATATTCTACTTCCCCTTGCTAAGCATTTTATTTTTCACTGCTTGTACACATCTTCCTACATTGCAAGAGAGAAAAACTAAAGCCTTGAGTATTTCTCATGGTAAAGATATAGTACAAGCCAATATACAAACTTCATCATTTGAGCTTTTTAGCATACAAAAACTCAGACAATGCAAAAACAAAGATATAAAGGTATATATAGAAGGTGATGGTCTTGCTTGGCTTACAAGGAAGAGAGTTTCAGATGACCCAACTCCGCTAAATCCGATAGCACTCTCACTTATGAATATAGATCCAAGTCCTTGTAAAGTCTATATAGCAAGACCATGCCAATATATAAAACAGGGTATATGCAAGAAGAAATACTGGACTTCACATAGATTTAGCTCTAAGATTATCCAAAGCTTTAATGAAGCCTTAGATAATCTTAAACAAAATCATAAAAATACTTCTTTTACACTTGTTGGTTACTCAGGTGGAGGAGCTGTCGCAAGTCTTTTAAGTGCAAAGCGAAATGACATATCAATACTCATAACAATTGCAGGGAATCTAGATACAGATAAGTGGGTGGAACTTCATAATATTACATATTTGTATGGCTCCTTAAATCCAGCTAACTATGTAAATAAAACAAATATGATACCTCAATACCACCTGATTGGTACTAATGATAGTGTTATACCAAAAGATATCTTTTTATCTTACAAAGATAAATCTAAGAATACACAAAATATAAATCATATATATTATGATACAAGTCATACTAAAAATTGGACAAAGTATTATAAAAATTTCTTAGAGGAATTTCATTAGCGGGAGATTAGCACGGATTATTTTATGTTTAATAGTTTATATTTAAAGAAATTCGTTAGGTGGATGGGGTAGAGGGATTCGAACCCCCGAATACCAGTACCAAAAACTGGTGCCTTACCGCTTGGCGATACCCCAACATTTTAAATTGGTTGCGGAAACAGGATTTGAACCTGTGACCTTCGGGTTATGAGCCCGACGAGCTACCGAACTGCTCTATTCCGCGTTATTTAACAAACTGCAGTGTGTTTGTGAGCCGAAATTATAGGCAAAAAGGTTTGTAATGTCAAGGCTTTTTGTGTAAATTTAAGATTATTTGTCTATAATAAATTTAAATTATATAAAAGAGAAAATATGACACCTATTCAGAGAGTTTTAGACGCAATAGAAGAAATCAAAAAAGGGAAGATGGTCATCATGATTGATGATGAAGACAGAGAAAACGAGGGAGACTTAGTCTATGCTGCAGCATTTTCAACGCCTGACAATGTAAACTTTATGGCAACACATGCTCGTGGACTCATTTGTGTGGCTTTAAGTAAAAATATAGCAACACGACTCAACCTAAACCCTATGGTGAGTTCAAATACATCTTCGTATGAAACGGCTTTTACAGTTTCTGTAGATGCAAAAGATGCGCTTACTGGAATATCTTCTGCCGAACGCGATGATACTATCAAGATACTTGCTAATCCGATATCTCAAGCTGTAGAACTTGTGAAACCTGGACATATCTTTCCTTTAATAGCAAAAGATGGTGGTACGCTTGTTCGTACTGGTCATACTGAGGGCTCTGTAGATATCTGTCGTTTAGCAGGTTTGAGTGAAACGGGTGTAATCTGTGAAATCATTAAAGAAGATGGAACAATGGCACGACGGGATGATTTAGATGTTTTTGGTGAAAAACACAATCTTAAAACTGTTTTTATCTCAGACATTGTTGAATACCGTTTAGCAAATGAAAGACTCGTTCATCAAACAAAAGTGGAAGAAGTAGATTTTTTTGGTGTTAAAGTAAATCAGCATAGTTTTGAAGATCATGATGGGATTCTGCATACTGCAATGGTTTTTTATAAGGCTGGCGAAATCGCAAATGTAAGAGTCCATAATGTTGTAACAGACATTGAACTTCTTTTAAATCAAAAAAAATACAATAACCTTATAGCTTCTATAGAGTACTTAAAGCAAAACTCTGGTGTTCTAGTTTTTATAAACAAAACACATCATCAAGATAATGCTGTGATGAAAGAGATAGGAACAGGCGCTCAAATACTTACTTCTCTTGGAGTTTCTAAGATGAATCTTATCACTTCGATGAAACAGAGCGACTTTGTTGGTCTTGGTGGTTTTGGTCTTGAAGTTAATGAGATTATTGATATTTAGTAAATCTTTTCTTTTCTTCTTTTTTGTAGCATCTACTCTATCTTTAGATGCTCAAATAATAAGCCGTACGCAGATTCTTATGGGTACATATGTGACAATCTCTCTTAGTCAAAAAAATCAAGATCATTTAGAAAAAAGTTTCAATATTTTAAAAAAAGTTGAAAGTAGGCTTTCTAGTTATATGGAATCTTCTGACATTTCTAAGTTAAACAAGTACAAGCACTCACAAATACATCCTCTAACATACGAAGCGCTTCTTTTAAGCAAAAAATATTATAAAGATTCTGATGGATATTTTGATATTTCAGTAGGCTCTATAACAAAAGATTTATATGCTTTTGGTGAGAATGAAAAAATACCAACTAAAAAAGAACTCAGAGCATCTTTTATTTCTATGAATGGACTTAAGCTTACACAGATGCAAGCGAGCATACAAAAAAATATGAAACTCGATTTAGGTGGAATGGCTAAAGGTTTTGGAGTTGATAAGGTGCGTGCATATTTAAAGACAATAGATGCAGATGACTTTATAATCGCAGCAAGTGGTGATATTAGATGCATGGATAGATGCAGCGTAGATGTGCAAAACCCATTTAAAGATGAAGCCTTACTTTCATTTACAACACGAAAGAAAGATACAGGCATTAGTACAAGTGGAAACTATAACAGATATGTAGAGTCTGTAAAGTACAACCATCTGATAAACCCAAAGTTAAAAGAATCTCAAAATACTTTTGTGTCTATTAGCTTAGTGTCAAACTTATCAAGTAGTGACTTAGATGCTTATGCAACAGCCGCGAGTGTTATGCCCTTAGACAAAGCCTATAGCTTTTTAGATAGCTATAATTTAGCTTATATAGTAGTTCAAAGTGATTATAAACTGATTTTTAGTGAAAATATTTCTAAATTTACTGAAAAATTATTCATACGCTATAGAAAATAAAAGTAAGTAAGCAGTGTAAAGAACAAGAGCTTCAAAAAGAAAAAAAGAAAAAAGCTTTATGTAAGCGCCAAATTCATAGCCATTTATAATCAAAAATGGACTGCCAATTTCTAAAAAAGCTGAAATAAATAAAAGATAAACAAGCGCCTTCGTCTTTTTTAAATTCCTCTGTTTGGTAAAAACAAGAAAATGTAAAAGTACCATACAAAATAATCCAAATGCAAAAATATGCGGAAGTATGATTTTTAAAATACCAAAGGCTGATTTTTCTTGTGTGAATGCTTCTTCGTTTCCTAGATAATAATTTAAAACTCCCTCAATGCTAAAACCGATTTTGTCATCAAACAAAAGTGCGCCACTTAGGAGGAGTAAGAGAGTAAAAAGAAGAAAATAGACTATTGAATATTTATAAGCTTGGGTCATAATGGAGATTCCATAGAGAGTAGATGCTCATGTAAAGGGCTAAAATATGCCAAATGAAAAAAGAAATTATATATATATGTATGAAAACCTCAGATGCAAAAAAAGACAAGGCAATGCTTATTATACAAAGTAAAGCACTTAAAAGCATGGTATTGAGTACAAGAAGATTAAAGCTTGTGTTGGAGTAAAGTCTGATAAAAACTGCAGACAATGTAAGCAATAGCATCATAATAAAAAATATTTCGATATGCCAAAACTCTAAAAAAGATGACTTTAACATAGGGTCTAAAAATTCTTCTTCATTACCAAATAAGTTGAGAAAAATTTCATCATAAAAAAGACCAAGTGTATACTGTTTGACAAATACATCCGCTAAAAGATAGAGCAGGGTGAAAATAAGAAGACCTGATAAAATTGGCTTCATCAGAGCATCTTGTTTTAAGTCTTTTATAAGTGTGAAGCGCATTATTTACTTTTTAGCATTTGATTGTAAAAGGCAAAGGCTAGACGCGAACCATCTGTGATACTTCTTGCACTAAGCGTTGCTCCAGTAATCGTTGGAATTTCTTTAGATGTACGAAGCATCTGCGAAGTTTGTATATTTTGAAATTGCGACTTCCATGTTTTTGAGGGAATATATTCTAGTGGTTCGTTAAAAGCAATGATTTCTATACTTTTTAAAACAGCATCTGAAGATATAATGTATAAAATAACAGCATTTTTGGAACGAACTTTTTTACTTATTAAAATTCCATAGCCTATAATTTCTTCATTTTTATAAGCTTTGAAAATTCTAAAGATTTTACTTTTTAGTTTTGTTTTACTTTGTTTTGAAATTATTGAAGCATTTTTTTTACTAAGAATCATATTCTTTTTTTCTATATTTGTACTTGAAGGGTAAGCACTGTTCATTGCATCGTGTGGGGAAATAAGTACTTGTGCACTCAAAGAGAGCACACAAGCTAAAGAGATAAAAAATAATACTTTCATAAAAAAACCTTTACTTAGAAGATAAAGCCCATAGATACACTTGCAATATCATCTTTGATATTAGCTTTTTCTTTCATTGCGTAGTCTAATTTTAGCACAACTTGTTCGTGAGGAAAATAATTTATACCAAGTGTTGTGATTTTTGTTGCATCTCCAGAAGTTCCATCAGCGCGTGAATCTTCAGGGTTATACGCTTCGTACTGAATAAACACAGGTAAAGAATGTGTTGAGTTTGTTAAAGAAAGTACATCGTAACTAAGGTTTAAGTAGCCACCACTTGCGCTATCGACTGCATCTGGAGCAATATTTTGAGCGTTTGAACGAGATACATCGGTATAAATACCATAAGCTCTTGCTCCGCCTACTTTATAGTCAAGGTGTATATCTGAGATTCTCATATCTGTATCAAGGTAGGTTGAAGTACCTAAAAGTAGACCGTTTACACCAGTATAGTCAAGTCTCCCCACCATAGCAAATCCAGGATCTGTTTGTCTCTCGGTTCCTGTACGACCATTTCTAATCCATTTACTTCCATTCGTAGCCGTTTTTAAGGCACTTATTGCAGCAAAGTTGTATGAGACACCTTCTGTTATGTCTCCGTATGCCATAATACCTGCTTCACCCCATGTAGATGGAACAATGAATCTCTCTGTATCAGGTCTTTGGACTGTATTAAAAAGAGTTGGCTCATGTTTTTCGTTTATAAGACCCATAGGAACTAAGAAATTACCAGCTCTTAGATTAAAGTTATCATTAAACAAAAAGTCAAGATAAAAGAACTCTAAAACAACAGCACCACCTTGCGCAATACCATCATCTGTAACACCACCGTGTTCGAATTCTATTTCTGTGTTTAAAATAATATTATCAGAAAATTTATAACCTATATAGGGAACAAATCTGTAAAAATCAATTTTATCCTCATTTGTAGAGTCGCCTGTTTGTGATGAGTACATCATTTCTCCATACCCACCAATAGAAAGGGGTGATTTAGAATAGTAAACTTTTGAAGCTGCTGTGCCCATTCCGCTGTGAGAATGACCATCGCTAACGCTTGTAAAACCAGTCTGAATATTACTCGTTTCATCTATAAGCGTTTGTTGTGTTTCTTCAAGAACTGCTATTTTTTCTTCTGACTTTTTATTTGTTATTTGTGTGTGTTTTAGTAAAGCCTGTGTCATTTTACGAAGTTCAGCTACCTCTTTTTTAAGTGCAGCTATTTCACTTGCGTCATCTGCAAAAGCGTTTGGAGTAAGTGTTAAGCCTGTTACAATAGCAAGGGACATTTTGATTATTTTGTTTTTGTACATAATTTTTCCTTATATTTTAATGATTTTAATATCTGTTATCATTATGTTTATGGCGGAATAATACTTATTTTTTTAATATATGTCAATAGTTTTGATACTTATTATCAATTATAAAACATCTGAACTAGTTTTAAATTTAAAGCGATATAATATATTTAAAAAAGAAGAAGAGTCTATGAGAGAAATATTTACAAAAATACAAGACGATGAATTACTAAGTATTGAAATAGAAACAGATGCTAGTCAGTATAAAGATGAGTACAGTTGGTTGTTTAGTGTTTTTGTAAAATACGATGCAAAAGACAAAGCTACTTTAAAATATGAAGAGTTCTTAGAAATAAAAGAATCACTTATTATTGCCGTAGAGTATGAAGGTAAAGCCAAGTACATAGGCTCTCGAATCATAGATGGATGGAGTGAGTTTTACTTTTGTGCATCCTCTGCTAAAGAGTTGAATCCGCTTGTAACTTCAATGCTCAAAGACACAGGCTATGCTTACGAGAGTAACATTATAAAAGACAGAAAATGGAACTTTTATGAAACAGTACTTTTTCCTACTGAGTTAGAACAAATCCATATGCAAAGTGAAAAAATAATTTTTTTACTCCAAGAAGAAGAGGATGATGTAAGTATTAGCAGAGATGTTGAACATTATGTGTCTTTTACAACACCCACGCAAAAAGATAAATTTCTAGTTGCACTTAATTTAGAAGGCTTTTCATATAAAGACGATATTAGTAATGAAGAATTTGAAAATGGGGTGGCTCTAATCAAAAATCATTCTGTAAGTTCTAAAGTTGTAGAAGAGATTATTAATGCACTTTTTGTCATCATAAAAGAACATCATGGATACTATGAAGGATGGAGTACAAGCCTTGCTTAAAATATTTCAAATTGTAGGTGCTATGAACTATTTGTTTGTAGTCTTTCTTAATGCCTTTACTGACTTAGGTCATAAAATAATCATCCAAAACACTATTTTTAAAGTTTATGATGGTGAAACTCAAATTATTTTAACAGCTATTGTAAATGCTCTTATTCTTCTTCCTTTTATTTTAATGTTCTCTCCATCAGGTTTTATAGCAGATAAATTTCCAAAAAATACTATTATGAAATACGCAGCATTCGCTGCAATACTTATAACACTCGGTATTACTCTATCGTATTACAATGGTTGGTTCTACACAGCATTTGCTTTAACATTTTTACTCGCACTCCAAAGTGCAATGTATGGTCCCGCTAAGTATGGATATATCCGTGAGCTTTTTGGAATAGAGAATATTTCAGCAGCAAATGGTGCAGTTCAAGCAGTAACAACCATCGCGATTTTAGGAGGGATAATATTTTATTCTGTCCTTTTTGAACATTTTTTTAGGGAATACATTTACGAGTCAAGAAGAAGTACTCAAAATCATAGCACCAATAGGTTGGTTACTTGTTATTGGTTCAATTATTGAATTTATATTAACAATGAGACTTCCAAATAAAAAAGGCTACAAGTGTGAAAAAATATTTGAAAGTAAAAGGTATGTACGCGGAGAATACCTTTATAAAAATCTAAAAATACTAAGAAGAAAAGAACAGATTGTAGATTCTATTTTAGCACTTGCCTTATTTTGGTCGATTTCTCAGGTTATTTTAGCAATTTTTGGTGAGTATGCAAAAAGTAAATTAGGCATAACAAATGCAGCAACGGTTCAAGGTATTATGGCACTTGCTGTTGTTGGTATAGTTATAGGCTCGATTATTGCAGCTAAGTTTTCAAAGTATTATATAAATATTGGACTGGCTACGGTAGGTTCATTTGGAATCACAGTGATTGTATTTTTAGTACCCTCAATTACTTCTCTCCCAATTCTAGGTATTTTATTTACTTTATTTGGTGTGTTTTCGGGACTTATAATCGTGCCACTCAATGCAAAGATTCAGTTTCTTTCTCCTCGTGTACACTTAGGGACTATAATCGCGGGAAGTAACTTTATACAAAATATTTTTATGGTTTTATTTTTAGCCTTAACAACAATGTTCGCATACTTTGGAATGAACGCAGAGATGCTCTTTTTTGTTATGGGTTTTGTAGGTATTTATTTAACTTGGATTGTGTATAAAAAATACGAAGCAATGTCCTTTTGGGCTTTAATGCGGTTTATAGCGATACCTCGACATACATACTCTTTTGTAGGTATCCAAAATATTCCAAGTACAGATGGTGTACTTCTTTTAGGTAACCATGTTTCATGGTTAGACTGGATTATATTGCAGATTCCTCTGCGAAGACCCATTAACTTTATGATGGACAAAGATATTTACCATTGGAAGGGTTTTAACTATGTTTTTAGAACAGGAGAAGCTATTCCTGTATCTCCAAAAGCTTCCAAAGATGCTTTTAAAGAAGCCCATCGAAGACTTACAGACTCTAAAGTTGTAGGTATCTTTCCGGAGGGTAGCATCTCACAAGATGGAGAACTTGGAAAGTTTTTTAAAGGTTATGAGCTAATAGCAAAAGACTATGATGGAGTTATCGTCCCTTTTTATATAGATGGTGTTTTTGGAAGTATGTTCTCAAAATACAAACCTAAAAATAAAAAATCGTTTTTTAGAAGAAGAAAAATCACAGTGTATTATGGAAAACCAGTATCTAAGCAAACGACAGCAGAAGAGTTAAAAGTAATCATTCAAGGCATGAAAGATGAATACAGCAAATAGCTTTAAATTTTTAATAGTTTTATTACTCTTTGTCCTCTTTATTCCTAGTAGTCTTTTAGGAGAAAAAAGACCTGTTATAGCACTTGTCTTAAGTGGTGGTGGAGCTCGAGGTGGAGCACATGTAGGGGTTTTAAAAGTCTTAGAAGAAAAAGAATACCAATAGATATGATTGTCGGAACAAGTATGGGTTCTTTCGTTGGTGGACTCTATGCATCTGGTAAATCCCTACAAGAGATAGAAACCTTACTTAGAACTACTGATTGGAAAAAATACATTCGAACGGACTATATTCGAGAAGATACACCTATGCGAAAAAAAGAGACAGAATACAAGTATCAGGGTAGATTAGGTCTAGGTGTTGATGTAGATAACAATGTTGTTTTACCCACAGGTGTATTTAAACGCCAGCCAATGCTTTTAAAGTTTGAAGAAGATTTTGAACATGTAGATAGGATTAAAGATTTTGATAAGTTAGCTATTCCTTTTCGAGCAGTAGCTACAAATATAAAAAATGGGGAAGCCGTAGTTTTAAAAAGCGGTTCTTTAGCGCAGTCTGTTTATGCTTCAAGTTCGATTCCCGGTGGCTTTCAACCTATAAAAATCAATGGCATAGACTTAGTAGATGGTGGAGTAAGCGATAATATGCCCATAGGAGTCGCAAAAAAAATGGGTGCGGACATCATCATTGCAGTGGATGTAAGTGAGGACTTTGAAAAAGACTTAAATGTAAATTCTTATCTCGTAGTTATGGGACAACTTGTAAATATTTTAATGCGAAAAAATGCGAATGCATCCATTGCAACACTCAGTGAAAAAGATATTTTAATTACGCCAAACCTTAAAGGGTTTAGTGGACTCGATGCAGACAAATACAAAGAAATCATTCAAGCTGGTGTTCTTGTAACAGATGAAATATACCAGACTAAATTAAAGCATCTTTCCTTAGACAGAGAAGAATATGCGACTTACAAAAAGACACATACATATAAAACTAAGACAGATGCACAGGTGATAAATAAAATCGTGATTCATAATCCTACTTACATTAGTGATGAAGTGATTTTAGGAAGGCTCAGTCTAAAAGTAGGAGATGCACTTGATAAAGAAGTTTTAAGAAGCGATATTTTACACATGTACAATACGGGTGTATTTGATAAGATTGAGCATAAAGTTATTAAAAAAGATGGTGAAAATATCTTAGAAATTACAACAACTCCAAGTTGGGATAACCATGGTGAGATTCGTTTTGCACTTGCTTTAGAAGATGATTTTGATGGTCACTCAGCCTATTCTCTAAAGTTTGGCTACACCATGT
This sequence comes from Sulfurimonas sp., assembly GCA_030949825.1. Lineage (GTDB taxonomy): Bacteria > Campylobacterota > Campylobacteria > Campylobacterales > Sulfurimonadaceae > Sulfurimonas. The sequence continues at coordinate 159,915 of JAUZSC010000037.1, forward strand.
TTGGTTTAAATAAATACGGTGGAGAATGGAAAAATGACTTAGAAATTGGTAAAAATAAATTATTTTATACAGAGTTTTATCAGCCACTAAGCCCGATGCAAAGATTTTATATAAAACCATCTTTAGTGTATGAAAATAAAAATCAACTTATACCCGCGCAGAGTTTTGGTTTGAGTAATAGAGCTCCGATAGAGACAGGTGTAAAGCGTTATGGAGGAACATTTAGTCTTGGTACATATATGTTTTCTGGTTATGAACTCCAAGGAAGTTTATCTGCTTTTAAAGATTCAATTCAATCAGATCTTTTAAGCGTAAATAATTCCTACGATGCAAGACCCTTGAATATATCTTTTAAAATGGATGATTTAGATAATCTGAATTTTCCAAATACTGGAGCTAAGGCAAAAGTAGTTTGGACGCAGGAAATGGCAGGTCTTGGAAGTGATTATGATTACAAACAGTTTTATATGGACTTAGAAAAACCTTTTAGCTTGGGATACCATAACCTTACGACATATCTAAAGTACGGTACGACTTATGAGCAAAATGGGGTTCAGTCTGTAGCAGGTTCATATACTTTAGGTGGTCTTTTTAATCTCTCAGGTTTTGTTCCTTATTCTTTGACAAATGAAAATGTTGCCTTAGCTGTAGTAAAATACAGATATGAAATAAAAAATGGTGGATTCTTTGGTTCTTTAAATGCACCATTATATGCAGGCTTTAGTGCAGAAATCGGTAACACTTGGGCTACAGGAGATTCGGTTAGTTATAATATGATGCATAAGTCTGGTACAGTGTATATAGCAGCAGATACTATCTTTGGACCATTTTATTTTGCATACGGTTTTAGTGAAGGTAAAGATAAAACAGCGTATTTATACTTAGGAGAAAAATTTTAATGATAAAAAAAACAACTTTGATTATTGGGGCAGGCGGTGTTGGACGGGTTGTTGTTCATAAATGCGTACAAAATGCAGATACTTTTGGAAGTATTGTTCTAGCAAGTCGCACACTCAGTAGATGCGACGCGATTAAATCAGAATTAGCAGATGCAAATATACAAACACGATGCGTAGATGCTGACAATACTGATGAACTCATTAGCTTGATTGAAGATATAAAAGCTGACATCGTCATTAATGTTGCACTTCCGTATCAAGACTTGACTATTATGGATGCATGTATCGCTACACAAACACCGTATCTTGACACCGCAAACTATGAGCATCCAGATGAGGCTAAGTTTGAGTATAAACTTCAATGGGAACGCGACGCGGCATTTAAAAAGGCTGGGATTATGGGACTTTTGGGTTCTGGGTTTGATCCGGGTGTTACAAATGTATTTTGTGCCTATGCTCAAAAACATTATTTTGATGAGATTCATACTATAGATATTCTTGACTGCAATGCAGGTGAACATGGTTACGCTTTTGCAACAAACTTTAATCCTGAAATAAACCTTCGTGAAGTCTCTGCAAATGGACGCTATTGGGAAAATGGAAAGTGGATTGAGACTGAGCCAATGGAAATTAAGATGCTTTGGGATTATCCTCAAGTTGGAGAAAAAGACAGTTATTTACTCTACCATGAAGAGATGGAATCACTTGTCAAACATATAAAAGGATTAAAAAGAATCCGATTTTTTATGACCTTTGGTGAGAGTTATCTAAGACATATGAAATGCTTAGAAAATGTTGGAATGCTAGGCATCAAAGAAGTTGAACATAAGGGAGTGAAAATTGTACCTATGGAATTTCTTAAAACACTTCTTCCTGATCCTTCTTCTTTAGGTAAAAGAACTAAAGGCAAAACAAATATTGGTATCGTAGCCGAGGGCATTAAAGACGGAGAAAAGAAGAAGATTTATATTTACCAAGTAAGCGACCATGAAAAATGTTTTGAAGAAGTGAACTCACAAGCGGTATCGTACACAACCGGAGTTCCTGCTATGATAGGCGCAAAACTTATGCTTGAGGGTAAGTGGAGTGGAGATGGAGTTTTTAATATGGAAGAATTTAATCCAGACATATTTATGCAAGAACTGAGCGCTCAAGGTCTTCCTTGGCAGATAAAAGAGCTAGAAGTATAAAATGAAATACGCCGACTTAGTTAAAACCATAGAATCGCTTCCTCCACTTTCAAACTCTTCAAACTTAATTAAAAAGCTCTACTCTGAGGGTGCGGACAATGTAGATATTATTAAGCTTGTGCGAATTATAGAGTCAGATGCTCTGCTCACGGCAAATATCTTGAAAATGATTAATGCCCCTTATTATGGTTTTTCAAAAAAGATTGCTTCAGTAGCGCAAGCAGTCTCTTTATTTGGCACACATATAGTCTACGGTCTTGTAATCAACTACGCTATGCACGAACAGATTATTGCAAAAACAAATGCTTACAATATTTCGCCTACAAACTTTAACGATATGTGCCATGTTCAAAGTAATTTGATGATGCAGTGGTATTCTAAAATCGATTTACGCCATGCGCAATTTTTAGCACCCTTAGCACTTATTATGGAAAGCGGAAAATTAATTTTAGCCGACGATGTAGTAAAAAGCTCTTATTTGCTAGAGTTTCAACAAGGTTTGAGGGACTGCAAAGAAATAGAACTTTATGAGAACGAACTTTTTGGAACGACTTCGTACCATATTAGTGGTTTGTTATTTGAGCATTGGAATCTTGAACCATTGTATGTGCAGATGCTCAAAAACTTAGATTTTGAAGATGATATTATTAGCGGAAAAATGGAATACTATATAGACACCTTAGATGTAATTCGTACAGCGGTAAATGTTAAAGAGATTTTAACAGATGCATCTATTGAAAAAGCAAGTATTATCGTTGCAAATTTGGACTTGGATGCAGAGCATTTTAAACATGTAGCTAAAAGAATTAAAAAGTCTTACGATGCACTTAAAAAATAATTTACAAACACCTTATTATATATGTGAGGAAGAGCTTTTAGAAAAAAACCTAGAGATTCTAAAATATGTTCAAGTACAAAGTGGAGCAAAAATTATTTTAGCACTCAAAGGTTTTGCTATGTGGAGTACATTTCCTCTTGTTTCAAGCTACTTACAAGGCTGCACTGCAAGTGGACTTCATGAGGCAAGATTAGCACGGGAACAGTTTAACAAAGAAGTACATACCTATTCTCCTGCTTTTAAAGAAGATGAGATTAAAGAGATAGCATCTCTTTCAGACCATATAGTATTTAACTCAATCAATCAACTTTTAAGATATAAAAACATCGTAAAAGAAGTAAATCCAGACATAGAAATATCTTTACGGATAAACCCAGAAGTTTCCTCTTCACCAAAAGATATATACAATCCATGTGGCATCTACAGCCGTCTTGGAGTCACTTTAAAAAACTTTGATACAGATATTTTAGAGCATCTCGATGGTCTAAACTTTCATGCACTTTGTGAGCAAAATGTAGATGCTTTAGAAGAAGTTCTTTTGAGTTTTGAGAAAAACTTCTCCTTGTATTTTAAGAATTTAAAATATATAAATTTCGGAGGAGGGCATCATATAACTAAAAAAGATTATGATGTAGAGAAACTCATTCGAATTATAAAAGCCTTTAAACAAAAATATAATGTCGAGGTCTATTTAGAACCAGGCGAAGCAGTTGGATGGGAAACAGGGTATTTAGTAAGTAGTGTTTTAGATGTTTTAGAAAATGGAATGAATATCGCCATCTTAGATACATCAGCAGAAGCACATATGCCAGATACACTAGCAATGCCTTACCGTGCAGATGTTCGAGGAAGTGGCTTAGCAGGTGAAAAAAAGTATACTTATAGACTAGGTGGAAATACTTGTTTAGCAGGGGATATTATGGGTGATTATTCTTTTGATATGCCTTTAAAGCTTGGTGATAAAATTATATTTGAAGACCAAATCCATTATACATTTGTTAAAAATACAACTTTTAATGGAATAAAACTCCCCTCACTAGCACTTTTAAAAAAAGACTCAACGATACAACTTATAAAAGAGTTTGGATATAAAGACTATAAAAATAGACTGAGTTAAAAGGAATGTTAAATGATAGAAGATAAAGAGCGTTGGAACAAAAGACATATAGAAAAACCTATGCTGCATGAAGTGGCTAAAATAGTTGAAAAATATGGAGAAAAAGCGAATGTAGCAAGGGCTTTAGATATCGCGTGTGGAACAGGACGCAATACCCATTTTTTAGAAGCCTTGGGTTTTAGTGTAGATGCAGTTGATTTATCAGACTATGCACTTTCTCAAATTAAAGATACTCCTACTATTACAAAAATTGAAACAGACTTAGATACTTATAATTTGAGTGAAAATAAATATGACTTAGTTGTTAATTGTAATTATTTAAACCGTCGTTTGATGTCTCAGATTACAAACTCTTTAGTCGATGGCGGTTTAGTTATTTTTGAAACATTTATTGTTGCGCATGATACACCAGAAAGAGGAAGCATGAATCCAGATTATTTATTAAAAAAGAATGAACTCTTAGATGCTTTCATAGATTTAGATATTGTGTACTATGAAGAGAGAGATGGTGTTAACTTAAGAGGTGAAAACAACAAGATAGCTTCTCTTGTTGCGAAGAAAACAAAAGTTAAATAATCTTACTTATTGTTTTCTTCTACCATGGAATCCAGATATACAAAGAGTTCTGAACTTGCAGTTTCCATACCTTCGAAGTTTTTGATAATTTCTTCTCTATTGAGCGGGTCCATAGCAGTATTATTATCAACAAAAGCAATGTTTTTGAGCGCATGTGTATGGACAAGTGAGTGAGGTTTGTCAGCGGCTTTATATGCATCTGTGCTTCCAAACTCTTCTTTTCCTGTACCTAAATACCATTTACCCAAACGGCATACTTTATGACTACCAAATGCCATGACTTTTTTCTCAGATAAAACAGAAGAATAAGCATTTGATTTAAATAAAATATGATCTATTTTAATCAAAATCATAAAAAGTTTATCTTTTATATAATGACTTGAAGATGAGGACTTAACAGCAGAATCTTTAAATTCAGAAAGTGTATTCTCAAAGTTTTCAACGCTTCGTAGTGCATTTTGAGCAATATCAGCAATATTTTGCGAGCTATCTTGAATCTCTCCTGTTTCTTGTTGCAGAGTATTGATTGTAACACTAATCTCTGAAGTTGCTTTTTGTGTTCTCTCAGCTAGCTTTCTAACTTCATCAGCTACAACCGCAAATCCACGACCATGCTCACCAGCTCTTGCTGCTTCGATGGCTGCATTTAATGCAAGAAGATTCGTTTGATCTGCAATATCTTTAATAAGTTCTAATATATTTGAAATCTCATTTGTTCTTTCATTAAGTGAACCGATACTCCCATGTGAAGCTGAAAGAAGATCAATAAGCGTGTCGTATTCTTCTTTAATCGTATGAATAGAATTGAGACTTTCAATTGCTTTATCTTCTATCTCTTTAACAGTCTCTGCTACACCAACAACATCATCAGAACTCGCGATTAAATCTGTTTGAACAATCTTAAGTCCATCTCCAATTCCTCCACCCGTATTATGAAGTAATTCACTCATTTGCCCACGAAGTATCATTGTGTAAGCATTTTCTATGGTATCTACTGCATTGTTGATGATAGAGACACTTTGTGTAAATGTGGGATTTAAATCAGCAGAACTAGCATGTATAAATACATTGTTGGAAGCATTGGTAATTGAAGTAGATGTTTCCTCCATATACAGACGAAGTTGAGCAAGAAATTTATTTAAGCTTTCTGCCATCATAACCGTTTCACCTTGCCCGTATGCTGCGGCTTGTACATTAAAGTCCCCGTCACTTGCTGAGCTTATAGTTTGGGTTAAACCCTCAACACTTTTTTTAACAAACATAAGATGATGTCGAAGATAAAGGGCTAAGGAAACATGTAAAAGCGTTAAAGCTAAAAGAGTAAAAGAAAACTCAAGAAGTAAAACTTCTGCAATAAAACCAATAAGAAAGATGATAATTTGCCAAAAATTTGATTGAGCGACTTTTTGTAGAGATGAATTCATGGAGACTGTCCTTATAAAATATACTTTTTGTATTATGAAAAATTATACCAATAAATATATTTATTCAGCTTAAGTTTACTATAAACCTTCAAGTAAAACTAGCCAAAGCCTATCAACCTCTTTATCATTAAGAAATAAAGAAGATTGATTTGTGAAAAGTTCATCAAGAGCATCTGCATCAATACTTGGTGTATGGGAACAATAAGGATGCGTAGGAAGATAGGCTCGAATGAGTGAAATATCTTTTTTTATCTTTTGTGCACATAAAAAACATATTTTTTCAACATGTAAGCGACCCTCGTGAGCAAGAATTTTTACATAAGATTCTATGGCAATTCTTTTAGGGTTTTTATGACTCCATTCTTGTGAAGCTTCTTCTATTAAATCATAATAAAAAGTACCGATATCTTCAGCATCTTTGAGGTGTTTATGAAAAAGTGCCAAATAGTTTTGCCAAGCGCCAAGTTTTTCGTAGTTATGCATCCATTTAAAGCCGATATGAATTACATCTTTGAGTCTATCTATAGTAGTTTTAGAAGATTTTTCTATCTCGTAGTCAATCTTGAAGCCGATATTAATCGTTCCATGCCGTGCTCCATAAAATCTATAAAGGGTTTGTAAGCTATCCTTAGATATTATAGTAACTATTAAGTCTTCATCTTTAACTCTGTTAAGATTTATGATGTAACCTTGCATTTTTTGTTTTATCCTGCTTCTTTTATACACACAGTGTAAATTATTTAAAATTATTTTACTAAAATAATACTTCTTTAAACCTTTAAAATGTATAATCAATTCGCTTTGTCTAAATAGACTAAGTTAGATTAAAAGAAGCTTAAATTTGTAGTATTTGGAGTTAAATATGCTTAAACATCATGATTTATTAAGATCATTTAAAGATAACTGTGGTTTTGGTCTTGTTGCCAATATCAAGAACAAAGCATCACGCAAGGTTTTAGACGATGCTGTTACAGCATTAGAGCGAATGATGCACCGTGGTGCAGTTGCATCTGATGGAAAAACTGGTGATGGTAGTGGACTTTTACTTTCTATGCCAGATGCGTTTATTCGTAAAGTTTCATCTGCTCAAGGTGTAGAACTTCCAACACAGTTTGCCGTAGCATCTGTCTTTACAAAAGACAAAGCACATTTGAAAACGATGGAAGATATTTGTACAAACAATGACCTAAAAGTTGTGTTAAGCCGTGATGTTCCTATCGATATCAATGCACTTGGTGATCAAGCTATCGCCTCGTTGCCAAATATCATGCAACTCATAATTACGCCAAACTCTATAATGGCTACAAATAGATTTGACGCACTTTTATATCTTTCTCGTAAAGAAGTAGAACATAAACTTATAGACGACAGAGATTTTTATATATCTTCAATGAGTTCATCGGTGCTTTCATATAAGGGTCTTGTTATGCCTACGCATATTAAAGAGTTTTATAAAGATTTCCAAGATGAAGATTTTAAAATATCGTTTTCACTGTTCCATCAAAGATTCTCAACAAATACACTTCCTGAGTGGAGACTTGCACAACCTTTTCGTGCAGTTGCACACAATGGTGAGATTAACTCAGTTGAGGGAAATCGTTTAAATGTAGAGATAAAATCAGAGTCTATTAAGTCTGAAGTGTTTACTCCCCAAGAAATAGCTAGAATTTTACCAATCCTACAACTTGACGCATCTGACTCTGCATCTGCAGATAATTTCTTTGAATTTTTGATTGTTAATGGTATGGATTTCTTTAAAGCTGTTCGCGCGGTTATTCCATCTGCTTGGCAAAATGCTCCGCATATGGACCCTGAGCTTCGTGCGTTTTACGAGTATCACTCAACTGTATTTGAAGCATGGGATGGTCCTGCTGCTTTTTCTGTAACAGATGGTCGCTATATAGGTTGTGTTCTTGATAGAAATGGTCTTCGTCCATCTAAATACATCATCACAAATGATGATAATCTTCTTATTGCATCTGAATACGGTGTTGTAGATATTGCAGAAGAAGATATTAAAGAGAGAGGTCGCTTACAGTCTGGTGAAATGCTAGGACTTGACCTTAAATTTGGTAAAGTTCTTAAAAATGAGCAAATCAATGACTATTTAAAATCTTCTAATCCTTATATGAAGTGGCTAAATGAGCATATGATTTATCTTCAAGAACATGTTGAAGTTCAGTATGTGACGAACTGTGAATTTTCACGAGAAAATTTTGTAAAAAGACAGCGTTATTTTAACATTACGCAAGAAGTAGTAGAGCAAGTTATAGAACCTATGATTATGGATGCCAAAGAAGCTGTTGGTTCTATGGGTGATGATACGCCTCTTGCAGCATTTTCAAGCAAACAAAGGTCTTTCACAGATTACTTTAAACAAAAGTTTGCACAGGTTACAAACCCACCGATTGACCCAATCCGTGAAAAAGTTGTAATGAGTTTAAACACAGGTTTTGGTGAAGTTCACAATATTTTAGATGAAATCCCATCGCATGCACATAGACTAAAATCTATATCTCCAATTATTACAAAAGAAAAACTTGAAGTTCTTAAATCATTTGGTGATAAAAAATCACCACGCTACCAAGCTTTTTATCATAACACTACATTTTCAACTGCTTACACAGGGTCCTTAAAAGATTCTCTTGATGCCTTAGTTGAGGAAGTTGTTGATTCTGTAAAAAATATTGGAACGCGTATCATTATTTTAGATGATTTTGAGTTTTCCCTTGCCAAGAAAGTTATGCCAATGGCTATGATTGTTGGACGCTTGAATTTTGCATTACTTAAAGCTAAAATACGCCATCTTACTTCAATGATTTGTATCACTGGCGAAGTCGTTGATTCACACTCTGCTGCTGTACTTATTGGTTACGGTGCATCTGCGATTTATCCTAACTTACTTTTTGCAACTGTAATAGACAAGGTTCAGACTTCAAATCTTATAGATATAGAATGCAGTGAGGGTATAAAAGCTGTTCACGGTGCATTAAATGCAGGTCTTCTTAAAATCATGTCTAAAATGGGAATCGCTACAATAGCATCGTATCGAAATGCAGGTCTTTTTGATGTTTTAGGTCTAAATGATGAAATCGTTAAAGACTGTTTTCTTAACTCAAACTCAGAACTCGGTGGTTTAACATATGAAGACATTGATGAGCGAGTCACTCGTTATCATAAAGATGCATTTGTTGAAGATGGTTTCAAAAAGATATTTCCTTTAAATATCGGTGGGTTTTATAAGTTCTACTCAGGACAAGAGCACCATGACTTTGGTCCAGCAGTTATTCATGCTATCCATGCAGTTTCTCGAAGTGGGAAAAAAGAAGATTTTGACAAGCTTAAAAAGATAGTTAATGGGCGTGGACTTAAATATATTCGTGATTTTTTCGATTTAAAATCTGAACGAAAAGCCATAGATATTTCTCAAGTTGAAGCAAAAGAGAAAATCTTTAAACGCTTCGCATCTGCGGCTATGAGTCTAGGCTCAATTTCCCCTGAAGCACATGAAACAGTTGCAATAGCGATGAACACAATAGGCGGTCAGTCAAACTCAGGTGAGGGTGGAGAAGATAAGGCGCGTTATGGTACAAATAAAGTATCTAAAATTAAGCAAATTGCATCAGGTAGATTTGGTGTAACTCCAGCGTATTTACGCTCAGCTGATGAGATTCAGATTAAAGTTGCACAGGGTGCAAAACCAGGTGAGGGTGGACAACTCCCAGGACATAAAGTAAGTGCTTTGATCGGTAAGCTTCGTCATACGGTTCCAGGTGTTACACTTATTTCACCTCCTCCTCATCATGATATTTATTCTATTGAGGATTTAGCACAGCTTATTTTTGACTGTAAACAAGTGAATCCAAAAGCACGGCTTGCTGTAAAACTTGTTTCAACGATTGGTGTTGGAACAATTGCAGCAGGTGTTACAAAAGCGTATGCAGATAAAATCATTATCTCTGGTGGTGATGGTGGAACGGGTGCGGCTCCATTGACTTCTCTTAAATTCGCAGGTAATCCTTGGGAAGTTGGTTTAAGCGAAGCACACAATGCACTCAAGGCAAATAAACTTCGTTCTCTTGTGGAACTTCAAACAGATGGTGGTCTTAAAACTGGTTTAGATGTTGTAAAAGCTGCACTACTAGGTGCTGAATCGTATGCATTTGGTACGAGTGTTCTTAGTATCATCGGTTGCAAGATGCTTCGTATTTGTCATGTAAATAAATGTTCAGTGGGTATCGCAACACAAAATGAAAAACTCCGTTCAGAATTTTTCAAGGGTCAAGTTGATGAAATAATTAATTTCTTTACATTTTTAGCAGAAGACATCCGCTCTATAATGGCAGAACTTGGGTATAAAACGATGGAAGAGATGATAGGTCAAGTAAGTATACTCAAAGTTGTAAATGATGACTTTGCTCGTAAATTTGATTTTTCTTCAATCCTTCATGAAGAAGAGGGTGTAAATACGCACCAACAAAAATTCAATCATCCTTTTGATGATAATGCTTTTGAAAAAGGTGTTTTAGTTGAGGCAATGGCTGCAATTAAGCATCCAGATCATCCTATTCGAATAAATAGAGAAATAAAAAATATACATAGAAGTTTTGGTGCTTTAGTATCAGGTGAAATTGCAGAGTATTATGGTGATACAGGACTTAAAGCTGATACTATTAAAATAAATCTAAAAGGTACAGCAGGTCAAGCACTTGGAGCATTCTTGATTCCGGGTGTTTCAATTTACTTAGATGGTGTTGCAAATGATTACCTTGGAAAAGGGATGCATGGTGGTAAGATTATCATTACATCTAAAAATGAAGGTGAAGAGTTTGCAGCTGGTGGTAACACATGTCTTTATGGTGCTACTGGTGGTAAACTTTACATTTCAGGAAGTGTTGGTGAGCGATTTGCTGTTCGTAACTCAGGTGCTGTAGCAATTGTAGAGGGAACTGGAGATAATGCTTGTGAGTACATGACAGGTGGTATTGTTGCAATCTTAGGTCGAACTGGAATCAACTTTGGTGCAGGAATGACAGGTGGTATTAGTTTTGTATACGATGAAGATCATATTTTTATTGAAAATGTAAATCATGAGCTTGTTGAAGCTGTTCGAATTGATACAGATGAAGGCTCAGATGCAAGACATTTACTCAAAAAATTACTTAAAGATTATGTTGTAGAAACAGAAAGTAAAAAAGCAAAAGAATTACTTGAAAACTTTAGAGTAGAGGTGAGAAATTTTTGGTTAGTTAAACCCAAAAACTTAACGAAATTACCTCTAAATATAGAAAAGGGAAACTAAGATGAAAGAATTTTTAACAACTGAGAGAATTGACCCTGAGAAAAGATTAGTCGTTGAGAGAACAAAGGATTTCGGTGAAATTTATGATATTTTTAACGAGGCAGATGCAGCAACGCAGAGTGATAGATGTATTCAATGTGGCGATCCATTTTGTTTAAATAAATGTCCTCTTCATAACTACATTCCTCAATGGCTAAAATCTGTTGCAGAAAAAGACTTGGAATTTGCATTTAAACTTTCAAATGAACCGTCTCCTTTTCCAGAAGTTATGGGTAGAATCTGTCCTCACGATAGACTTTGCGAGGGTGACTGTACTTTAAATGATGGACATGGTGCAATTACTATTGGCTCTATCGAGACAAGCATTACAGAGGCTGGCTTTAAAGCTGGAATGAAACCAGAATATCCAGGAATAACTACAGATAAAAAAGTTGCAGTTATTGGAAGTGGTCCTGCGGGTCTTTCTGTTGCAACCTACCTTTTACGCTCGGGAATCGCGGTTACAATGTATGAAAGTGCTGACCGTGCAGGTGGACTTTTAACTTACGGTATACCAAACTTTAAACTTGATAAAAAGATAGTAGATAGACGAATAGACTTACTCATAGATGCTGGGTTAAAACTTGTTTTAAATACAAAAGTTGGTCAAGATATTACTTTTGAAGAAGTAGCAGATGCACACGACGCGATGTTTATCGGTGTTGGTGCAACAAAGGGTAAAAATGCTGGTCTTGCTGGAGAAAATGCAAGTAATGTTTATTCTGCAATGGATTATCTTAATGCAATCCAGAGAAAAAACTTTAAAACTACTTACGATAAAAAGTTTGATTTTAAAGATTTAAATGTAGTTGTGATAGGTGGCGGTGATACTGCTATGGATTGTCTAAGAACTGCAAAACGAGAGGGCGCTAAATCAGTTACCTGTCTTTACAGACGCGATGAGAAGAATATGCCTGGTAGTAGAAAAGAGTATAAAAATGCCATGGAAGAGGGTGTTGATTTTACATTTCTTACTGCGCCAAAAGAAATTATTTTAGATGAAGGTGGCAAAGCTATTTCTGTTGAAGTTATAAAAACAAATCTTGGAGCAAAAGATGACTCAGGTCGTCAAAGAATGGAAGAAGTTAAGGGTAGCGAATTTAGAGTAAATGCTGATGTTGTTATAATGTCTTTGGGCTTTGATCCAGTTGTTCCTTCATTTTTAGCAGAAAACGGAATCGAGACAAATTCATGGGGTGGGATTGTTATTGATGAAGAAACATACGAAACAACAACTGCTGGCATCTATGCTGGTGGAGACTGCTTTCGTGGTGCTGATTTAGTTGTAACAGCAGCACTTGACGGTCGCGAAGCTGCACGAAATATTTCTAAGTCTTTACTCTAAGATATTAGACGCGATATATAATATTTTTATATATCGTATTTATCTATTAAGCTTTTTAAGATATAATACAAGACAATTTAATTATTTTGAGGATATCTTTTTATGAACTTACTTAACCTTTTTTCTAAAGATGCAAATAAACAACCTGCACAAAAAGAAGCTTCAGCACACTGGGTGAAATGTAAATCATGTCACGCACTTATGTATTATAAAGAAGTTGAAAATCAAAACTATGTATGTCCTAAATGTGGTTTTCATTTACGCATTGGTGTCAAAGAAAGAATAGAACTTTTAGAAGATGAGGGTACTTTTGTTGAATTTGATTCAAAGCTCAAACCTGTTGATCCTTTGAACTTCGTAGATAAAAAATCTTATAAACTAAGATTAGAAGAAGCTACAAAAAAAACTGGTAAAACATCGTCTGTTGTGAGTGGTTCTATCGTTATGAATGGAGTGAGTGCCCAAATAGTAATTTTTGATTTTGCTTTTATGGGTGGATCTCTTGGTTCAGTTGAAGGTGAAAAAATCGTTCGCGCAATAAATCGTGCTATCAAAAATAAAGAAGGTGTGATTATTTTAAGTGCATCTGGTGGTGCTAGAATGCAAGAGAGTACATTCTCTTTACTACAAATGAGTAAAACATCAGCAGCACTTGCTAAGCTAGCTAACCATAAACTACCTTATATTTCAGTACTGACGGATCCTACTATGGGTGGAGTAAGTGCTTCTTTTGCAACGCTTGGAGATATTATTATCGCTGAGCCTGGTGCGCTTATAGGATTTGCTGGTCAGCGTGTTATTGAGCAAACTATCGGTTCAGCACTTCCTGATGGATTTCAAAGAGCTGAGTTTTTACTTGAAAAGGGTGCTGTAGATATGATAGTAAATAGAAATGATTTAAAAAGTACTCTTTCAAATCTTCTTACACTTTTAAAAGTCGCTTAAGTAAAGCGATGCGACTTTATGCTCTTTGTGATCAAGAATTATTAGATACGCGTGGTCTTAGCCTCGAAGATTTTGTTAAAAAAGCAAAAGACAATAATGCTGAAATAATTCAATATAGAAATAAATCTGCTGACACTGCATTTATAAAAATACAATTGATAAAAATAAGAAAAATATTTGATGGTTTTCTTATTGTTAATGATGCCTATGAGTTAATAGAATTTTGCGATGGTGTTCACCTTGGTCAAGAAGACTTGATAAAAATAGATAAAGATATTTTTACAGCTGTAAAAATTATACGAAAAGTTATTTCAAGTGATAAAATACTAGGTATATCAACACATAATGAAGAAGAAGTACTTCAAGCAAATGAGATGGACTTAAACTATATAGGTTTAGGCGCATACAGAAATACTCAAACTAAAGATGTTCCCAAAATACTTGGGAGTTCGCTCGACCTTATCGCGGCAAAATCAAAACATTTTGTAGGTGCAATAGGTAGTGTTAAAATGGATGATGAATTTCAAAATGTTACTTACCATGTTATTGGCAGCGGACTTCTCAAATAATGATGAAAATAGAAATAGTGTCCATTGCAAAAAAAGAAAAATCGATTTATGATCCTTTGTATAAAGATTTAACTAAAATGATTTCTCGTTTTGCTAAGCTTGAAGATACAGAAATTTTCCCAAAAGAGGTTGCTAAAGCACATATTATATCGCCAAATGCTTCTCAAATAGCCTATACAAAAGCCTTAGATGGGTATATTAGTAAAGATTATAGTGTAACTTTGCACCCTGATGGAAAATTAATCGATAGTTATGAATTTAGTAAGCTATTAAATGATAAGATGTCGGTGAAATTTTTTATAGGCGGAGCTTATGGATTTGAAGATGATTTTTTAAAAAAAAGTGATCAAGTTATAAGTCTAGGTAAGCTCACTATGAGCCATAAAATTGCCAAAGTTGTTTTACTTGAGCAAATATATAGGGGTTTTTCAATACTGAGTAATCACCCCTATCATAAATAAAGCGTAAACATATACATACATTAAGGAAAGATAGTGCAAATAAGTGAATTAGGTTATTTTAAAAATATTTTAGAAAGTAGAAATCTACAGATACTAAAAAATATTTCAGGTGTTAACGATGAGTTAGATCAATTAAATGGTTTAGAGTTGAATGATGAAGGTGATCATGCTTCAGTAAATAATAGTGCAATGATAGAAAGTGCTATAGTACAGCAACAAGAACAAGAATTAAGAGATATAAATGTAGCTTTAGGTAAAATATCAGTAGGTGACTACGGTATATGTGCTATGTGTGAAGACGACATTGGTTTTGCTCGTTTAAAAGTAAAGCCACATGCAATCTATTGCATAGACTGTAGAGAGATAGTAGAAAAAACAAACTAAGGGATATTTATGCATATTAAAAGATATACAATTGCAGCATTTTTACTTATAGCGTTTACTGGATGGTATGTGAGTACCTTTATTTCAAGTGAAACTATTAGTGTAAACTTACTAGGTATAGAAATAGCGCCTCTTTCTATCTCGATATGGATAATGATACCTCTTTTTGTGCTTTATATCGGAAGCGTAATACATATGTCTTTTTACTCTGTTTTGGGAAGTTTAAATATAAGAAAATATGAAAAAGATTATGAAGATGTAATTACTTGTATATCAGATGCATATTTAGGCAAAGAAAATCGCTACCATTCATTTAGAACTTCTAAGTATAAATTATTAGGAAGTATTATTGATAATACAGCGCTATTTCCAACAAATATTAGCAGCACAACAGTTAGTGAAGGAAAACTTGGAGATACTTTAAAAATCATTCAAGAGATTAAAGAAGGGAAAACTGTCGATATAAAAAAATTATCTTTATCTATTGATAATCCTCTTAGCATTCAAAATGAAAGAAACAGATACAAAAGTGGCGAACAAAATGCAGAAGATTTTTTAAGTCATGCAAATAAATATAATAAAGTACTATTGGATGAAATATATGTAGATTTTGTAAAAGTTGCTTCTTTATCAAAAATAGAAAAATATAAAAGTTTTATGAGTAAAGCTGCTCTTTTTGAATTGTTTTTACGGGTAAATTCTCAAGAAAATACACTTGGAATTTCAAATGACTTAATCATTAGTTTATTGGCTCCTCTTGAGCTAGATGCTAGTGATTATATAAAAATTTCTGAATCAGTATCTCTAGGTATGATTCCAGAACAAAGAATGAGACTTTTTGAAACATTAAGTGATGAAAAAGATGAGGCTATGGACGCTTACCTTTATACCCTGTATGACTTAGAAATGATTGAACCAGCTAATGCTATTTTAGATTTATCTCAAGGGGATGAATATCTTAACTTTAAAGCTTATAGAGCCTTAAAAGACAGTAATAAAAACTTTAATATAAATCTATTTGTAATAGACAGGATATGTTAAATAAACTTTCATTCGACAAGCCAATCTATGTATTGGCTCCTCTTGCAGGTTTTACGGACTTGCCTTTTAGAAGTGTAGTGAAAAAATTTGGTGCAGACTTAACTGTTAGTGAAATGTTAAGTTCCAATGCACTTGTTCATAATTCTACAAAAACCTTACATATGCTACAAAAAAATCCTATAGAAGACCCATATTCTGTTCAAATTTCAAGCTCAAGTGTGGATATAGTAAAACAAGCAGTAGAAATTTTAAATAGCCATGATGGCATTGATGTTATAGATTTAAACTGTGGATGTCCTGTTCCTAAAGTTGTAGGACATGGAAGTGGAAGTTCTCTTTTACTTCATTTACCTTTAATGGGTAGTATCATCCGTGCAATGAAAGACACCTCAAACAAAAGCATGACAAGTGTAAAAATACGACTTGGTTTTGAAGAAAAGAACCATGTTGAAATTGCAAAGATGGTTGAAGGGAGCGGTGCTGACTTTATTGCAGTACATGGACGAACTCGGGCCGGAAAGTTTAAATCTGAAGTTGACTATGATGCTATTGCGGAGATTAAAAAAGCTGTATCTATCCCCGTTATTGCCAATGGTGATATCGACTCTTTTGATAAGGCTAAATGGGTACTTGAGCATACGGGTGCAGATGGTATTATGATTGGTCGTGGTGCAGTTGGTGCTCCATGGATTTTTCATCAACTTAAAAGTGGTGAGCAAGATATTGATGAGAAGCTTAAGCATGAGATTATTATGGAGCACTTTGACAAGATGATAGAATTTTATGGCGGACATGGTGTAGCTATGTTTAGAAAGCATACGCATACCTATACAAAAGGTTACAAGGGTGCTTCTAAACTCCGAGACGAAGTTAATCATATTAACGATATTGCAGAGTACAGAGCGAGAATTGATGATTTTTTTAAAAATGTGGAGATTGCTTAACTATGCTTGATATATCAAAGTCTATAAAAGCACTTGATGAAAGTGATATAGCGGATAATCTTCTCCATTATTCTTATAACACAAAGCATCTACTTTCTTTAATTGCTAAAGGAATGAAAGAAGACGACCCCTCTTTTATGAGTTCGTTCCGTTCTTTTGAAGGTGAAGTTTTTGAAAACTTTGTCTATGAAAAGCTTCTCCGTTATGCTGAAAGTTCTGATGAGATAGATAAGTTTCTTTTAAAAGGTTATCATCAAAATAAGTTTAAGTCACATCCAAATACACTCTCTATTAGTGAAAAACAACAAATTGTTTACCGTACAAAAAGTAGAGAAATTAGTGAATTTGATGCAATGTTTCTTACAAAAAACAATGAGCTTTATTTTGTTGAAATGACACTTGTCAAGTCAGTGCTTAAATTGAGAAAGAGATTAAGAAAGAAAAAAGCACTCTTAGAAATTATCTTTCCAGACTTAGAGATCAAAGCACTTATTATATTAAATGAGGGAGCAACTGGCGTTAAACAGTTTCCTGATTATTGTAAGGTTTGGTTTACGAATGAGTATTCTGCAAAGCATGTTCTTGATTATATTCAAAATCCTAAGGCTAAAAAACTAGTTCCTAAAGAGATTATAAATTCAAAAAAAAATGATTCAATCGCATCACTTAAAAGTTTATCCATTTAGATACTACAATACTATGGCTTGGATTACTAAGACATTGCGTGCGCATAAAAAACATATTTTAGATATATATTTTTTAATGAACAACAAAGTCCAAAGATACCATGACTTGTATAATAAGCTCTATATTGGTTTTATGAGCATAGATGAAGCATCGAGTATTCTTAATTTAGCTGAAAATGAATATCCAAAAGATTTAAGAGTTGTGGTAGCAATAGAAAAGAAGTACACAGATGAGATTGTCCTTACTTATTATATTCAAAAAACACGAAAAAATTTATATTTATATTCTTTTGATGAAGATAATAAAATGTCAAAAGAGAAAAAAGATCCCTATGGAATTACAGTGACAGAAGTGTACCATAGTAATAAAACTATGGATGAAAGTTATGTGTATACAATGTCTGATATCAAGAAGGTTAAGAAGCTTTTAAAAGCAAGCTTCTTAAAAAATCAAACAGTATAAGAAATATTTGCAGCTTTTTCTTTATAAACTTGCATAGGGTCTTTCTCTTGAGGTGTTTCACTCTCATTTAAAAAATTATCTAATTCTTCATGTCTATTTTGCAAGATGGTATCAAAATCATCTTGAGTAACAGGCTTGTTATCTGTAAACTTATCAAGTAAAATATTGTTTGATCCCATAAGAACTAAGTAGCTTTGTCCAACAAAATCAAGCATTACAACGCTGTTTTCATCATTTATATTCTTTTGAAATCGTATACTAACTTCATCACTAGTATTTCCTTTAGAATCATTAGCAACTTTAAATAACCATGAGTTGGATTTTTTTCTATTGTTAGGCGTATTCATTTTATTTTTTAACACGAACAATATTACAATTCCTAAAAATAAAATTGCAATGACAATATAATAGTTGGAAGAAAGCTTAGAATCTGGTTTTGTTGGTAAAGAAGATCTTTGATTTGTAGAAGCATTTACTTTATTAGAGGATAAAATATCTGTAGATGCTATGGTTTTTGAGAATCTTAGTCTCAAACCATAGGCATCGGAGGTCTTAGATGCTTTTAATTTCACCGATGATGGAACGAGCGCAATAATCTTTGTATATGTAGCGAGCGGAACAATATTTATTGAATTTAAAAATTTAGAATCAAGCACTTTAGACTTACTTGTTTCAATAGAAGCACCTTCGAGTTTAATAACAATTTTTGATGAACTCGTGCTTTGTTTGATTTTACCTTCAAAAGGTGTATCAAAAGTAATCATTACATCAACTCGGTCGGTTCTATCATAAATGTTATAACTTAGAATTTTAGAGGCGTTTAGAAGGAGGGGTGCTAGTAAAAGTAGAACAAGTTTAGTCATCGATTTTTTCCTTTGCTAAGTGGTAAAGTACAGCGCTTGAGTCAAGCACTTCATTGATACGAATTGCAAGATTTTTTTCATAAACCATAACTTCGCCCTTACCAAGTATGCGACCATTGACATAGGACTCTACACTTTCTCCTGCTGGTTTTTTAAGGTCGATGATTGAACCTTTCTCATATTTGAGTATTTCTGCAACAGTAGCTTGTGTTTCACCCAAATCAGCAATAAACTCTACTTCCATATCTAAAAGACCAGAATAGTTCATCCATGATAATTCTTTTCCAGCATTATATTCTTTGTCATCATCTGCAAAACTATATTTATTCTTTCGCTTCAATTTAATTCCTTAATAGCAAGTATTAAATTATCATCACAAACGCGAATTAACTTTGCTTCATCAAAATTAAATCAAAAATATCATATTTTTCAAAGTGTGGTGTTCCTATAGTGTAAGGGTTTTTATTTGCTTCTTCAGCAATTACTTTTGCACTTCCAATGATTAGGTTTGCGGTTTCTAAGGTCATGTCGATTAATGTTTCTTCATCACTTTCATCTTCTTCTAAAAAAAGTTTTGAAACCCTTTGCATAAATGCTGTAGAGGAAGCAATGTACGCTCTATACTTTTTTCCATCATCCGCATCTAAGTCAATATAAGCAATAAGCGTTTTTTCTTTATGTAAAGTATCTTCTAAGATGGGAGATACACGGATTTGATGAATACAGAAATTTTGTGAAGCTTCGATGATTGTTTTTAGCATAATGCAACCTTTATTTGAATCTATTATACTTTATGTAATATCAATACAATATTAAAGTAAAGGGATAAAAGAGTATAATTTCAAAAAATATTAGGTAAATATGTTGGAACTGCTTAGTCTTGGTTTTTTTGTTGGTGTATTATCAGGATTTTTTGGAGTTGGTGGTGGAACAATATTGATTCCATTACTTTTATTTTTAGGATATGCAACAAAAGAAGCTATTGGTATATCGGTTTTGCAAATGGTTTTTAGCTCTGTTTATGGAAGTTATCTCAACCAGAGACGGGGGACATTAGATATTTCAATGGTTTTACCTATTGGAATTGGTGGAAGTATTGGGGCTCTTTTGAGTGGCTATATTACTTCTAGTTTTGATGACCTTACGCTTGAGATTATATTTTTAAGTTTTGCTTTATTCGCATTGATGAGACTTTTTTTTAAAACTAAAGAAGATAAAAAAGAGTTAGAATTAAATAAATTCGTCTTACTTGGGATTGGTGTTCCTTTAGGAGCTTTGAGTATGACTATAGGTGTTGGTGGAAGTATTTTACTCGTACCGATTCTAGTTGGTTTTTTTCATGTTTCGCTTAAAAAAGCTATTTCAGCAGGACTGTTTTTTGTTGTGTTCTCTTCCTTCGCAGGTTTGATTTCACATTCAATACTAGGTGAGGTAAACTATGAAGTAGGTTTAACAGTAGGACTCGCATCATTGTTTGGTGTGTACTTAGGCATCTATCTAAAAGACAAGATAGATGCTACTTTACAAAAAAGACTTTTAGTGGGTTTTTATCTACTTATAGTTGTTTATTTAATATATAGAATATTTTAGAGGTATAAATGAAAAAAAAAGATCAAATAGTTATAACCGGTGCAAGAGAAAATAATTTAAAAAATATTAATTTAACATTACCAAAAAATGAGTTAATCGTTATGACTGGTTTAAGTGGTTCTGGAAAATCAACATTAGCTTTTGACACGCTTTATGCAGAGGGTCAAAGAAGATATATGGAGTCGCTTTCTTCGTATGCAAGACAGTTCTTAGACCGTGTAGGAAAACCTGATGTTGATAAAATAGAAGGACTTACTCCTGCTATTGCCATCGACCAGAAAACCACATCTAAAAACCCTCGTTCTACTGTTGGAACAATTACAGAGATATATGATTATTTTAGACTTCTTTACGCTCGGGTCGGAGTACAGCATTGTCATCAATGTAAAAAAGTTATTTCTCAAATGTCAGCATCTGATATTATCTCCGAAGTTGCAAAACTACCTGAGGGCGCGAAACTTGTTCTTCTTGCTCCGCTTGTTCGTGAGAAAAAAGGTGCGTATGCAGATATGTTAGAATCGCTTGTGTATAAGGGTTATGTCCGTGCTATGATAGATGGAGTGATGGTTCGTCTTGATGATGAAATAGAACTCTCCAAAACAAAAAAACATACCATCAAAGTTGTTGTTGATAGAGTTGTAGTTAAACCTGAAAACCAAGAAAGAATTGCAGCCGATGTTGAAAAAGCGCTTAAAGAGAGTTATGGTGAACTTGAAATTGACATTTTAAATCATGAAGAACTCGGCATTAAAGAAACAAGCATTCATTACTCAGAACACAATGCATGTTTTGATTGTAAGATTAGTTTTGATCCATTAGAGCCACTTTCATTTTCATTTAACTCACCCAAAGGTGCTTGTTCGGAATGTGATGGACTAGGACTTCGTTATGCGCTTGACCATGAAAAAATAATAGACCAAGATTTATGTATCGAAAAAGGTGCTGTTAAAATTGTATACGGATTTAACAAAGGTTACTATTTTACATTTTTAAAAGGCTTTTGTAAGGCAAACGATATTGATGTAACTGCTCCTTATTCATCACTACCCGAGCATCAGCAAAAAGCAATCCTTCATGGAAATATAGAAGAAGTAGAGTTTCTTTGGAAAAACCATACCGTTAAAAGATTGTTTCCCGGGATCATTCGTATTGCTTACGATATGTTCAAAGATGAAAAAGAACTTGCTGATTACATGAGTGAAAAGATTTGTAATATTTGTGATTCTAACCGACTGAAGCGAGAGTCATTAGCCGTTCGAGTTGCAGACAAGGGTATATCTGAACTTTTAGAGATGCCAATACATCAAACTTACGAATGGTTTGCAGACAAAGAAAATTTCACATACATGGATGCAAAAGATACGCAAATATCTAAACCTATTTTAAATGAGATCAGGGAACGCCTTTACTTTCTTTTTGATGTAGGACTCGGTTATATTACACTCGGTCGAGATGCTAGAACGATTAGTGGTGGTGAAGCGCAAAGAATTAGAATTGCTTCACAGATTGGTTCAGGACTTACTGGAGTTATGTATGTCTTGGATGAGCCAAGCATTGGTCTTCATGAGCGAGATACAAAAAAACTTATACGAACACTGAGAAACCTACAAGAAAAGGGCAATACTGTTATCGTGGTTGAACACGATAAAGAAACGATAGAAAATGCTGACTTTGTTGTAGATATAGGAAGTGGTGCTGGGAAATTTGGTGGTGAAGTTGTTTTCGCTGGAACATTAGATAAGCTAAAAAAAGCTAAAACACTCACAGCAGACTACCTTTATGGACGCAAGCAGATAGAGTACTTTTACAGAAGAAAACAAGAAAAATTTATTGAAATAAAAAATGTGACATTAAATAATATCAAAAATCTAAATGCTAAACTTCCTTTGAATAACTTCGTATGTATTACAGGTGTAAGTGGAAGTGGTAAAAGTTCACTTATGCTTCAAACACTTCTACCAACTGCAAGAGAATTACTTAACCATGCTAGAAAAGTGAACAAGGTAGCCGGAGTTTCTATAACGGGACTCGACCAAGTGGATAAGGTGATCTATCTTGATCAAAGCCCTATTGGAAGAACTCCAAGAAGTAATCCCGCAACATATACGGGTGTAATGGATGAGATAAGAAATCTTTTTAGCCAAACAAAAGAAGCCCAAATAAGAGGTTACACAACATCTCGTTTTAGTTTCAATGTTAAAGGTGGACGCTGTGAAAAATGTCAAGGAGAGGGTGAGATTAAAATCGAGATGCACTTTCTTCCCGATATTATGGTGAACTGTGATACTTGTAATGGTTCTAGATACAACCAACAAACGCTAGAAGTTTTTTACAAGGGTAAAACAATAGCAGATGTTCTAGCTATGAGTGTTGATGAGGCTTTTGAGTTTTTTAAGCCTATTCCAAAGATTCATCTTAAACTTAAAACAATCGTAGATGTTGGACTTGGTTATATTTCATTGGGTCAAAATGCTGTAACACTTTCAGGTGGTGAAGCACAAAGAATCAAACTAAGTAAAGAGTTAAGCCGAAAAGACACAGGGAAAACACTGTATATTTTAGATGAACCAACAACTGGACTTCATTTTGCGGATGTAGATAGACTTACAAATGTACTTCATAAGTTTGTAGAACTTGGTAACTCCATGCTTATAATCGAGCACAACTTAGACATGATTAAGAATGCTGACTGGGTAATAGACATGGGTCCAGAAGGTGGTTCTGGTGGTGGTCTAATCATCGCAGAGGGAACACCTGAAGACTTAGCAGCTAACTATGAAAAAACAGGTTCTTTTACCGGAGAGTATCTGAAAAAAGAATTATCTTTACATAAAAAGAAGTAAAGCTCTAAGGATTTGAATTTTTAAGAACTTAGTTTTTGAATACTTGGAGGGTTGGTTCTAAAAGCATTTTTAAATGAGTTTATTCGTTTTGCTTTTATTTTCCCTAGCGCTATTGGCGCTAAGTAATAAGCAAGTTCTATGCATTCATCTGGGTCATAATTATTGTCGTGTGTGAAATAAATTTCCTTACCGAGCTTGAGCGCTTGCTTAGAAATATTTCTTGCATAATTTATAATCTCTTTATGATGCCTATCGTACTTATGACCACTTCCAAAGTATACAAATTTTCCATTTAAACTCATTGTTGTATAGTCTGTATAGTTAAGTTGTTTATCATAACGGGTAAATTGACCTGAAGTGTATCTGTCTAGGTCAGCATCTAACTCTTCAAGGATTGGAGTAGGTTCTATGTTTGCTTTGTTGAGATTGAAAAGATATTTTATTTCTAAAAGTTTTCCTCTGTATCCATCTCGGATTGCTTTTGAGAAAAGGTTCATCGCCTCATTAAAGTTAAGTTCAGAAAACTCGTCTTTAAACTCAAAACCTTGTTCTTCTAAAGGCGATTCATTATCGTAACCTAAAGGGCTAATAGTCGGGTTGTATAAAAAGATAGTTCCAGCAACATTTTTACTTTTCTTTTTTAGTAAGAAGTTAAGTTCTTCAACTGATATTTTTATGTCTTCTCTAAATTCGTCTTTTTCATTGATATAAATGTAATGTTTAAGTATATATTCATGGTCGAAGTTTGTTGTAAATTTTCCAAATGCTTGCATAGTTATTCCTCTTTTATGTTCGCAAGTATACTAAAATTCTTCTTATAGTATGTTTTTTTGATATAATAAATTATGAATGAAAAAAATGAACTTAAAACTTATAGTTATACCTTGAAATCTTCCTCTGAAGTTAGTAGTGTTGTCTCTAAGTTAAGAAATATAAAAGAAGTAAATATACTTATACATATAGTGTCTATTATACACAATACGGTTCTTGTTCAAAATCTAGACTCTGAACTTAAAAAAATATTTCCTTTAGCTAAAATTATTTTTTTAAAGACAAAGGAAAAAGAAACACTTTTAAATATATATACGCTAGATAGCAGTGTACAAAGCAGTGATTTACAAGATGAACTAATCAATACAATGCAAGTAAAGCTTCTCTCTACTGAGTCTATGCTAAAAAACACGCAAACAAAACAACTTAAATCATATTTTACAGATCAGCTAACAGGATTATCAAATATTTATCAACTAAGAAGAGATATTTTAGATAATGAACAAGCCGGTCTTATTTTATTAAAAATCGATAACTTTGTTACTATCAATAACTTTTATGGTTTTGTAATAGGTGATTATGTTATTGAAAAGATAAGTGAATATATAGATGATACTGTAAAAGAATATACACTTTATAGGCATACCGGTGCAGAATTTATACTGCTCTTAGAAAATAATAAATCTTTTTATGAGATGAAAGATTATTTATCTGAGCTTTATGATAGAGTGAAAAACTTTTATGTTGAGTACCAAAATATCAAAATAAATATTGAATTTACATTTGCTTCATGTTCAAACACAAGTACTCAAGATATTTTTTCTAAGGTTTCAATGGCTTTAAAATATGCAAGTGAAAACAACCTTCCTTTTTGGATTTATGAAGATAGAATGCATTTTAAAAATGAATATGAACAAAATCTAAAAGTATCAACTATGGTTCGAGAAGCTGTAGAAGATTTTAGAATAGTTCCCTATTTTCAACCTATTGTTGACAATAAAACAATGAAAATTACAAAATTTGAGTGCTTAGCTCGTTTAATTGATGAAGAAGGAAATGTAATATCTCCAAATCTTTTTATCTCAGTAGCAAAAAAGATAAAAGTTTATAATCTTGTGACAAAGATAATTATAAACAAATCCTTTGAAGCTTTTGCAGATAATAAGTATGAATTTAATGTAAACCTTTCTATAGAAGATATTATGAGTAGTGAAATATTTGATTTTATATTAGAAAAATTAAAACATTCCAATGTCGCTTCTCGTCTTACTTTTGAACTTTTAGAATCAGAAGCCATTAAAGATTTTAACAAGGTAGATAGATTTATAAAAGAAGTTAAACGCTTTGGTGCAAAAATTGCTATAGATGATTTTGGAGCTGGCTACTCGAATTTTGCATATATAACAAATATAGATGTAGATTTTATTAAAATTGATGGCTCTCTTATTTCAAATATAGATACAAATAAAAACTCATATATGGTAGTCGAAAGTATTGTCGATTTTGCAAAAAAATTCAAGATTAAAATAGTTGCAGAATATGTACATTCAAGTACAGTTATGGACAAGGTAAAAGAGTTGGATATAGATTATTCGCAGGGATTTTATATAGATAAACCATTGATTGATTTAGAATCTACATTTTAAGAAAGCGCTAAAGCAAGAATGCTTTAGCGAGAAGTAGTAACTACTCTGCTACTTCAACAACAACAGCAGTTGATTCCCAGATACCGTGTTTAGTACAGTAACCATGAGCAACTAGGTTTAATTTTTTACCCATTGGTCTGATGTTAAAAGTAACTTCAGCATGAGATTTTTCATTACCTAAAGTACCTGGAACAAAAGAAGCAGATGCTAATTTAGTTTCACCGTTGAAAAGTGTGATACTTTCGATATAGTGATCAAAATCATCTGGATGAGTAAATTCGTTACCCATTTTAACATTAACTGAAAGGATTTCACCTTTTTTTAGCATCACCAGCAACTGTAATAAACGGTGAGTGACGATCGATTAAATCTTTTTTAGCTTCTCTTTCTACTGTATCTATATCAACATATTTGTTAATCTTTGGCATTGTAATTCCTTGTGTGTTTTATTTATATCGGCATTGTAACGAGTAAAACATTTACTTAAACCTAAAGCGGATAATAATTGTCTTATTTAAGTATTATTTAATTATTTATGAACATTTAACACAAAAAAAGATAAAATCGCCTTACTTAAAATATAAAGAGACTTGACCTATGCTAAAACCTTTACTAATTGAAATCGGTGTTGAAGAACTTCCAGCAGTTCCACTTTTAAAAGAGTTAAAAAATATTGAAAAAAAATACGCTGCAATCTTAGAAGAAAACGCACTTCTTTGTGAATTTGAATTTCATTACACGCCTCGTCGTTTAGTGATTTACCATGCCGAGTTTCCTCTTGCGCAAGAGGACTCTATAGAAGAGTTTTTTGGTGCTCCTTTAGCTGTTGCTTATAAAGATGGCGAAGCTACACCTGCAGCTAATGGCTTTGCGAAAAAATGCGGTGTGCCTTTGAGCGAAATTCGAAAGGGTAAAAAAAGGCGGTAAAGAAGTTCTTTATTACAAAAAAGATGTTAAAGGCAAGGCATCGGTAGAACTTTTAGAAGCAATTATAAACAAATGGGTAAAGTCACTCGACTTTGGTAAGTCTATGCGTTGGGGAAGTGCAAGTGAAAGCTTTATTCGTCCTATTCGTTGGTTAAATGTGATGTTAGGAGATAAACTTGTAGATGCTTCGCTTTATGGTGTTAAATCTAGCATGACAACTTTTGTGCATAGAATCTCTAACTTTGAAGCGCTTGAAGTTTCCTGTGTTAAAGACTATTTTAGTATTCTAAAAAATGGTGGCGTTACACTTTTTACAGATAAACGCCGTGAAAATATCTTAAATGACTTTAAAGTACTTCAAAAAGAGCAGGGTGTAGTTATAGAGATAGATGAAGAGCTACTTGATGAAGTTGTAGCGATTACTGAAAATCCAACTGCACTACTAGGCTCATTTGATGAAGAATTTTTAAGACTTCCCTCTGAGGTAATCATTACTTCTATGAAAGAACATCAAAGATATTTTCCAGTTTTTAAAGACGGTAAACTTATCAACAAGTTTTGTGTTGTTTCAAATGCTTTAACAAATGACTTTTCTAAGGTAATAGAGGGAAATGAAAAAGTACTCCGCCCTCGTTTAGCAGACGGACTTTTCTTTTACGATAACGATCTTAAAAATGGACTTAGCACAGCAGGACTTGAAAAAGTTGCCTTCTTTAAAGGACTCGGTTCCGTAGCTGACAAAATCGAGCGCGAAACAAAAATAGCAAATAAACTTTACGATATGTACAAGATACACGCAAGTAAAGAAGATTTAAATAGAGCTGTAGAGCTTGCAAAAGCTGACTTGATGTCTGAGATGGTGTATGAGTTTACAGAGCTTCAAGGTCTTATGGGTGGCTACTACGCAACGGCAGCAGGTGAAAATGCAGTCGTAGCAACTGCAATAACTGAGCAGTACCTACCAGATGGCGAAGACAGTGCGCTTCCATCAACTCAAATGAGCGCTATAGTAGCCATGAGTTTAAAACTCGATACGCTTTTAGCCCTTTTTAGTGTAAATCAAATACCAACAGGTTCACGGGACCCATTTGCACTTCGTCGTGCCGTAAACGGACTTGTCAGAATCACAAAAGAGCATGGTTTTGCCTTTGATGTAGTTGAGACTTTAGCAGACTTAGCAAGTGGATATGAAAATATTGATATGCAAAAACTAGAAAGCTTCTTTTTAGAGAGAGTAAAGCAGTACTTTAAAGGTATAAACCCTTCTATTATCGAAGCGGTTTTAGCATCTGGAGAAAGAGAACTTTTAGCGCTAGGAAAAAAGATTCAAGCATTAAACAACATTGTAAACTCAGAAGGTTTTTCAGAGTACTCATCAACATTTAAACGCGTTGCAAACATCACCAAAGATATAGACTTATCACAAAGACTTCATGTAAACAAATGTTACTTCGATGAAGAAGCAGAAGCAGCCTTACATAAAAAGTACAATGAAGTGGTAGACACTAAGTTTGATAATTATGAAGCAGAGCTTGATGCGCTTCTTGGACTTAAGCCAGAACTCGATAAGTTTTTTGAAGATGTAATGGTAAATGTTGAAGATGAAGCGGTGAAAAATAATAGAAAGTTCTTAGTAGCATCTGTGTATAAAAGTATTTTAAAAATTGCAGATATTAAAGAGGTTAGTGTTTAAACTTCAATCTTAAGTTTTTTATCTCCATAGATATATTTTATTATACTGCGATATACTATTTAGCTATAATAAAAGTAAATATTTTGGAGTCTAGCTATGAAATTATTCTTTTTCTCTTTTTTTATATATGTATCGGTGTATGCTGGAATCTCAAGTGCAAAAGACAAAACAATCAAGGTACTTATAAGAAATGCGCCAACAACATTCTATTATGGTTCTGTTGATATGATTCGAGGCTTTGAATACGACTTGGTTGAGGCATTTGCTAAGGACAAGAACTATAAAGTGGAGTATATCCTAAAGGATTTTATATCAGGCGTGTACTCTCAGCTCTACGAAAGGGTGAGGGTGATTTTATTGCCGCTGGTCTGAGAAACACACAAGAGAGACGCAAAGAGTTCTTGATGGGACCTAGTTATATGGATGTGCAAGAACAAGTAGTCTGTGCTAAAAATAAAAATCCAAAATCTAGGGAAGACCTTCTAAATTATAAAATAGAAATAATTTCTAAAAGCAGTTATGTAGAAACAATGATTTTATGTCAGTACCATAAGCAATAGCATTTTAAGACATACATAATTATTATAGGAGTATAATTTACAAAGACATAAAAAAAGGAGTCATGAAATGGCAAAGAAAAATACAAAAGAAGAAAAAGACAAAAAGATTACTGCAAAGTTAGTTAAAAAAGCAGAAAAGAAAAAGAACAAAAAGAAGAAAGCTAAAAAAACAAAAGCAAAAAAAGAAGCACAAAAAAAGTTAAAAGTTAAGCTTGACAAGAAAAAGAAAGAAAAGAAAAAAGCTAAAAATAAGAAGAAAATTAGGGGCTCTAAAAAAGATTAAGTCTTTTTAGAGTTTTACAGCAGCATAGAGAATAGAAAATAGTATGCTGTTATAAAGTAACTATTTGATATTTTGTAAGAAATTACTTATCATTCTTACACTTGCACCGGTTGCACCGTAGCCATTACAATCCCATGGACTTTCAGTATACGCAGAACCTGCTATATCAAAATGTAACCACTTGTCTTTGTTCTCATCATAAATAAATCTATCTAAGAATAATCCAGCAGTAATAGCACCACCGTAAGGTTTTGAAGATATATTTGATATATCTGCTATGCCACTTTTAAGAAGTTTTTTAAGGTGTTTGTTAAATGGCAATGTTGCTGCTAATTCACCAGAAGCACTAGCAGACTTAAGTACGCTGTGTTTTAAAGAACTTGAATGTCCCATAACTCCAGTCGTATACTGACCAAGAGCCACCATACATGCACCAGTAAGTGTTGCAAAGTCAAACATATAATCAGCTTTTACCTTATCTTGTGCATAGTCGAGTACATCACATAAAACTAAACGACCCTCAGCATCTGTGTTTCTTACTTCAACAGTAGTCCCGCTTCTAGTAACTAAAACATCATCAGGTTTGTAAGCATCTCCGCCTATCATGTTTTCAACTGCACCGATAAATACATGCACTTCGATGTCAAGCTTTAACTCACTTACAGCTTTTATCATTCCTAAAACTGAACAAGCACCAGCCTTGTCCATTTTCATCCCTACCATAGATGCACCTATCTTAAGACTTAGTCCACCGCTATCGTATGTTAAACCCTTGCCAACAAGAGAAATAATCTTTTTAGCCTTGTTCTTTGGTTTATATGTAAGGTGGATAAGTTTAGATTCATGTCTAGATGCACGACCAACAGCGAGCATTGATTCCATCTTTTCTTTTCTCAAGGCTTTTTCACCTAAAATCTCACATTTCAAACCATTTTCTTTAGCCAATTTTTGAGCTAAATCTGCAAAAGTAGGTGGGTTTAAATCTTCAGGGATAGTGTTTACAATATCACGAGTGAAACATGTAGCTTCTGCAATAATAATAGCTTCTTCAAAAGTAGATTTTACCTTAGAAATATTTCCAGATGTAAGATAGACATTTTTAAGTTTTGTTTTTGTAGGTTTAGATTTATATCTGTTGTATTCATAGCCCCCAAGAACAATTCCTTCTACGATAGCCTGTGTATTTTCAGCATCTACACTAAAGCTAACAGACTTATAGTTTGAAGACTTAAGTGTCTTTATAGCTACACTTGATGCGCTTCGTAGATTTTCATTGTCGAAATCTTCGATACCGCAAACTAAAAGATTTTTTCGTGTAAAAAACATACACTATCTTGAGCATGCAGTCGAAACCCGCAAGATTAAGTGTTTTATAGTTTTTATATTTTTTTAAAGACTTCTCATCTAAAAACTCTACTTTTACATCACTTTTAATATCTCTTACTAAATCAATTTTCATGCTTATTTACCTTCGAGTTGAATATCTATTGAAAGCGCTTCCATATCGCCCTCAGTTTCTTTTTTAATCTCAATTGCCTTAACGCCAATATATTTCTTTACAACTTCGATAATCTCTGCTTTTAATTCATCCATAAATGGATATATATCAGCATTATCTCTATCTGAAAGTATAGCAATGGTTAATCTGTCCTTCGCAGTAGTAGCACTACGCTTTTTTTTGAAAAAACTAAACATTAGCTAAACATCCCTTTAAATTTTTTAAGAAGACCACTTTTAGGATTTTCAACATCTTGCATATCTATTTCTTGTCCACATAGACGAGCTGCTATACGACTGTATGCTTGTCCTGCCTCAGACTTTTTGTTTGTAATAATTGGCTTACCTTGATTAGAAGCATCGATAATCGCTGTATCTTCAGGTATTTTACCAACTAAAGGAATATTTAAAATATCTAAAATATCTTCACTTGAAAGCATTTCGCCACTTTTTACCATTTTAGGGTTGATTCTGTTGATGATTAAGTATTTAAAAACTTCATCACCATCTTTTACTTTTTGTGACTTAGAATCAAGGATTCCAATAGCACGGTCAGCATCTCGTATAGAGGAAACTTCAGGATTTACTACGATGATAGCGCGATCAGCAAATTCTATAGTATGCTCATAGCCAGTTTCAATTCCAGCGGGTGCATCTAAGATTACATAATCATATTCTTCTTTTAAAGAAGTTATAAGTGCTAAGATTTTCTCAGAACTAAGAACTGATTTATCTTTAGTTTGTGAAGCTGCTAAAAATGCAAGGTTTGGACTCATTTTACTTTTAATAAGTGCTTGTTTGAGTTTAACTTCACCGTCCATAACTTGAACCATATCGTATACAACACGGTTTTCTAAACCTAAAATCATATCGAGATTTCTTTGTCCAATGTCAAAGTCAACGACTACACATTTTTTATTGTTAAGTGCGATTCCAAGACCAACATTTGCGGTAGTTGTTGTTTTACCAACTCCACCTTTTCCACTGATTACTGCTATTACTATCCCCAATTTGTCTCCTTTAATACTGGTGTTATTGTTATTTCATTATTTTTTAATTCTACTCTATTTAATCTTTCACTCAGGTAAGTATTGTCAACTTCTACCTCATGGAAGACGATATTTGCTTTTGGCGAAGCTTTTAACATCATAAAGTCACCATTACATCGAATAGAACCTTCTACAATCTCTGTAATGATTAGATTACCCTCGATGTTAATCGTACCACCACTATTTACTCGGTTTAAAAGAAGTAAATCACCTGCAAGCTTAAGCTCTTGACCACTTCTTATAAGCTTGTCTAAAACTTTTAAAGTTGTTTTAGTCTTTGGTGCTTCTGGTATTGGCTCTAATTTTGGAGCTTCTTGTGGAATTACTTTTTCCTTTATCTTCTCATCAGAGATTTCTTTTTGAAAACTAGCTTTTTTAAACGCTACATTTACTACAAAGTTAAGCTCTTTGTCTTTTAAATAAGACTCAATCACATCATTTATTTCCCCATGAAGAACTATGAGGTGATTTTTAAAAATAATATGATTTTTGTTAAAGTATGCTATAAAATTTTCATTTGTAGAGAGTGTTACATCAAGTATTTTGATTGAAGCTTGTTTTGTTGTCACATTATTTCCTTAGTCAAAATGCAAAATATCTTTTGCTTGCATCATATCTTTATCGCCACGACCAGAGAGATTTACTATCACAAGTTTACCTTTTATATCTGGCATCTTCTTTAGATAAGCTACGGCGTGAGAACTCTCAAACGCGGGAATGATTCCCTCTTTACGCGAGAGCCATACAAAGGCATCTAGTGCTTCTTTATCAGTAATATTATCGTATGTGACGGATTTATTATCATTATGAAAAGCATGTTCAGGTCCTATGCCTGGGTAATCAAGTCCTGCAGAAATTGAGTGTGCTTCAAGTATCTGACCATCATCATCTTGAAGTAAGTAGGACATTTGACCATGTAAAACACCATGGCGACCTTTTTTAAGTGAGCATCCATGTTTGTTTGTCTCTATTCCCTCACCACCTGCTTCAATCCCGATACACTCAACACTTTCATCTTCTAAGAAATGTTGAAACATTCCAATAGCATTTGAGCCACCACCGATACACGCTATAACATGATCAGGTAATTTACCTTCTTTTTCAAGAATTTGTTGCCGTGCTTCATAACCGATAATCGCTTGAAAGTCTCGCACCATCATAGGGTAGGGATGTGGTCCAGCAACAGTACCAATAATATAAAAAGTATCCCTAGCGTTTGTAACCCAATGACGAATTGCATCGTTCATTGCATCTTTGAGTGTTTTACTTCCACTCTCAACTGAGTTTACCTTAGCGCCAAGAAGTTTCATTCGAAAAACATTAAGTTCTTGCCGCTGGACATCTTTAGCTCCCATAAAAATTTCACATTCAAAGCCAAGTAAAGCACAGATAGTGGCAGTAGCAACACCATGCTGTCCAGCACCCAGTCTCTGCTATGATTTTTTTATAACCAAGACGTCTTAGCCATTAGTCCCTGTGCGATTACATTGTTTACTTTATGCGCACCCGTATGGTTAAGGTCTTCGCGTTTAAGATAAATCTTTGCACCAAGTTCTTTAGAAATATTCTGGGCAAAATAAAGAGGAGAAGGACGGCCAACATAATCTTTTAAGTAGTAGTGTACTTCACTCCAAAATTCTTTATCAAAGCGAATACTCTCATACTCATTTTTAAGTTGTAAAAGTGCAGGCATAAGTGTCTCAGGTACATAACGCCCACCGAAAATTCCAAAGTGACCATTCTCATCAGGGTCGTATTGTGATGCACTTGGTATATACATTAATCAACCTCTATCAAAGTATAAACAGGAGCTTTTTCTTCTAGTTTTTTGATACCGTCTAAAAATGTAAGTCCCATGATAAAACATGACTCTACACAGGTAGCTCCTGCTTGATGTATAAGGTTTGCTGCGGCATTTGCAGTTCCACCTGTTGCTATTAAATCGTCTATCATAAGTACTTTTGCATTGGGTATACCGCTAAATGCATCTATATGAACTTCTACTTCATCTATGCCATATTCAAGAGCATACTTTTCACTTATAGTTGTGTAGGGGAGTTTACCTTTTTTTACGAATGGGTACAAATCCAAGTCCTAGCATCTGGGCTAAGGCTGCTCCAAAAATAAAACCTCTTGCATCTATGCCTGCAATATAGTCAAGGTTGTATTCTTTATATCTTTGGTAGAGGTGGTTCATTAAAACACCGTAAGCCTCTGCATTGTTTAAAATAGTTGTTATATCTTTAAATACGATGCCAGGTTTTGGAAAATCTGGAATATCTCTAATTGAACCTTCAATTATTTTTCTCTCAGTTGCGCTTAATTGCAATTTTTCTCCTTCGTTTGTTATAATAGTGCATCTATACGGTTTTCAAGTGCTTTTATTTTTCCGTTGAGTCTATCTGTTTCTTGTCTATGTTTAGTATTTCTACTTTTAAGCACTTTTAATTCATTTCTTAGTTTTGTGAGTTCTTCACTTAAAATATCTACATTTCCAAGTGCGCGTTGGAGTTGAATTTGATATTTACGGATGAGAATCTCAGCTTCTTGAAGTGTTAGCTTCATCAAGTCATTACTTCTTTGTTCTCTGTTTGTAATACTTTTAAAGTAATACATTTTTACAAATAAAAATACACTCAAAAGTGAAAGTATTGTCAGTAAAGACCATTCCCAAAACATACTAGCGTATCTCGATTTTTGCTACGCGATTTGTATGTCTGCCACCATCAAAGCTTCCAGCAATCCATGCATCTAAGATAGACTCAGCAACTCCGCGTCCAACGATTCTTTCGCCAAAGCAAAGCACATTCGCATCGTTGTGTCCACGGGCTACTGTTGCAGTATACGCGTCATGACAAAGAGCTGCTCGTATTCCCTCATGGCGATTTGCAGCCATACTCATTCCGATGCCTGAACCACAGATTAAGACACCGTAAGTTCGCTCATCATCTAAAACTTCTTCGCAAAGTTTATGTGCATAATCAGGGTAGTCTACTCTGTCTGTTGTAAAGGGTCCGAGGTCTATAACCTCATGACCTTTTTCTTTTAAAAGCTTAACGGTATAGTCTTTTAAATCAATTCCTGCATGATCAGTTGCTACAAAAAATTTCATAAATCTCCTTAGATTCCTACGAGTAAGTTGAGTATAGTTTGCACAGGCATCAGTAAAACATAGTCTTTTAAAGGTGTCATGAGAACAATTAAAACGACTATGATTCCGTATCTTTCATTTTTATAAAAAAACTCTGCAATTGCATTTACTTTGTGCTTAAGTGCTAGATGCATAAGTAGGTGTGCCCCATCAAATTGTGGAATAGGAAGCAGGTTAAATACCCCTAAAACAACATTTATGATTAAAAGTTGAAATACAAAAAGATATGTAAAAACATAGATTAAACTATCTACAGTTGTTGGTTTAGCCATAGCCATTATGGCGATAGATGCAAAAACAGCCAAGGTAAAGTTGTATACAATTCCTGCTAAGTCTACTTGCATAGCACCGTTGTAGCCACCTTTTCTAATAACTGTTGCTGTATTTATAGGAACAGGTTTGGCCCAACCAAACAAAAAGCCACTCTCAGCACCTACGAGCATAGGAAGAAAATACATGGTCAAAGGGACGATAATAGTTCCCACTAAATCAACATGTATAAGTGGATTTATCGATAAACGACCAGCATTTTTGGCTGTAGTGTCGCCGTAAGCATAGGCTACAAGTCCATGTGCAATTTCATGTCCGATGATTGCAATTGCTAAGGCTAGTACAGATGCAGCAATTTTGAGTAAATCAATAGATTCCATGGTCATCTTTGTCTATTTTAAGTCTTTCTTCTCGTGCTAGGTCAAGATGGTATGGAGCTTCTAAGTCTGTTGGAGTTTTCCCCATTCTATCCCATCGTATTTCCCAGTTTTCATCTACAGAGAAGTAAATAAACCAAGGAGTACCTTCGATATTTTCATAAGGAACTGCTCCCCAAAAACGGCTGTCATTTGAATGATCACGATTATCACCCATCATAAAGTAGTTGTCTGCATCTACCTTAATTGGTGGCATATTAAACAAAGGCATCATTTGTTCATAGCCTTGATTTATAATCTTGTCATCATGATGAATACCTGGATGTAAAGCCATATAAGGATTTTTTACCCAAAGTTTTCCAGCAAAAGCTATGATTTGTGAGTCTTCAAAGTTTTCTTTAATCCACGCATCACCTTCATTGTGATGAAGAAAAAGGTTTTTGTCTGATACAAAAAGCTCATCACCAGGAAGCGCTATACAGCGTTTTACAAAGTGTTGTTTTACATTACCTGGGTATCTGAAAATTACAATATCACCACGCTCTGGCTTATCCCCATCCATGAGGCGTAAAGAATCACTCCAAGGCATAATAGACTGCTCAATAAAAGGAATATGAGGCATAGAAATTCCATAAGCAAACTTTTTAGCAAACAAATGATCTCCGATAAGCAGACTGTCCTTCATAGATCCAGATGGAATTCTAAAGGCTTGCGCAATAAAAAATATTACAAAAAGAACAATTATAATTGTTCCTGTCCAAGAATTTGAAAATCTGTAAAACTTACTTAATATTTCTTTCATTTATAATTGTCTCTCTTTTGCGTTTATTTTTGCGGCTTTGAGTGTATTTTTTAAAAGCATCGCGATCGTCATTGGTCCAACTCCACCTGGAACAGGTGTAATGTATGAACATTTTTGGCTTACATTAGCAAAGTCTACATCACCAACGAGTTTTCCATTCTCAGCACGGTTTATTCCGATGTCAATGATAATCACATCATCTTTGAGCATGTCTTCTTTGATAAGATTAATCACTCCAACACCTACTAAAACGATGTCTGCGGCGAGGGTGTGCTTTTTTAAATCGTCTGTAAAAATATGACATATCTCAACCGTAGCATCTGCGTTTAAAAGAAGTGCAGCCATAGGTTTTCCAACGATATTTGAAGCCCCAACAACAACACAGTTTTTGCCTTTAACATCGATGTCGTATTCTTTTAAAAGTTTCATAACGCCAAGTGGAGTACAAGGAACAAAACCATCAAGTCCTGTTGTTAAACGTCCAACATTGTAAGGATGAAACCCATCAACGTCTTTTTCTGGTGCTACGAGTTCTAAAATTTTTGTAGTATCAATTTGTGAGGGGAGAGGAAGTTGAATAAGGATCCCATCTACATTTGGATTGTCATTCATCATTTCTATGGTTTTTTCGATTGCTTCTTGAGAAATAGTCTCAGGCATATCGTGTGTAATTGAGTAAAAACCAACTCTGTCACATGCTTTTTTCTTCATGTTAACATAGGCCGCACTTGCAGGGTCTTGACCAACGAGAACAACTGCTAAACCCGGAGTACATCCGCAGGTGTCTTTAAGTTCTTTAACTTCTTTTGTTATTTCTAGCTCTATTTTCTTTGAAAGTTTTTTTCCATCTAAAAGTTGCATTTCTATCCCATTAAAGTTTGATAATTTTTGCTATTATATCCAGCTAATCCTAATAAGCTACTTATGGTAGTATCTGTTTAAATCATATAAACCAGCTTCTATCGGGTCCCTCAACGGCATTAAGTTAAAAGCCTACAAATACCATAGTTACGGACTTCCATCTGACTAATTCCCAACATTTTTCTTTTTCCTTTTAAGGTGATTTATCGAATTGGTGGCAATCGTGGATTTATGTATATCTTTATCAAGTCGTGGTTTTGATTTTCTATCAGGTCGTATAACTATTGTATTGGTTAAAAATAGCTTTTCCATCTGCTCTAGCATCTCATCTAGTGGGTTATCAAGGTATAAAAGATCAAATACCTTATGCTTTATAAGATTGAATGACACAGCTTTATTTATCTTTTGAATATACTTATTATCTTTAGTTGTCTCTTTTAACTCTTCGTTCATATCGTAAGTCATCATTGACTCATAGTTTGTGAGAAATATAGTTGCAAAGAAGTCCTGCTTTACTGCAAGGGCTGTTTGACCTGTAAAGTTTTCAAGTGAGAGTCTATTTTTAATAAGGTCGAAATATGTTTCTATTCCCCATCTTAGAGCATAGAGTTCTTTAAAGTCAGATGTTTTTAGTTTATCATTACTCAGTACATTTGTCGCTAATACTTCTACTGTACCGTTATCTAAGATAACTTGTACAAATCTGATTTTCATTTTTGTAGGGATATTATTTTCTCGTAATTCTTCTTTGAGATACTTAGGTGCATTAATCTCAAGTATTACATCTTTTCTCTCACTATGTGCATCAAACAAGGACTTTGCTTTTGAGAATATATTCCTTCTTAATCTACAAAGTATATTTGTATTGTTATGCACTGCTGCAAATAGCTCAAACGATGGATATCCTCTATCCATGATAGTTAAATCATCTAATGTACAATCGCATAGGTGTTGTAGAGCTAAAGTTCTCTCATCATAAGCTATGAGGTCATTATCTTCACTTTTATTCTTATTGGTGATAGAGGAATCAATTGCAATATTATTAAGTACATCAAACAAACAAGATACTCTTCCTTGAGATACATCTTTAGCAAAATCTTTTATTTGGCATTTAACCTTCATTGGATTAAACTCTTTTTTTACATCTGCTGTATTAGGGAGTGTAGTTACAGAACCATCTATTGCAAGTATTCTAAAGCCTTTATAGGTTTCATACTCTCCATCTTCATAAAACATATCACGAGCTATCTCTGCAAACTCTTTAAAAGCAGTATAGTTTAATTTAGCTCTTGCTTGAGTATATGCACTATTGGTGATAGTAACATCTTCACCCAATGTTAATTGAGTGTCATTGATACTGTTTTGTAAAGATTTATTACTCTTTTTAATCATCATAGTCATAATTTTATCAAATCCTAGCTTTCTTGCTCTTGTGAATGAATTCACTCCAATCTTATGTTTAGTTTGGAATAACACTTCTCTTTTTTTATTTCTCAAAACCGCTGAAAATCCAGCAGTTTTTTTAACATAACCAACCCTTAATATAATAGATATATTATAGCTAGATAGTGCTTCAAAAACCCTTTTAAATCCCTATAAATAGGGGTTTATTTGGATTTTAATATATGCTTTTATACTCTGAAAAATCCACTTTTTAAAGAGATAATTTCATTGTGTTACTTTTTAGTTAATTCCTTAACTTAATGGCGGTGATCGGGTCCCTCTTATTAAAATGAGCCTGAAACCAATCAAATGTTTCCCAGAATTTTTTATCTGAACGAGCAATAAAATATTTAGAAAACCTTTTGATATCCGTATCACTTGCATCGAAGTTTTCTATTATGTCATAGAAGTCTGTTAAATCTTTTTGATGAACAACAGCAAAGGAATTAGGGTAAGAACCAATAGAATAAGGGTAACTAATCACCCTATTTAAAGCTAAAAACAATTCAAAAATTCAGCTCAAAATACCTCTTAAAAAAGCCTATTTATAGGGTTTTTAGCTATAATATCTTTAAATAAAAAGAGGGTTTATGCTTGAAGAAAAATAGAATAAAATATCAATTTTCATTAAAATCAAAAGAAGAATTAGAACAACTAACACATGAAGAATTACTAAAATATGTGAATGATCTTCAAGATAATTCAATACAAGAAAAGCCACCAAAGAATTGCCCTGAAGCGAAGCTGAGGAAATGCCCTCGGGGTACCAATAACTCAAGTATCTCACCATCAAGTGAGATAGCACCTCCCAAAAAAAGAAACAATAAAAACCAATCTCTTCGAGAGAAGAGTAATAAAAGTGTTGGTGGGCAATTAGGAAGAGATGGAGTTACACTTTTACAAAGTGATACTCCTGATGAGATTGTTACACTGCCTTATTCTTTGACGCACTGTAAAAAGTGTAATGTCGATATATCTACTGTAGTAGCTAAACTCAAAGAGAGGAGACAAGTTCTTGATATTGAACTCTCATCTATTGATAATAAAATAACAGAGTATCAAAGCTTCTCTAAAAAGTGTTTCTCTTGTGGATATGAAAATCATGACAATAGTTCATTTACAATAGCTCCAAATATAAGTTATGGTTCAACTGTTATAGCGATGGTTGCATATCTAAGTGTTTCTCAATATATGTCAAATATGCGAATAGTAGCACTTATGAAGAATCTATTTAACATCAAACTATCAGAGGGAAGTATTACAGGTTTATTAGCAAAAGCTTCAAAGCTTTCACTAAGCACTATAGATAGGATTACTACCATCTTAGAACAAGTACCTATTATAGGTATTGATGAAACAGGATGTAAAATCAATAGTTTTAAATATTGGCATTGGACTTTTCAGAATGAGCGTAACACTTTGATTATTGCAAACAAGTCACGAGGCACAAAAGTTATCAACAATACATTTGAAAATGGTTTTAAAAATGCTTGTGTAGTTCATGATAATTATTCATCATATAGCTCACTTGAGTGCAAGAGTGAACAGTTATGTTTAGCTCATAAGATGAGAGATTTAAACTATGCTATTGAGTGTGAGGGTACGAAGCTAATGAAAGACATTAAAACATTACTTAAAGAAGCTATAAGAGATGATAAAGAGAGTTTAAGCTCTACTCAAAGAGTGCTACTCAAAGCTCAGTATGACAAAATGCTACAACATCTTTTATCTATGCCATATATAGAAAAAAGTGAAACGCATAAACAAATAAAATCACTTACAAAGTCCAAAGATAAACTCTTTACTTTTTTACTTGATGAAAATATACCAGCTGATAATAATGGAAGTGAACGCGCTATTAGAAA
>JAUZSC010000038.1 GCA_030949825.1 Sulfurimonas sp.
ATAGGTATAGAGAATATACTTTATGAAACAATCAAAGAGTTAAAACTAGATGCTAAAGCTAAAAGAGTTAGGTTTTACAAATATTCAATACAATAGTGCTATAGGCACTCTAATAGCAAAGATTGCTAATCCTAGTAGTGAAGCTAAAGCTTATGATTACTTATGTAATACAAGTGCTATTAATGAGCTTATAGGGTGTGATTATAATAAGATATCTTCTAATAGTATCTATAGAATATCCGATAAGCTTTTAGCTCATAAAGATGACTTAGAAAAGCATCTATATACTACCCAAAAGCAATATTTGAGTATGATGAAACAATAACTCTTTATGACCTTACTAACACATACTTTGAAGGTGGTGTTGAGGGAGTAGAGAAAGCTAAAAGAGGAAGAAGTAAGGAAAAAGAAGTGATGCTAAAATCATTACTCTAGCAGTAATGCTTGATAGTAGTGGGTTTGTAAGAAAGAGTGAGATATTTGATGGGAATATTGGTGAAGCCACAACATTTAAAGAGATGTTAGATAAATTGAAAGTTCCTCAAAAGAAAAAAACCTTTTATCCTCTCATAAATCATTATTGATTATGGATGCTGGTATAGCATCGCAGGAGAATATTGATTATCTTATTGAGAATAGCTATGAATACCTAGTTGTCAGCAGAAAACGCAATAAACAGTTTGATGAAGAGAAATCAACTCCTGTAAAATTAGATAAAAATGACAATGCTATAGTAAGAGCTATGAAGGTTGTCAATGAAGAAACTAAAGAGACTGAGTTATTTATACACTCTACTGCTAGAGAGGCTAAAGAGGAAGCTATGCAAAAAAGAGTACAAACTCTTTTTATAGAGAAGCTACAATATTTAAAAGATGGACTCTCTCTCAAAAGAAGAACTAAGGCTTATGATAAGGTGATAGAGACCATAGGAAGGCTCAAAGAGAAATATCCATCTAT
Source organism: Sulfurimonas sp. (assembly GCA_030949825.1). Lineage (GTDB taxonomy): Bacteria > Campylobacterota > Campylobacteria > Campylobacterales > Sulfurimonadaceae > Sulfurimonas. The sequence continues at coordinate 958 of JAUZSC010000038.1, forward strand.
ATCTCAATACTATTCAACTACTGTCACTAAAGACCCAGATAGCGATAATGCAATAGATATAACTTGGAGTGAGAAGAAGACACTTGATAATAAAAGTGCTATTAATGGTATCTATTGTCTTAGAACCAATAACCAAACAATGGATGAGAAGACTCTATGGAAAACATATACAACACTTACTGATTTAGAATCAGTATTTAAGAGTTTAAAGTCTGAATTAGGATTAAGACCTATATTTCATCAAACACAGACTAGAGTAGATGGGCATCTCTTTATTACTCTTTTAGCTTATAGTATTATCCATACAATAAGGTACAAACTTAAACAAAAAGGTATTCACTATAGTTGGGATACGATAAGGCATATTCTGAGAAATCAAAAAAGGATTACTACCAGTATGAAGTGTAAAGATGGCTCAACACTCTATATACGACAAAGTTCAGAATTAAATGAGAAGCAAAAAGAGATTTATGATGCACTTGAGATTAAATACGGAGCAGGAGATGTTACTAAAACTTTTATAGAATAATATAGATGTGGTACAGAGTAAAAATATTTTAAAAGGCTTTAAAGCCCTGAATATAGGTCTTTTTAATTTTGGATGATGAAGTTGGGTTAAACAAAAGGTATTCACTATAGTTGGGATACGATAAGGCATATTCTGAGAAATCAAAAGGATTACTACCAGTATGAAGTGTAAAGATGGCTCAACACTCTATATACGACAAAGTTCAGAATTAAATGAGAAGCAAAAAGAGATTTATGATGCACTTGAGATTAAATACGGAGCAGGAGATGTTACTAAAACTTTTATAGAATAATATAGATGTGGTACAAGGTAAAATATTTTTAAAAGGCTTTAAAGCCCTGAATATAGGTCTTTTCAATTTTGGATGATGAAGATTGGAGTTAGGATGTGCATATGTTGGGTTGAGTAAGGCAGGTAGGCTCTCTAACAGCTAGAATAGCTCGTAAGCCTAACTCTTTGCGATAAGATGTTACGGTGTTCAGACTAACATTAAAAGCCATTCTCTTTGAGCTGACAATGCACTTTTTGGCTCCATATATTGGTATCATCCTCAAAGATGGCTTTAATCTCCTCTTTGATAGCTAGTTTATGCTCGTTTACTACACGGTGCATAATAAATATTACTTCTGCTTAGATGTAGTAGTTCACACTGTTTCACCACTGACATTACTTTAGACTTAGACTCATCAACCATTTCTAGTTTTTAGATAAACCCAAGTCTTTTAGCTTTTCCACAAGCCAGTCCTTTTCTATGGTTAATTGTCCTACTTTTTTAGCATATTCACCACTTCAATTACTAACTTTGCATTAGCTTCTTTATACTCTTTGATAGCCTTACTAGGTTCCATCGCAAGCTCTGCATTTGCAAGAAATATCTTCTTCCAATTCTGTAGATTTAGGGGTGTTATTTTATTTGCACTTGCTATTTCTGCTAAGGTTTTTTCTTCTTTTAAAACTTCTAAAACCAATCTTGTTTTATACTCCGCTGTATAAACTGTTCTTTTTCTGCTCATGATATTACCCTCTCATTTTCTATTGTTATTTTAGCTCTTTTAGAATAATGATTTAGAAAATGTTGTTTGATTTTCTTGGGCTAGTATAGGGTTTAATTTAGAAGAGTGGCAACAAAAGGAGCCACTAGCCCTATTTAAAAGGCTTCTTATCATTTCTAATGCCTGTATTCTTATTTGGAAAATTGCAAATGATAACAGTGATAATACAAAGGCAATACGAGATTTTTTAATATCATTAAGTGGTAAACAGATTCAAAGAGGTGTTGATTTCACATATCCAGCTTTACTTAGTGGATTAGAAAGTTATTTAGCAACATTAGACTTATTACGGCAATTTAGTGTTGAGGATATTTTTAAAATGAGAGATGAATTAGTTGAAATTATTGGGATTGAGATTTAGATGATAGTTGTGTAGAGAGGTATGATTATACCATTCCCCATTAAAGACAAGCTATTTTAAACTGTTCTGAAATCCATTCATATCCAGATAGTTTTTTCATCTTTTGAGGGTTTTCCATCCACTTCACAACCTCTTCTTCAATAACAGCTTCTTGAAACTCAATATTAGCAAATAACCTATTAGCAGTACTTTTACGAACTTCACCGTAAAACCTTTCAACTGGGTTTAGTTCTGGTGAATATGGAGGTAAAAAGACAGGTGTTAAACTATCAATTTGATGGAGTTCTTTTTTTCTATGAAATGGAGCATTATCCCAGACCATAACAATATGATTATCTGGATATTTTTCGCAAAGTGCTTCAAGGAACTTTTTGTAATAGCAGCATTCACATCATTAAATCCAAGAAGATGAAAATTGTCACCACTAATTGGGTCTATTGCACTATAGAGATATCTATTTGAGTACTCTTGCTGATTAGCTATAACTGTTCTTTTCCCAATCTTAGACCAACTACGTTTATAATTTGATATAAGACCGAATCTCATCTCATCCATAAACATAAGCTTTACTGGCTTCGGTTCAAAAGGTGAATCGTTTAATTTTTTGACCACATCTTTGAATCCGTTTTTTTAAATTCTTCCTGTTTTACAACATCCCCTTTGTAAGGGGATGGTCTATTGGATTTATAAGAATATCCAGCTCGTTTTACTCGCATTCGCATTGTCTCGTTAGGTACTTCTATCTTATGTAAATCTTTTACAAACTTCTGCATCTTAATGACACTCCAATACTCTTGCATTAAATCTAGTTTTTTAAATAGCTCCTCAAAAATATAATTATCATACTCAGGATTTCCCTCTTTCCTTCCTGTAATCTTTATATTTTTCAAGGCTGCTAATCCACCTTTATTATAGATTCTCACCCATCTACAATAAGTTTCACTACCAATAAGTAAGCGTTCTCTTATCTTTCCTGGTTTCGCTCCCTCTTTAAGTAAAATAATTGTATTTATTCTTAATTGGTATCGTCCATCTTTTGCTTTACGCATCTCTTTTTTTTAATTCGTCTATTGTATTTTTATTTTCTAATTTTAGTGCCATGTTCTAGCTATAGCAATATCTGTTCTCTATTTCGATTTTTAATGTGGATTGGTATTATAAGGATATTACATCAAATAGCTTTAATCTCGGAATAACTAATAGTAATAAATTTTTTGATTCCTCCTCTTTTTTCTTTTCTAGCGATGTATCTAAAAATATTAAAATAATTAAAGAAGAGATTTATACTATTATGTCACACTATAAAAAATTAATATTACCGATATTTGATGCTAAATATTATGACACCCAAGCTAAAATAAAATGGGTTCCTTTACTATGCAGGAATACGGTAATTTTTGATATAACAATATATGTAAAACAATTAAAAGATGCTATAGAATTTTATATTTTTATATTTAGCTTCAGGGAAGTTGTTGTCACCATGAATAAAGGCAATCTAATTATTGGTAAAAATTTTAATAGTGTCTCTGCTTTATCACCTCTATTTAATTATCTAGACAAGATAGTGTTTCTCAATAAAAGTGAATTTATCCATATATTTATTAGTATAATAAAAGAGTTTTGCAATTTCACTGATCAAGAAATTATATTTTTTATAAATAAATTAACAAAAAATAAAGTAAGTACATTTAAGAATAATGAAGCTTACTTACCAAAGGTTGACAAAAAATTGTACATCATGTACTGTGATATTTTCAACAACTTAAAGGAAAAATAGCTAAATTAAAAAACATTTTGAACAGCTTTTTTAGTCTCATCATCTTGAAGTTTTGCATACTTCATCGTTTGCATAATATCTGCATGGTTCATAAGCTCTTGAATTTTTCTGATACTAACATCTGCTATTGCAAGCAGTGAAGCAAAAGTATGTCGTAAGGAATGAATAACTATTCTATTTTTTCTATCTTCTATTTCTAGTCCCGTATTATATAAATCGTCTAGTATTGGTTTTAGTCTATATTGTAATTTTCGGATAGAAATCTTCAAACCATCATGATTAAATGATACAACATAATCATTGTAGTTTAACTTTTTTAGATGTTTTTCAAGTAAGCCTTTGCTTGTATCAGATACGTATCCACTATATATCATTCCGCCTCTCTTAAAGTCGATTATCCTTATAATATCACTTTGTAAATCCATATCTCTTTTCTTAATATGTAAAATACCTTCTGTTCTCGCACCTGTAGTTAATGCCAATTTTACAAATAATTCTAATACGCTACCGTTTTCATTTACTTCATCATATTTTATAACTTCTGAGTATAACTCATGTATTTCATTTTTTCGTAGAAATCTTTCTCTTGTATTGTGAATTTTATACCTTTTAACCTTAGTAGCTGGATTAACCAATTCATATAATTCTTCATGTATTCCATAATTAAATATTGTGCTAAAAAGCTCAATAATCATATTAGCGGTCTTGGGACTTAATTTCTTCTCGTCCACTATGCCTGTGTGTAAATTAACTAAGTTACTTTTTTTTATTTTTTCAACAGCATATGATCCTAGTAATTCTTTGATATGTTTGTTATACTTACTAAGTCTCTCGTGTGTGCTAGTAGTATTATCTTTTGAGTTAAAGTATTTGTCCGCAATATCATTAAGTGTAATTATTTTTTTACGATGATTCTTTACAATCTTTGGTGGCTGCTCGCCCTAAGTTTTGTGCATTGAGTATTTCTATACGTTTGTTTTTGCAGTACACTTCTGTAATTCCATCAGTATCATTCCCAACTTGTACACGTTTAGTTTTGCCATATTCATCTTTGTATCGAATAGAATACGACTTTGTGCCATCTGCTTTTATATAATGTTGCACACCAGAATATTTTTTTGAATTAACATATGTAGACAATTATAAACCCTTAATATAAAAAACCAAACAACCACAGAGGAATCTTATTCCCATGTCCTATCTCTACATCATCATAAGCTATAAAACTATTATCTATATCTTTGATTTGATTGAAACCTTTATTTCGTCCACCAACCTCAAACAAGAACTTATCTTCAACTAGGAAATCACCTTTTTTTGGATATGTTACATTATGATTTAGACTAAGAGCATTTAAAAAGAATGTTTCCCTAGCTGTACCAACATCTAATTCTGTAATATTAAGTAAGTTCGTATTATCTAGATATATCTTTTCTGGTTTTTCAAGTCGCTTAAGACCTTTAGATGATGATTTCATGAGAAGTTTTATTATCCCGGCATCTTCTAATTTTATAAAGTAGTCTTTTAATGTCCTTCCATCTCCTATTTCTAAAGACGTTTTTAGTTTCTCTATCACTGGCACAAAAGGAACACTTTGCATTATTATTTTTAAAAGTAACTTTAGCTTTTTGATGCTATTTCCATCTAAACTAGGATAAACAAATAAAAGATCACTTGATATAGATATGTTTATATTCTGTTCTAACATATCAAAAAATACATCGTCATTGTCTACATCTAAATAATATGGATAATAACCAACTTTTAAATAGCGTTTAAATAGCGGAAGGACTCTTTTATCATGCTCCTTTAGTTTTGAACTTATCTCAAATGCAATATCTGTATGCTTACTTAAAATATCCTCAATCTTTAATTTAGGCAGTTCAATATCAAGTTCTAATTCTAAAAATTCTTTAAAACTCATACCATGCATAGTTAAGATATGTGCTCTTCTACTTAAATCATGACTCCCATTATGAATCTCTAAAGCCGAACTTCCAGAGGCAATTATCTGAAGCTTTTCAAATGAATCATATATACTCTTTAACTCTTGTGACCAGTTTGAATATTTGTGAATTTCATCGAAACATAGAAGTTCTCCACCTTCTTGTTCAAACTGCTCTGCAATTTCGTACATAGATAATTCTCCAACAATAAAACTGTCCATACTTACATATAAGGACTTTTTATCCTTATGTAATTCCATATACTGAGCTATTGTAGTTGTCTTACCAATTCCTCTTTGTCCGGTAATAATGCTTAGTCTATGTTTTATTCTGTTCTCTTTGATAAAATATCGTTGATAGGGAAGGTTATTTCTTCGTAAGAACTTCTTTGATTCTATCTCTAGTCTTGATATCATGCTTATATCCTATTTAGTGATTTATTACTCATTATATCTTATTTATAGGTATTATATTACCTTTTAATATTATTAAAAAAGTATCTAATAACTTCTTTTCTTTATATTTTAGACTTTATCATATTTGTAGTATAGCATGTATTGGTGACTAATCGGGTGACTAATTCGTCACCATTATTGATAATACTTGATTTTACATGACACCACTTGATATAACAGAAAGCCATAATGAAACCCTATATAGGGCTTACTTGAAAGATACTTGACATTACTTTAAGAAACTTGACAAAACAGTATTTTTCAAGTCCTCTCATCCGCACCACCCCTTAGTATAGGGCTTTCAGAAGAAAATCAAAAAATAAATTTCCTCTTAAAAACTTCAAGGGTACACATTAGGGTACACATTTAAATAAAATGAATCTATATAATATACATACCTCTCTACACAACTATCATCTAAATCTCAATCCCAATAATTTCAACTAATTCATCTCTCATTTTAAAAATATCCTCAACACTAAATTGCCGTAATAAGTCTAATGTTGCTAAATAACTTTCTAATCCACTAAGTAAAGCTGGATATGTGAAATCAACACCTCTTTGAATCTGTTTACCACTTAATGATATTAAAAAATCTCGTATTGCCTTTGTATTATCACTGTTATCATTTGCAATTTTCCAAATAAGAATACGAGGCATTAGAAATGATAAGAAGCCTTTTAAATAGGGCTAGTGGCTCCTTTTGTTGCCACTCTTCTAAATTAAACCCTGAGGATTTGAGTAGTTTAAAATAGCTTTCTATTTTCCATCTGTAATAATACCACTGCGCTAATGTTTTTGCATCTATCTCTTCATCAAAGAGATTAGAAACAAGTAACCACTCTGCTACAACTTCATTTTTATCATTGACTAATCTCTCAACTATAAATCTTAATTTTAGAGTTTTTCCTTTAGTTCTTTGAAGTTTCCTTTTTCCATTTTTACCTGCTATCATTTTTGTAGCATCTCTTGAGATTGTTATATTGCACTCATTTGCGAATATAGTTACTTTCTTCTTTTTGTAAACTATTTTTTTAACCTCTTTACCAAATGCTAGCTTATCAGCTAATTCTGACTGTTTAATACTTATCGTTTGTTTACTCTTTTCATCATAATAATTAACTGTAGAATTCTTCTTACCTCTCAATAAAAAGAGTTGCTTATCTTCATCTAAGCCTCGCATAAAGGCTATGCTATCTGATTCCCTATCAACTATATGAATGATTTTTTTGTCTGTATTTATCGTGTCGCACATATGTTTTGCTCTAACTCTTAGTTCTCCTAAATGAGTTAGATTCATATCTATCTTATCATCATATGTTGAGTAAACATTATCTGCTGTTTTAAGGTTATGGTCTAGTACTCCTATAGGCTCGCCAGTTCTATCACTTGCAGCTATCGCTCCTTGATAGTCATAGCCTATTTTCATACATGTATCTTTTTCGGTTTTCTGATTTGAGTTCTTTTTTAGAACTATGGTTTTTATAATCTAAATGAGACCAATCTTCTAAGGCTAAAACATATTTGTCACATTGAGAAACAATCTCTTGTTCTAAATGCTTTTGCAGAGGTTTGTGGAGTTCCTTTATTGTTGCATTTGGATTATTTAAAAATCTCCAATTGGCTTGAACTTGAGTCATCGGTGGAGTACCAAGCAGTATCTTTAATCCATTTGTAGCTCTCTGTTGAGCATTTATAGCACTCTTTACCATTACATCAAATCTTTTTTTAAACGAAGTTCCATATACTCTACTTTTTAGTTAATCCTAGCAATTTTTGAGCCTTTTATTTGTGTAGAGAGCTATGATTATAATACAAATTAAAACATAAATCAGGATTATGAATGCTTAGGTCTTCTTCGTCCATTTCC
>JAUZSC010000039.1 GCA_030949825.1 Sulfurimonas sp.
TTCATCATTTTCCAAGCAGAAATCCACTAAACCCTCAAATTTGACAATTCTTTTGGATATTAAACCACTTGTTTTAGGGAAATCACCTTTCAAATATACTAATGTGGTACCCGAATATAATATTATTTAAGTTTATATTAATGCTTAATTTGCTACAATCTTCGCATGTACATAATTAAAACAATCTCTAAGAGCAAAAAAGACTCAACTCAGAACTATTACACTTATAGATTAATGGAATCCATAAGAGTTGGTAAAAAGGTGAAGAAAAGAACTCTCCTTAATTTAGGAAGTGATTTTAATGTAGAACAAGAAGATTGGGCTACTTTATCCAAAAGAGTAGATGAGATTATCAAACAGGCTCCAAGTCTGTTTACACTAGATAAAGATTTAGAAACAATCGCACAACACTATGCTCTAAAAATCATATCAGCACAAGCAGTAGTAGATACAACTCTTAATGATGAAGATAGATACAAAGAGATAGATACAACTACAATAAAAAATAGTGATATAAAAGATATAGGTATAGAGAATATACTTTATGAAACAATCAAAGAGTTAAAACTAGATGCTAAACTAAAAGAGTTAGGTTTTACAAATATTCAATACAATAGTGCTATAGGCACTCTAATAGCAAAGATTGCTAATCCTAGTAGTGAAGCTAAAGCTTATGATTACTTATGTAATACAAGTGCTATTAATGAGCTTATAGGGTGTGATTATAATAAGATATCTTCTAATAGTATCTATAGAATATCCGATAAGCTTTTAGCTCATAAAGATGACTTAGAAAAGCATCTATATACTACCCAAAAAGCAATATTTGAGTATGATGAAACAATAACTCTTTATGACCTTACTAACACATACTTTGAAGGTGGTGTTGAGGGAGTAGAGAAAGCTAAAAGAGGAAGAAGTAAGGAAAAAGAAGTGATGCTAAAATCATTACTCTAGCAGTAATGCTTGATAGTAGTGGGTTTGTAAGAAAGAGTGAGATATTTGATGGGAATATTGGTGAAGCCACAACATTTAAAGAGATGTTAGATAAATTGAAAGTTCCTCAAAAAGAAAAAAACCTTTTATCCTCTCATAAATCATTATTGATTATGGATGCTGGTATAGCATCGCAGGAGAATATTGATTATCTTATTGAGAATAGCTATGAATACCTAGTTGTCAGCAGAAAACGCAATAAACAGTTTGATGAAGAGAAATCAACTCCTGTAAAATTAGATAAAAATGACAATGCTATAGTAAGAGCTATGAAGGTTGTCAATGAAGAAACTAAAGAGACTGAGTTATTTATACACTCTACTGCTAGAGAGGCTAAAGAGGAAGCTATGCAAAAAAGAGTACAAACTCTTTTTATAGAGAAGCTACAATATTTAAAAGATGGACTCTCTCTCAAAAGAAGAACTAAGGCTTATGATAAGGTGATAGAGACCATAGGAAGGCTCAAAGAGAAATATCCATCTATATCTCAATACTATTCAACTACTGTCACTAAAGACCCAGATAGCTATAATGCAATAGATATAACTTGGAGTGAGAAGAAGACACTTGATAATAAAAGTGCTATTAATGGTATCTATTGTCTTAGAACCAATAACCAAACAATGGATGAGAAGACTCTATGGAAAACATATACAACACTTACTGATTTAGAATCAGTATTTAAGAGTTTAAAGTCTGAATTAGGATTAAGACCTATATTTCATCAAACACAGACTAGAGTAGATGGGCATCTCTTTATTACTCTTTTAGCTTATAGTATTATCCATACAATAAGGTACAAACTTAAACAAAAAGGTATTCACTATAGTTGGGATACGATAAGGCATATTCTGAGAAATCAAAAAGGATTACTACCAGTATGAAGTGTAAAGATGGCTCAACACTCTATATACGACAAAGTTCAGAATTAAATGAGAAGCAAAAGAGATTTATGATGCACTTGAGATTAAATACGGAGCAGGAGATGTTACTAAAACTTTTATAGAATAATATAGATGTGGTACAGGTAAAATATTTTAAAAGGCTTTAAAGCCCTGAATATAGGTCTTTTTTAATTTTGGATGATGAAGTTAAGGTTAAGCTCTCAAACTGAAATGTTTATTCTCTTTCCTTACACTTTGATAGAAGATAATTTATACAAAGTGTTATTCAACTCGAGTTTGACATTGATAGGTTACTCCTTACATTAAATTGTTAATCTAGTGGTTTATTTCAACAATAGGCATTACCCTATTTACACCTCTACTATGGATTAATCCGACTGCCTTGTGAAATTACACCCTAACCTCTTCGGCTCTAGGCATAACATTCAGAAATCACAAGGCTCTCCCAAGTTCCAAAACAATCAATTCATCTACCCGCTACGGACTTAGACCCCGACACCTCTTGTATAAGCTAACCTTTTCTTCTTTTATTGGGGTAGTGTTAAAAACTAGAAAAACACTTTTTAATTTCGCTTATACAAATGCTGACTTCCAGTAAATGAAGACTTTGGTCAGGTGTGACGATAAATATTACGGGGCTCAACACCTTCACGCCGAAGCATTGTGGCTGATAGACTGCCCTTACTACAGCTTCATATTATTTGTTACCGCCTAATATGTGTAGTTTGGTTTCAGGCTGATGGCTAATCTTTACCTGAGCTGGATTGTCCAGCTTGATTGCCTTAGCTTTGCTTGGCACACTCATCTAGTATTTCCATTGTCGTAGTGCTTGTCACATTAGCTTGTAATTTATCAGATACATTTTTAATTTCACTTATATTATTTATCTTTATCGATATTTTCATTTTTTTTAAACTTTCTTTTAGACCTTCAGCTAATTTATCAACACCACCGCTAAACTTAATAAATTCAGGATCACTATAGCTGACTACACATTTATAATTTCCATTAATGAAACACTCCTTATATTTTTCAATATGACTTTTTAAACTATCCTCTGGGCTAGAACTACATCCACTAAAACTAAATAACAACCATAACGTTAACGCACTTAATAGCAATCTCTTCATTTAAGAGACCTCCGAAAATTAAATTTACCAATCTACTTTTATAAATAGGCATATTTAAATTTCCATACAATGTGGCTTCTTAAATAAAACTATTTATCTATTTTGGTTAATAATATCTAAAATAGACTTATAAATCACTTACTATTTGTATAAAATAATCCATATTGGATTTTGGAGTAGATGTGGAAGTTTTTGAAAAAATAAATTATCTCATTGAAGAAAAGAAAATCACAAAAAGAAAATTTGTTAATGATTTACTTGCGTTAGAGCCTAAACTTAAGACTACAGGTGAAATACCATCGGAACAAACAATCTATAGATATTTAAATGCTCAACGAGAACTAAAAATAGAACTTATCCCCTACATTGCAGAAGTTTTAGAAGTAGATGAGCAAGAGCTTTTTAGATTTGATATTGAGTATGCTACTGCGTATAATATTCGTTACTCAAAGGATGCTAGAGAGATTTTAGAGCTACTACAGTTCGCTCCAAAAAATATGATAGAACATATACGGACTACACTTATAGAATATAAAAAGAGTTATGAAGATGGTGTAAAAAAGATTCGGTGAAATTTAGAGGGGTGACGAATCCCCTCTAAGTCAATATAACTTAGTTAAATAACCAAGTATTAACACTAAGACTAAAAGTCTTATTATCATGAAGTTTTACCTCCTTTGTCACACTCCCACCCAACACTACCCGCAATTTTACTAAAAATTTAGCAAAAAAAAAGGGCTAAGACCGAAGTCCTAGCCCTTACAGTGCCACCAAATAGAGAGTCACTCTATTTTTAAGGAGGTACCCTTCATGATTGACTCTAATTATAGCAAAAAATCTAGCAAAAAAAAAGGGTGAAGACCGAAGTCTTAGCCCTTTTAATAAAAAGAAGAAAGCTTAATTGTATTAAGCCATTTGTGCAGCAACTTCTGCAGCAAAATCATCTTCAGCTTTTTCAATTCCTTCACCAACTTCAAGGCGAATGAATGCAGTAATCTCAGCAGTTCCGCCAAGTGCTTTAGCCGCAGCATCTACAGCTTGAGCAACTGTTTTTTTCTCGTCTAAAACATAGTTTTGATCAAGAAGAGCTTGTTCTTTATCTAAAGTCGTGTTATCAGAGATAAAACGAGCTAAAGATCCAGGAACAATTTTATCCCAGATTTTTTCTGGTTTACCTTGTTCTTTAAGAGTAGCTTTGATGTCAGATTCAGCTTTTGCTAAAACTTCTTCAGTCAATTGACTCATAGAAATATATGTTGGTACATTTTTAAGAGGTTTTTTAAGACGTGCTAACTCTTCGTTTTCTTTTTTAATAACTTCAATTCTACCAACAGTTTCGCTAGCTACATAAGCAGCATCAAAATCTTTGTAAGAAAGTGTAGTTGGTTTCATTGCAGATGTGTGCATAGCAATCTGTTTAAGAGTTGCGCGCATACCCTCTGCAGTTTTTTCACTATCACACTTAGCAGTTAAAATAACAGCTATACGCGTATTTGAGTGAATGTAACCATTTAAAGCAGTTGTTGCATCAGCAGTTAAAGTGTTAAAACGACGTAACTCGATTTTCTCACCAATTTTGATAACAGCAGCTTGAAAAGTTCCACCGAATGTAGATGCATTAAATGCAGTCAACATCAGCAGGTTGATTTGTATAAATCTCTTTTGCAGTATCTTTTACAAGATTTTGAAAACCTTCATTTTGAGCAACAAAGTCAGTTTCAGAGTTAATCTCTATAACAGTAGCCTTAGAGAAATCATCAGCGATAACGATTCCAGCAAGACCCTCAGCAGCAACTCTATCAGCTTTTTTAGCTGCTTTAGCGATACCACGAGCTTTAAGAAGTTCAGTTGCTTTAGCCATGTCTCCATCAGCTTCAACTAAAACTTTTTTACAATCCATCATAGGAGCATCAGTAGCAGAGCGAAGCTCTTTTACCATTGCTGCTGTAACGGCTGCCATATTATGCTTCCTCTGTTTTAGCAGGAGTAACTTCAGCTACTGGAGCCTCTGTAGCAACTACTTCTTCTTCAGCAGGTGCATCTCTAAGTGCTTTACCTTCATTAATAGCTGCAGTCATTTCACGACAAAACAGTTGAATTGAACGGATAGCATCATCATTACCTGGAATTGGGTAATCGATTAAATCTGGATCACAGTTTGTATCAAGTGGAGCAACAACAGGAATACCAAGACATCTTGCTTCTAAAACAGCGATGTGTTCTTTTACTGCATCTACAACAAATAACATATCAGGAAGTTTTTTCATATTACGGATACCACCGAAATATGCTTCTAGTTTAACTTTTTTACGAGTAAGCATTAATGCTTCTTTTTTCGTAAGTAAATCAATTTGACCATTTTCTTGCATCTCAGAAATGATGTCAAGTTTACGGATAGACTTTTGAATAGTTGGGAAGTTAGTAAGCATACCACCTAACCATCTGTTGTCTACGTATGGCATATTACAATCAATAGCCGCTTGTCTTACAGAGTTACGAGCTTGTTTTTTAGTACCAACAAAAAGAACAGTTTGTCCCTCTGCAGCAGCATCCATAACAACAGTATACGTAGCACGGAAATAACGTAAAGTTTTTTGTAAATCGATTATATAGATATTTTTACGAACACCAAAAATATATTTTTTCATTTTCGGGTTCCAACGACGAGTTTGGTGTCCAAAGTGTACACCACATTCTAAAAGGTCTTTCATAGTTACCATAGGTAATCCTTAAGGGCTATATCTCAAGCCAGAAATTTGTTAGTTAGTCTTTGAGAATGTCGGACGGGTCAATCCTAAAGAGGAAGTCGCACTAACTTTTGACATAATCTGTTAATGTTTTAAAATGCATAAAGCACAATAAAAATCGCGGTATTATATCTAAGTATTATTTAACTTATGCTTGGAGTTCTTGGAGTTTTGTTTTTACTTTTGCAACATGTTCCTTTACGCGTACTTTTTCAAATACTGACTTTACAATCCCATCAGGGTTGATGATGAATGTTGTACGAACAATTCCCATGTATTCTTTTCCATAGTTTTTCTTCATTTGCCAAACACCGTATTCTTGCATCATATCTGTACTTTCATCACTTAAAAGTGTAAGTCCAAGATTATGTTTTTCAATGAAGTTTCTATGTTTTTTAGTTGTGTCTGCGCTTACACCTATAATGATTGCATCAAGCTCTGAAAAGTCAGGTGTTGCTTCTGTAAACTCGCAAGCCTCAGTTGTGCATCCAGGGGTATTATCTCGAGGATAAAAATACAAAACTATCCACTTACCTTTAAGATCACGCATACACATTTCAACATCATCTTGATTTGGGAGACAAAACTCTGGTGCTTTTTCATCAATTTTTAGTAGAGTAGACATCGCCACCCTCCTTTTTATTTAATTTAATATTTCGGAGGTGCAGAATGCCCCTCACAGAACCGTACTTGAAGATTTCCCTCATACGGCTCTTCAATTTAACTCACAAACTCATGAGATAAAGTGTAGAAATTATGTTTTATACTTGGTTGTGGAAGTGGGTATAGAGTTAAGTAATTATATAATTTACTCCAACTCATACTTTTCTTCTGGCTTCTACGATTTAACCATTTATGAACCATTTTTAAAGCTAAAGAGTAATACCTTTTAATAGATGGGAAGTTTCCACTTACTCCATAGTATTGAAAGTGTCCTCTTAGTTTAGCTTGTAGTATTTTCCACCACTCTTTTGTAGGGACTAAGTTTCTTATCTGTTTTAACCAAATATTCAACTCTTTTATTTTAGCTCTAAATTTCTTCATTGCTGTTTTTCGCCCTACTTTAAAGTATCCTTTTCTTGTTTTATCACTAAAGTGAGTAAAACCTAAAAAGTCAAATGTATTGGCTTTACGATTTTGATTTTGAGAGTTACCTCTTTCAAATCTACCAAACGAGAAGACTCTTGTTTTATCAGGATGTAGCGTTAATCCATATTTGTTAAATCGTTTGTATAGTGCTGATACTATTTTATTAGCATCATCTTTATATTGAACTAAGCATACGAAATCATCGGCGTAGCGAACAAGTTCGCAGTATCCTCTGATATGTGTTTTTACCTCTTTTTCAAACCAAGTATCTAAAACATAGTGCAAAAATATATTAGCTAATAGTGGACTTAAGATACTTCCTTGAGGAGTACCTACATCTGTTTTAATAAGTAGATTATCATCAATATATCCTGCTTTTAGAAATCTCTTTATTAGAAATATCAAACTACTGTCTTTTATTCTAATATTTAGGAACTCTATCAACATATTGTGGTTTACATTATCAAAGAAACCTTTGATGTCTGCTTCTACAATATGATTTACAGGTTTACTCATAATAGTTGTATCTATTTGGTTAAGTGCTTGATGTGTATTTCTTTTTGGTCTAAAACCATAAGAGCAATCTAAAAGTCCATCTCATAGATACTTTGCAATATTTGTGATATACCACTCTCTACTATCTTATTTTCAATAGTTGAAATTCCTAAGGGTCTTGTTTCACCATTCCCTTTAGGGATATACACTCTTTTGCAGGAAGTGGTCTAAAAGATTTATTTTTCAATCTTTGCACTAGCTTCTCAGATTTTCATCCAAATTACTATTATAATCTTGCCAGCTTACTTTATCTATTCCTACTGCCTTGTTTCTAGCAAGGTTGTTGTAGCAATCTTTTAGGAACTCTACATTTAGATGATGAGCTAAGCTCTCAAACTGAAATGTTTTATTCTCTTTCGCACACTTTGATAGAGAAGATAATTTATACAAAGTGTTATTCAACTCCGAGTTTGACATTGTTAAGTTACCTCCTTACATTAAATTGTTAATCCCTTCGAGTGGTTTATTTCAACCTCAATAGGCATTACCCTATTTACACCTCTACTATGGATTAATCCGACTGCCTTGTGAAATTACACCCTAACCTCTTCGGCTCTAGGCATAACATTCAGAAATCACAAGGCTCTCCCAAGTTCCAAAACAATCAATTCATCTACCCGCTACGGACTTAGACCCCGACACCTCTTGTATAAGCTAACCTTTTCTTCTTTTATTGGGCTAGTGTTAAAAACTAGAAAAACACTTTTTAATTTCGCTTATATAAATGCTGACTTCCAGTAAATGAAGACTTTGGTCAGGTGTGACGATAAATATTACGGGGCTCAACACCTTCACGCCGAAGCATTGTGGCTGATAGACTGCCCTTACTACAGCTTCATATTATTTGTTACCGCCTAATATGTGTAGTTTGGTTTCAGGCTGATGGCTAATCTTTACCTGAGCTGGATTGTCCAGCTTGATTGCCTTAGCTTTGCTTGGCACACTCATCAATTTTTTCCTTTAATATACAAATAGTAGGAAGTAGACCCACATACCAGTAAGCATAGTCGCTGTTACCCCTGCGAATGTTAACCATCCAGCGCGTTTATGTTTTCCAAGTTGGAGTTGTTTTCTTGACATCACGAGTGTTGTTGTCCAAATGATTAAAGTCATGACAGAAACCATTATATGAAAGATTAAAACAATAAAAGCATAATCATGCCCTACTCCGCTTCCTTCCATAAAACTTTTAAATCCACCGACAAAACGAACACCAATTTCAAAAAATGTTATTACCAATACAGAGAAGACATAAAGTATACCTTGAAAAAGTGCATGCATATGGTACTTCTCTTTTTTTGCTAAACCAATAACTACTAACATGAGCAATGGTAAGAACGCGACGATAAGACTTACTATATCCATAAAAAGTGGCGCTCGCGTTCCAAAGAAGCCAGGTAAATTCATAAATTCTAACATTTAAATCCTTATAATTTTTTCTTTGCTTTTTGTTTGTAAGTGTACCCAATTCCTAGTAAAATTAATATTACTAAAACAATTATAGTTATCTGTTTTAAGTAAGTATCAATCATCTCTTGATTTTCACCTATAAAGTATCCCAGCATTACTAAGATTAAAGCCCAGATGCCAGCACCCAGAGCAGTATATGTGGAGAAAACTGCTAAATTCATTTTTGATAAACCTGCTGGAATTGATATAAGCTGACGAATACCTGGAATGAGTCGTCCTATAAAAGTAGAAATAGCCCCATGCTTAGAAAAATAATTATCCATTTTTTCCATACTCGATTGGCTAATAAAAAAGTATTTTCCATAGCGCATAAGAATCTTCCGTCCTAAAAGTAGTGCTAAAAAATAATTTATAAATGCCCCAAGCATAGAGCCAGCAAGTGCCGATACCATAATCATTTCTAAATTCATTTCACCTTGTGAAGCTAGGAAACCCGCAGGAATTAAGACTATTTCACTTGGAAAAGGTATAAATGAGCTCTCTATTGCCATAAGTAAAAATATTCCTAAATATCCCCAATCAAAAATCAAATCGACTATTGTTTGTGCTATTTCTTTAAGTAGAGTAGACATCGCCACCCTCCTTTTTATTTAATTTAATATTTCGGAGGTGCAGAATGCCCCTCACAGAACCGTACTTGAAGATTTCCCTCATACGGCTCTTCAATTTAACTCACAAACTCATGAGATAAAGTGTAGAAATTATGTTTTATACTTGGTTGTGGAAGTGGGTATAGAGTTAAGTAATTATATAATTTACTCCAACTCATACTTTTCTTCTGGCTTCTACGATTTAACCATTTATGAACCATTTTTAAAGCTAAAGAGTAATACCTTTTAATAGATGGGAAGTTTCCACTTACTCCATAGTATTGAAAGTGTCCTCTTAGTTTAGCTTGTAGTATTTTCCACCACTCTTTTGTAGGGACTAAGTTTCTTATCTGTTTTAACCAAATATTCAACTCTTTTATTTTAGCTCTAAATTTCTTCATTGCTGTTTTTCGCCCTACTTTAAAGTATCCTTTTCTTGTTTTATCACTAAAGTGAGTAAAACCTAAAAAGTCAAATGTATTGGCTTTACGATTTTGATTTTGAGAGTTACCTCTTTCAAATCTACCAAACGAGAAGACTCTTGTTTTATCAGGATGTAGCGTTAATCCATATTTGTTAAATCGTTTGTATAGTGCTGATACTATTTTATTAGCATCATCTTTATATTGAACTAAGCATACGAAATCATCGGCGTAGCGAACAAGTTCGCAGTATCCTCTGATATGTGTTTTTACCTCTTTTTCAAACCAAGTATCTAAAACATAGTGCAAAAATATATTAGCTAATAGTGGACTTAAGATACTTCCTTGAGGAGTACCTACATCTGTTTTAATAAGTAGATTATCATCAATATATCCTGCTTTTAGAAATCTCTTTATTAGAAATATCAAACTACTGTCTTTTATTCTAATATTTAGGAACTCTATCAACATATTGTGGTTTACATTATCAAAGAAACCTTTGATGTCTGCTTCTACAATATGATTTACAGGTTTACTCATAATAGTTGTATCTATTTGGTTAAGTGCTTGATGTGTATTTCTTTTTGGTCTAAAACCATAAGAGCAATCTAAAAGTCCATCTCATAGATACTTTGCAATATTTGTGATATACCACTCTCTACTATCTTATTTTCAATAGTTGAAATTCCTAAGGGTCTTGTTTCACCATTCCCTTTAGGGATATACACTCTTTTTGCAGGAAGTGGTCTAAAAGATTTATTTTTCAATCTTTGCACTAGCTTTCTCAGATTTTCATCCAAATTACTATTATAATCTTGCCAGCTTACTTTATCTATTCCTACTGCCTTGTTTCTAGCAAGGTTGTTGTAGCAATCTTTTAGGAACTCTACATTTAGATGATGAGCTAAGCTCTCAAACTGAAATGTTTTATTCTCTTTCGCACACTTTGATAGAGAAGATAATTTATACAAAGTGTTATTCAACTCCGAGTTTGACATTGTTAAGTTACCTCCTTACATTAAATTGTTAATCCCTTCGAGTGGTTTATTTCAACCTCAATAGGCATTACCCTATTTACACCTCTACTATGGATTAATCCGACTGCCTTGTGAAATTACACCCTAACCTCTTCGGCTCTAGGCATAACATTCAGAAATCACAAGGCTCTCCCAAGTTCCAAAACAATCAATTCATCTACCCGCTACGGACTTAGACCCCGACACCTCTTGTATAAGCTAACCTTTTCTTCTTTTATTGGGCTAGTGTTAAAAACTAGAAAAACACTTTTTAATTTCAGCTTATACAAATGCTGACTTCCAGTAAATGAAGACTTTGGTCAGGTGTGACGATAAATATTACGGGGCTCAACACCTTCACGCCGAAGCATTGTGGCTGATAGACTGCCCTTACTACAGCTTCATATTATTTGTTACCGCCTAATATGTGTAGTTTGGTTTCAGGCTGATGGCTAATCTTTACCTGAGCTGGATTGTCCAGCTTGATTGCCTTAGCTTTGCTTGGCACACTCATT
>JAUZSC010000040.1 GCA_030949825.1 Sulfurimonas sp.
AACTTCATCATTTTCCAAGCAGAAATCCACTAAACCCTCAAATTTGACAATTCTTTTGGATATTAAACCACTTGTTTTAGGGAAATCACCTTTCAAATATACTAATGTGGTACCCGAATATAATATTATTTAAGTTTATATTAATGCTTAATTTGCTACAATCTTCGCATGTACATAATTAAAACAATCTCTAAGAGCAAAAAGACTCAACTCAGAACTATTACACTTATAGATTAATGGAATCCATAAGAGTTGGTAAAAAGGTGAAGAAAAGAACTCTCCTTAATTTAGGAAGTGATTTTAATGTAGAACAAGAAGATTGGGCTACTTTATCCAAAAGAGTAGATGAGATTATCAAACAGGCTCCAAGTCTGTTTACACTAGATAAAGATTTAGAAACAATCGCACAACACTATGCTCTAAAAATCATATCAGCACAAGCAGTAGTAGATACAACTCTTAATGATGAAGATAGATACAAAGAGATAGATACAACTACAATAAAAAATAGTGATATAAAAGATATAGGTATAGAGAATATACTTTATGAAACAATCAAAGAGTTAAAACTAGATGCTAAACTAAAAGAGTTAGGTTTTACAAATATTCAATACAATAGTGCTATAGGCACTCTAATAGCAAAGATTGCTAATCCTAGTAGTGAAGCTAAAGCTTATGATTACTTATGTAATACAAGTGCTATTAATGAGCTTATAGGGTGTGATTATAATAAGATATCTTCTAATAGTATCTATAGAATATCCGATAAGCTTTTAGCTCATAAAGATGACTTAGAAAAGCATCTATATACTACCCAAAAAGCAATATTTGAGTATGATGAAACAATAACTCTTTATGACCTTACTAACACATACTTTGAAGGTGGTGTTGAGGGAGTAGAGAAAGCTAAAAGAGGAAGAAGTAAGGAAAAAGAAGTGATGCTAAAATCATTACTCTAGCAGTAATGCTTGATAGTAGTGGGTTTGTAAGAAAGAGTGAGATATTTGATGGGAATATTGGTGAAGCCACAACATTTAAAGAGATGTTAGATAAATTGAAAGTTCCTCAAAAAGAAAAAAACCTTTTATCCTCTCATAAATCATTATTGATTATGGATGCTGGTATAGCATCGCAGGAGAATATTGATTATCTTATTGAGAATAGCTATGAATACCTAGTTGTCAGCAGAAAACGCAATAAACAGTTTGATGAAGAGAAATCAACTCCTGTAAAATTAGATAAAAATGACAATGCTATAGTAAGAGCTATGAAGGTTGTCAATGAAGAAACTAAAGAGACTGAGTTATTTATACACTCTACTGCTAGAGAGGCTAAAGAGGAAGCTATGCAAAAAGAGTACAAACTCTTTTATAGAGAAGCTACAATATTTAAAAGATGGACTCTCTCTCAAAAGAAGAACTAAGGCTTATGATAAGGTGATAGAGACCATAGGAAGGCTCAAAGAGAAATATCCATCTATATCTCAATACTATTCAACTACTGTCACTAAAGACCCAGATAGCGATAATGCAATAGATATAACTTGGAGTGAGAAGAAGACACTTGATAATAAAAGTGCTATTAATGGTATCTATTGTCTTAGAACCAATAACCAAACAATGGATGAGAAGACTCTATGGAAAACATATACAACACTTACTGATTTAGAATCAGTATTTAAGAGTTTAAAGTCTGAATTAGGATTAAGACCTATATTTCATCAAACACAGACTAGAGTAGATGGGCATCTCTTTATTACTCTTTTAGCTTATAGTATTATCCATACAATAAGGTACAAACTTAAACAAAAAGGTATTCACTATAGTTGGGATACGATAAGGCATATTCTGAGAAATCAAAAAGGATTACTACCAGTATGAAGTGTAAAGATGGCTCAACACTCTATATACGACAAAGTTCAGAATTAAATGAGAAGCAAAAAGAGATTTATGATGCACTTGAGATTAAATACGGAGCAGGAGATGTTACTAAAACTTTTATAGAATAATATAGATGTGGTACAGGTAAAATATTTTAAAAGGCTTTAAAGCCCCGAATATAGGTCTTTTTTAATTTTAGATGATGAAGTTGGGTTAAGCACTTTTAGTGCCTATAAAATTTTCAATGTTACTTTTTGTAAATTTATGAATTTTGATTATCGTAACATCAGTCAGTAAGTGTTGTATATGTTTTCCATAGAGTCTTCTCATCCATTGTTTGGTTATTGGTTCTAAGACAATAGATACCATTAATAGCACTTTTATTATCAAGTGTCTTCTTCTCACTCCAAGTTATATCTATTGCATTATCGCTATCTGGGTCTTTAGTGACAGTAGTTGAATAGTATTGAGATATAGATGGATATTTCTCTTTGAGCCTTCCTATGGTCTCTATCACCTTATCATAAGCCTTAGTTCTTCTTTTGAGAGAGAGTCCATCTTTTAAATATTGTAGCTTCTCTATAAAAAGAGTTTGTACTCTTTTTTGCATAGCTTCCTCTTTAGCCTCTCTAGCAGTAGAGTGTATAAATAACTCAGTCTCTTTAGTTTCTTCATTGACAACCTTCATAGCTCTTACTATAGCATTGTCATTTTTATCTAATTTTACAGGAGTTGATTTCTCTTCATCAAACTGTTTAAGTGCCTAACCAAAATTAATGTCATATTCTGAACCGAAGCCATCAAGCATTTTTTTAATGTGCTCATGAAAGTTATCAAATGAGTCCATAGCATTCAAATCCGTCCATGTATATTTCATTTCTCTCCAGAGCATCTCAATAGGATTTAGCTCTGGGGAGTAAGGTGGCAAGTATAATATATGTAATCCCAACTCTTTCCATTCTTGAAGCTTAGCTTTAAACTTTTTACTAGTGTGAGTTGAGGCGTTATCTAATACACAGATAGTTGTTTTTTTAATTTGTTTAGCAAATTCATCAAAAAAACCTATAACAACATCAGTATCAACTTTTCCAGTAAGCATTTTATAAAATACACTTTTTTTATCTGTATTAAGAAATCCAAGTACATTAATTCTTTTTGTAAATCTTATTGATGGGATAAGTGCAGGTGTCCCAACTGCCGACCATCTATACGGAATATTTGAATTAAGTGAAAAACCACTTTCATCATAAAAGGAGAGTTCACAAAGTCCTTCTTTTACCCATTCTCTAAGCATTTTAAGCTGAATAAACTTATCGAAATAGTTTTTCCATTTACTATTTTTCATAATGACCTTTTTAGCTCTCTTATAGCTAAGACCAATCTTTCTAAAAATCTTTTTAAAGTTCGTTTGCTTACTTCAAGAGTAGTGAACTCTTTTTCTAAGGCTAATAGAATCTCATTTACATTATAGTTTTTTATATACATCTTGATTGAAGACTCATGTTTAGCTATTGTTAATTTAGGCTTTCTCCCTCTACCTGCCAACTCATGAACTGTACTTATATTATCTTGATTAAATCTATCAAACCACCGATAGAGTGTTCTTTGTGAATATCCAATTATTTCTACTATTTCTTGAACTTTTTTTCCCTTGATTACTCAATAGAAGTGCTTGAGCTCTCATTCTACTCTTATGTTTTTATTTGTTTTTATAACTTCTTGTAATTGCTGTATTACTTCTTGTTTTAGGCTTATATATCTCATATATTTCTCTAAGCATTTTTCAATCCAGTTTTATGTCATTAATTTTGGTTAGGCACTTATTGCGTTTTCTGCTGACAACTAGGTATTCATAGCTATTCTCAATAAGATAATCAATATTCTCCTGCGATGCTATACCAGCATCCATAATCAATAATGATTTATGAGAGGATAAAAGGTTTTTTTCTTTTGAGGAACTTTCAATTTATCTAACATCTCTTTAAATGTTGTGGCTTCACCAATATTCCCATCAAATATCTCACTCTTTCTTACAAACCCACTACTATCAAGCATTACTGCTAGAGTAATGATTTTAGCATCACTTCTTTTTCCTTACTTCTTCCTCTTTTAGCTTTCTCTACTCCCTCAACACCACCTTCAAAGTATGTGTTAGTAAGGTCATAAAGAGTTATTGTTTCATCATACTCAAATATTGCTTTTTGGGTAGTATATAGATGCTTTTCTAAGTCATCTTTATGAGCTAAAAGCTTATCGGATATTCTATAGATACTATTAGAAGATATCTTATTATAATCACACCCTATAAGCTCATTAATAGCACTTGTATTACATAAGTAATCATAAGCTTTAGCTTCACTACTAGGATTAGCAATCTTTGCTATTAGAGTGCCTATTGCACTATTGTATTGAATATTTGTAAAACCTAACTCTTTTAGTTTAGCATCTAGTTTTAACTCTTTGATTGTTTCATAAAGTATATTCTCTATACCTATATCTTTTATATCACTATTTTTTATTGTAGTTGTATCTATCTCTTTGTATCTATCTTCATCATTAAGAGTTGTATCTACTACTGCTTGTGCTGATATGATTTTTAGAGCATAGTGTTGTGCGATTGTTTCTAAATCTTTATCTAGGAGTCTGTCGGACTCCACTCATCAAATAAAAAGCAATAAAATGCTAAAATAAGAACTAATAAATACAACAAAAAAAGATTTATACATGGCAAGAGATTACCTTAGTTCAAACAGACAACAAGCATATTTATTACCACCAAGTATAGATGAGTGGTTACCTAAAGAGCATTTAGCTCGTTTTATTGTAGAGATAGTCAAAGAGTTAGATTTATCAAATATTCATAAAGGGTATGGTGGACAAGGTGGCTCTAAAGCTTATAATCCTGAAGTATTATTATCACTACTATTTTATGGCTACGCAACAGGAACATTCTCAAGTAGAAAGATAGAGAGAGCCACCTATGATTCTATTGCTTTTCGCTATATTGCTGCTAATACCCATCCAGACCATGATACAGTTGCTAACTTTCGTAAACGATTCCTTGTTGAACTAGAATCTCTCTTTGTTCAAATCTTGATGATTGCTAAAGAATCAGGAGTTCTCAAAGTAGGTAAAGTAAGTCTTGATGGGACAAAGATTAAAGCGAATGCTTCTAAACATAAGGCTCTCAGTTATGCATATATAGAAAAACTGCAAAAACAACTTGAAGCAGAAGTAGCAACCCTCATGAAAAAGCACAAGAAGCAGATAATGAGAAACCTGATGATGGTATGAATATTCCTGATGAGTTACTACGAAGGGAAGATCGCCTTAAAGTAATTAAAGAAGCTAAGTTACAAATAGAGCTAAGAGCCAAAGAGCGTTATGAAAAAGAGAATGCCGAGTATCAAGAAAAGATGGATAAGAGGAAAGCCAAAGAGAGTACAACGGGTAAGAAACCAAAAGGAAGAACTCCAAAGCCTCCCACAGCTACTCCATTACCTAAGGATCAAATAAATCTCACTGATAGTGAATCTCGTATTATGAAAACATCTGGTGGTGGGTTTGAACAGTGCTACAATGCGCAAGCATCAGTAGAACACGATTCAAGATTGATTGTACACAAGCATGTCACTCAAAACGCAAACGATAAACAAGAAGTCACCCCAACGCTTAAATGGTTTAAAGAAAACCCTGAGCTTAAACCATCTTCATTCTTAGCTGATGCTGGTTACTTTAGTGAGCATAACATTCTTCAATGTGAAAATACTAAGATCACACCCTATATTTCTTTCGGTAAAGATTCACATAATCAACCACTTGAAGAAAGGTTCAAAGCAGAAGAACCACTGCCGGACAATCCTACTTCAGTGGAAAGGATGAAGCATCGACTTCAAACCAAAGAAGGTAAACAAATTTATGCAGAGCGTAAAAGTACTGTTGAACCTGTATTTGGTATTATGAAACATGTAATGGGGTTTAGACAGTTCATGCTTAGAGGCTTTGAAAAAGCAAAAGGTGAATGGAGTTTACTCTGTATAGCATATAACTTGAAGAGGTTACATACTATTAGAGGATAAAAGGAGTTAAGAATAGCGTTGCAATGATGATTAAAGTGTAAACTATACTGAAATTTAGACTTATTAGGTATTTTTTTTCAGTTTGGAAGTACATTTAGTTGAATTTAGATTTTAGGAGACCGACAGACTCCTAGTGTAAACAGACTTGGAGCCTGTTTGATAATCTCATCTACTCTTTTGGATAAAGTAGCCCAATCTTCTTGTTCTACATTAAAATCACTTCCTAAATTAAGGAGAGTTCTTTTCTTCACCTTTTTACCAACTCTTATGGATTCCATTAATCTATAAGTGTAATAGTTCTGAGTTGAGTCTTTTTTGCTCTTAGAGATTGTTTTAATTATGTACATGCGAAGATTGTAGCAAATTAAGCATTAATATAAACTTAAAAAATATTATATTCGGGTACCACATTAGTATATTTGAAAGGTGATTTCCCTAAAACAAGTGCTTTAATGTCCAAAAGAATTGTCAAATTTGAGGATTTAGTGGATTTCTGCTTGGAAAATGATGAAGTTGGGTTAACATTGCTATAGCTTTAGTCCTTATGGAACTTGGTCTCTTTGATGCTTTGGAGAAAATCCTTGGACTGTACTCAAATGTGGCTATTGCGTGGATTTATGCGATTACAGTGGACTTAATTATTAACAAGCCATTAGGTCTGAGTCCAAAAATCATTGAGTTTAAACGGGCGTATCTTTATAACTTTATGGAAGTATGGGTATTGCTTCATTTATAGCTACGAATAAGGTTGTAGGTATGGAAGCACTTTTTAGTTGCAAGTGGATGTGAAAATATTCAAGGCTATTTTTATTCTAAACCTGTACCGGCAGATGCCTTTGAAAAGATATTAAAAAATGGATTTAATCAGTAGTATTTTCACAAGCATCTACAAAAGCAGGAAACTGCTGGTAAGCATTTACAACATGAGAAATAGGGACTAAATACTTAGGCGCTGAGTGATGGCTGCCCTCAAATCCGAGTATCATAGCTGGAGGCTCGTAAATAATATCGCAAGACTCTAAGGCTTTAAGTGCCTCGGTTCGTGGGATGATGGCATGAAAAAGATACAGTAATTTATCTATGAGAATGTAGTGCATTCCTAAAGGTGTATCATTTTCTGGCATATGTTTTAAGATTAAGTTTTTGAGTTTATTGACTGTTTCTTCAGGTACATTGAGTTTTCTTACATCTTCTTTTTTTACATATTTAAAATACTCTTCAAAAGGGTACTGTGGAAGTGTCTTTAAAATATTTTGAATACGAGAATCTTCTAAATCTAGCCAGTCGATAGATTTCATCATTGTTTTTGCATCATCTTGAAGAGATTCTATGTTTTTGAAATAACTTTGACTTTTGAGTCTTAAGCCTGTGATTTCTGCGAGAGAGCCATGAAAGTAACCATAAAACTGCTCACTAGATGAATACTTATATATTTTAGCTGTTTTTGGATGTCGTAGTTGAAATTCTAGTTGAGGGGATATTTCTATAACTTTATAGGGGTCGTCTATGTCAAAGCTTGTAAAAAAGTCCTTTTCTAAAGCAGCATCGCTTTTTTTAAAGAGGTATAATTCTTCTCTTTGTAAATATAAATCTAAAACACTATCAAAACCTCGATTCACTTCATCAAGCAAGGCACTTCTTTTACTTTTAAGTTCTTTAATCTCTTGAAGTAAGCTTCTATGTTGTACAAGTTTTTCTAAATTAGCTTTTTGAGCTAGGGCTACTCTTCCCCGAAATGCTTGCATCTCATCTTGAGTATAATATTTTTTAAGAAATATTTTCCCCTTAACAGCAAACTTAGATATATAAGTAAAGGCTTCAGTTGAATCGATGCTAAACCAGACAGCTTCAACAATATCGCCAAGTTTTTTCTGCGTGACTAACTCCTCGGCAACAAGTAAAAGAGGTTTAACCCCAGTAAAAACAGTAGGGCGTATAAATGCATCAATAGCTTTATCAATATTTATTTTATTCATTTCATAGTGTACTTTAATTTTTGCTACAATTCGTTTAAAAAAGGAAAACACAATGGCAATAGACAATACATTATACGACTCACTCGAAAATACATATAAAAAGATAAAAGAATATTTAGATACTACAAAATTAGGACGAGAACATTCTGCAATGATGATGAAACATGAAGCGTTAGCTGATTTGTTAGAGACTTTTGATATCGAAGCTTTAGAAGAGCAGTCCAAGGATATCGATACACTTCACGCTCAGCTTGATGCCATAACAGTAGTCTCTGTACAAATTGTGAAAGATCTTGAAGCTGTTGATAGTGCGCTTAAAGTTACAAATGGATTGGATGAAGTGTTTTTAAAAATTACTAATATAAAGGTATAAATGCAGGAAAATCAAATGTATAAACAGCGATTGAAAATAGAAAGTAAATGAATAAAATAACACTTCTAGCTATTTTAACATTAATAATCATTGTGATTTTAGTTCTTATGAAAGAAAATACTAAAGACTCAAAAGATATTCTACTCAAGGAGAACAGTGTGATACTTGCGTTTGGAGATAGCTTAACATATGGTTTTGGAGCTGATAATGACTTTAGTTATCCAAAAATAATGCAAAAAAAGACAGGTCTGAAAATCATAAATGCGGGTGTCAATGGAGAACTTTCATCTGAAGGTTTACTTCGTCTACCACAGCTACTAGAGCATAAACCAGACTTAGTAATTCTTTGCCATGGCGGTAATGATATTTTACAAAACTCTTCTTCTGTTTTACTCAAAGAGAATTTAATTCAAATGATACAACTTATAAAACAAAGTGGGGTAAAAGTATTACTTGTAGGTGTTCCTAACTTTGACATTTTTGGTTTTGGGGTGAATGAGGTTTACGCAGAGGTGGCAGATGCAACAGGTGTTCTTTATGAAAAAAGAAGTATTAACAAGCATTGCACAAAGTAGATCTTTAAAAAGTGACTATGTCCATCCAAATGCAAAGGGCTATACCGTGATGGCCGATGCTTTTATTAAAATATTAGAGATATAAAGGTTATAGTATGCTCGCAGATGAAGTAACAAAAGAAAATTTAACCCAACTTCATCATCCAAAATTAAAAAAGACCTATATTCAGGGCTTTAAAGCCTTTTAAAATATTTTACCTGTACCACATCTATATTATTCTATAAAAGTTTTAGTAACATCTCCTGCTCCGTATTTAATCTCAAGTGCATCATAAATCTCTTTTTGCTTCTCATTTAATTCTGAACTTTGTCGTATATAGAGTGTTGAGCCATCTTTACACTTCATACTGGTAGTAATCCTTTTTTGATTTCTCAGAATATGCCTTATCGTATCCCAACTATAGTGAATACCTTTTTGTTTAAGTTTGTACCTTATTGTATGGATAATACTATAAGCTAAAAGAGTAATAAAGAGATGCCCATCTACTCTAGTCTGTGTTTGATGAAATATAGGTCTTAATCCTAATTCAGACTTTAAACTCTTAAATACTGATTCTAAATCAGTAAGTGTTGTATATGTTTTCCATAGAGTCTTCTCATCCATTGTTTGGTTATTGGTTCTAAGACAATAGATACCATTAATAGCACTTTTATTATCAAGTGTCTTCTTCTCACTCCAAGTTATATCTATTGCATTATCGCTATCTGGGTCTTTAGTGACAGTAGTTGAATAGTATTGAGATATAGATGGATATTTCTCTTTGAGCCTTCCTATGGTCTCTATCACCTTATCATAAGCCTTAGTTCTTCTTTTGAGAGAGAGTCCATCTTTTAAATATTGTAGCTTCTCTATAAAAAGAGTTTGTACTCTTTTTTGCATAGCTTCCTCTTTAGCCTCTCTAGCAGTAGAGTGTATAAATAACTGATGTTACGATAATCAAAATTCATAAATTTACAAAAAGTAACATTGAAAATTTTATAGGCACTAAAAGTGCTTAACTA
The DNA here is from genome assembly GCA_030949825.1 of Sulfurimonas sp. Classification (GTDB taxonomy): domain Bacteria; phylum Campylobacterota; class Campylobacteria; order Campylobacterales; family Sulfurimonadaceae; genus Sulfurimonas. Next base: position 9,886 of record JAUZSC010000040.1, read on the forward strand.
AGGCATGCAGCAACTACAAGATATATACATCAATTTCACACTAAGTTCATTTGGAAAAATAGAGATGACCAAGCTTTCAAAGATTACAGGTAAGAGCCACGATGTCTTTACTAAACATTTATTACTAAATAACTCTCTCGATGACGACAAGCGATTGTGGAAATCAATAAAACCATTTTTAAGAACTTATGAAAATGAAGATAGCGGTTGCATTATAATAGATGATATGCTTATGCATAAGCCATAGACAAACATAAATGATATTGTTTGCTGGCACTATGATCATGTATCCCAAAGAATGGAGAAAGGCATCTTGATGCTAAATTTTCATTATACAGATGCTAGTGGTATATCTATACCTTTGGGATATGAGATTATCACAAAGACAGAAGAGATATGGAATGAGGAATATCAAAAACATGTGAAGAAATCTCTCTACACAAAAAATGAAATAATGCAAGACAAACTAAATATTTTATACTATCATAATGAAGTCAAATTCAAATATATACTCTTTGATAAATGGTTTGCAAGCACCAAGAACTTGGTGTTTATAGAAGAAGAACTCAAAAAGAAATTTGTATGTCCAATAAAAAGTAATAGAAAAGTAGCATTCACTTTAGAAGAAAGAAATAATGGAAAATATGTTAATATCTCAAGCATAGATATAGAGGGTGGTAGTAGCCGTTTGGTATATCTTGAAGGTTATAAGAAACCTCTAAGACTTATCAAGCAAGTTGTCAAAAACGGCGATGATGGCGAATCTATTTATCTGTATCTTGTTACAAATGATATAGACTTATCTTTCAATGAAGTACTCAAAATCTACAAAAGACGGTGGAAAGTAGAGGAATATCACAAATCACTCAAGCAAAACCTCAAAATAGAACATTCTCCTACAAAAGTTGAAACATCACAAAGGAATCATATACACTTAGCAGTACGTGGTTTTATCAAACTAGAAAAACTTCGCTTAAATTATAAAATGAATCACTTTGCTATTAAGGAAAAAATCTATCTTGAGGCTCTAAAAGTAGCTTATGCAAAAGTTGGGGAATTGATGGTTGCGTGAAATTGTAGCATTCTTAAGAATTTTATAATTTAGATTATCGTAACATCAGTAAATAACTCAGTCTCTTTAGTTTCTTCATTGACAACCTTCATAGCTCTTACTATAGCATTGTCATTTTTATCTAATTTTACAGGAGTTGATTTCTCTTCATCAAACTGTTTATTGCGTTTTCTGCTGACAACTAGGTATTCATAGCTATTCTCAATAAGATAATCAATATTCTCCTGCGATGCTATACCAGCATCCATAATCAATAATGATTTATGAGAGGATAAAAGGTTTTTTTCTTTTGAGGAACTTTCAATTTATCTAACATCTCTTTAAATGTTGTGGCTTCACCAATATTCCCATCAAATATCTCACTCTTTCTTACAAACCCACTACTATCAAGCATTACTGCTAGAGTAATGATTTTAGCATCACTTCTTTTTCCTTACTTCTTCCTCTTTAGCTTTCTCTACTCCCTCAACACCACCTTCAAAGTATGTGTTAGTAAGGTCATAAAGAGTTATTGTTTCATCATACTCAAATATTGCTTTTTGGGTAGTATATAGATGCTTTTCTAAGTCATCTTTATGAGCTAAAAGCTTATCGGATATTCTATAGATACTATTAGAAGATATCTTATTATAATCACACCCTATAAGCTCATTAATAGCACTTGTATTACATAAGTAATCATAAGCTTTAGCTTCACTACTAGGATTAGCAATCTTTGCTATTAGAGTGCCTATAGCACTATTGTATTGAATATTTGTAAAACCTAACTCTTTTAGTTTAGCATCTAGTTTTAACTCTTTGATTGTTTCATAAAGTATATTCTCTATACCTATATCTTTTATATCACTATTTTTTATTGTAGTTGTATCTATCTCTTTGTATCTATCTTCATCATTAAGAGTTGTATCTACTACTGCTTGTGCTGATATGATTTTTAGAGCATAGTGTTGTGCGATTGTTTCTAAATCTTTATCTAGTGTAAACAGACTTGGAGCCTGTTTGATAATCTCATCTACTCTTTTGGATAAAGTAGCCCAATCTTCTTGTTCTACATTAAAATCACTTCCTAAATTAAGGAGAGTTCTTTTCTTCACCTTTTACCAACTCTTATGGATTCCATTAATCTATAAGTGTAATAGTTCTGAGTTGAGTCTTTTTGCTCTTAGAGATTGTTTTAATTATGTACATGCGAAGATTGTAGCAAATTAAGCATTAATATAAACTTAAATAATATTATATTCGGGCACCACATTAGTATATTTGAAAGGTGATTTCCCTAAAACAAGTGGTTTAATATCCAAAAGAATTGTCAAATTTGAGGGTTTAGTGGATTTCTGCTTGGAAAATGATGAAGTTGGGTTAAAAAAGCAAAATTACAACCACACCGAAGTATCTATTGGCTAAATGAAAAACCTGATGAGAAGAAAGATGAACGAATTAATGATGTATGTGATGTTTATCACAATATCAGCTAAAAAGAAGATGAACTTACGATAAGTACTGATGAGATGACAGGTGTACAAGCATTAGAGAGAATTGCAGAAGACAAACCTATGTCAGCAGGTAAACCATGTGCTAGAGAGTTTGAATATAAGAGACATGGTACACAAACACTAATAGCAGGATTCAATGTCACAACAGGTGAAGCCTATGGTATCTGTGGTGATACTAGAACAGAAGAAGATTTCTCAAACTTTATTGAACATACTATAGAAAAGTATCCAAATTACAAAAATATCACTTTGTGTTAGATCAACTCAATACTCATAAATCAGAAAGTTTAGTACGCTTGATTGCTAAATATTCTGGTGATAAGCAAGACTTAGGAGAAAAAGGTAAATCAGGTATTTTAAAGTCTATGCAAACACGAGAAGATTATCTTTGGAATAATGAACACAAGGTTGTTTTCCATTACACTCCAAAACATTGCTCTTGGCTAAATCAGATTGAGATTTGGTTTGGTATTTTAATGAAAAAAGTAGTTACAAGAGGAACCTTTACATCTAAAGAAAATCTAAAAGAGAAGATATTAGCTTTTATAGATTATTTTAATGAAACAATGGCAAAGCCCTTTAAATGGACTTATAGAGGGAAGCCTTTGAGTGAGTAGTTTTTTGGGTTAGTTTGTGGGAGTGGTACTAGTATGCACCTTTGTATATTTCTTTCCTTGATCTCGAACATAATTCCTTATGGTTTCTTCATTTGCAAATTGCCCAACAGTATTTGCGTAAAAACCACTTGTCCAAAGACTCCCACCCCAGAGATGTTTTTTCACTTCAGGGTGTTTTGCAAAAACTTCTCTTGCTGTGATACTTTTTATTATTTGCACCATTCGTGTTACTGTCATTTTTGGTACACTTTGCACTAAAAAATGCACATGGTCTTCATCATTTCCTATCTCTAAAAAATTAATCTCATATCTTTCAGATATCTCGATACAAACATTTAGCCAAGGTATCTTCGATACCTTGGCTAAATACTTTTCTTCTGTATTTTGCTGGAAATACTAAATGGTACAACAACAATGTTTTATTATGACTTTTAAAAATATGTTCACTCTTTCCATATTGTACTGTATGGTTTCTTGAACCGTTGCCTACCGACCCAAGGGTACGGGGAAATCTTTTCGATTATAGTATACCCATTGATTATTCCACCATCTAATGATCTTACTTTACCTATATTTTCAAGTTTACTTGAATATGGTTTCCTGCTATCTGAATGGTCACTAAATATATAGAGTCGTTTATTTCCATTTAGCTTTTCAACACTATTTTTGATTAGGGCTTGAGAGATTTTTTTATCATCTAGGACTGACTCTAATTTATTATTTATCAAATTCTTGCTTCTATCAAACTCTTGTTTGTCGTCACTTATTGTCCATAGCTTTATTGTCTTGTGTTCAACTATTTTTTTTAAAAAGATTTTCTGTTTTTTTTACTATACGTTTGTCATTGAAGTTGCTTGTTACTTTTGAAATATAATCTAGGAGTGTCATTCTTCTCTCTTGTTTTTGTTTACTCCCAAAATAGCATTAATGGTTCCAGTTTAGTTTTGCGAAGTTCTCAGTAAGTTATGTAGTTTTTACTACATAACCCCAGATTCATACTGGTCACGCATTCTTTGTTTATCTGCATCTCGTTTTGCTTTGTTTGCAAGTTTAACATGATAATTTCTCACATCAAATCCAAACCAAATCAAAATAGGTGAAGCAACAAAAACTGATGAATATGTTCCAATTACAACACCGACTAAAAGCGTAAATGCAAAGGCGTGAATAATCTCACCACCGAACATAAACAGCGTAAATACAACAAAGAAAGTTGTTAATGATGTCAGAGTAGTACGCGCTAAAGTTCGTGTTACTGACTCATTTACAATATCTGTTAAGTCAGTCTTTTTAGACTTTGTTACACCCTCACGGATTCTATCAAAAACGATAATCGTATCATTAAGCGAGTAACCTAAAATCGTAAGTAATGCAGCAAGCACATCAAGATTAACATCGAGTCCTACAAGTGTTATCGCACCAAGTGCGATTGAGACATCGTGAACAAGTGCAATGATAGATGCTACTGCAAAGCGCCACTCAAACCTAAATGCAACATAGATTAAAATTCCAAGCATTGCTAAAACAAGGGACATAATCCCCTTTTCTTTAAGTTCAGCTCCAACGGTTGGTCCAACGATATCCACACGACGGATTTCAAAATTACCCGTGCCTTTAAGTGCTTCTCTTGTAATATCACCGATATCTACAGTTACACTTCCAGTAGTTGTTTTCATACGAATAACAACCTCATCAGGTGAACCAAATTCTGTTATAGATGCAGATGCAAAGATTTCATTTTCTTTTAACTTATCTCGCATCTTCTTTATAGGTGCGGCTGTGTCGTACTTGACTTGAACTATAGTTCCACCTGCAAAGTCTACACCGTAGTTAAGACCCTTTGTAACAAGGAGTACATACGAGCCAAGTAAAAGCATAATCGAAAATACAAGGGCAAATTTTGATTTACCCATAAAGTTAAAGGTTCTTGTATATTTAAAAAATTCCATAATTAACCTTTAATCCCAAACCATAAACGGTTGTTTTTACTTTTTTGAATTCTATCTTCTAGCATCTGATAAATTCCATGTGTACCTAAAATTGCCGTAAGCATAGATGCAAGGATTCCTATACTAATAGTAATCGCGAAACCTTTGATAGCACCTGTTCCATAAGCATATAAAACAACAGCTGCGATAAGCGTCGTAATGTTGGCATCTAAAATCGCGCGCATTGCATTTGCATAACCATCTTCTATAGCTTTATGCATTGATTTACCCTCGTATATAAGTTCTCGTATACGCTCAGAAATAATAACATTTGCGTCCACTGCCATACCAACAGTTAGAACGATACCAGCCATACCAGGAAGTGTTAAAGTCGCTCCAAAAAGAGACATAACAGCTAAGATAATAAACAAGTTAGCAATAAGAGCAATGTTAGCAATAACACCCGCCATACGATAATACACAAGCATAAAAATGATAACTAAAATAAAACCACCGATAAGAGCTATCATACTTGCTTTAATTGAATCCGCACCTAAACTTGGTCCAACTGAACGCTTTTCCATCAAGTAGATAGGGGCAAGTAAAGCACCTGAACGAAGAGCAATCGATAAATCTTTCGCTTCCATTACAGTATAGTTACCTGAAATCTGACCTGAACCACCACCGATTCGCTCGTTGATAACTGGGTCGGAATACACTTTTCCATCAAGAACAACAGCAAGTCTTTTTCCAACGCTTTTCCCAGTAAAATCACCAAAAATCTCAGCACCCTCAGCATTTAACTTAAAGTTAATAAGTGGTCGGTTATTTTGATCAAAGCCCATGTTCGCATCTGTGAGCATTCCACCATCTAAGATGGGAATTTCACGCACAAGGTATTTGATTTCTGGATTTTTAGCATCTTCTAAAATTACATCACCGTATTCTCTAGCATCTCCCTCGCTCATAGTATAAACGCGTCCTGCTCTGTCTTCATCCACTGCCATAAGTTCAAGTTTTGCAGCGCGAGATATAAGCTCTCGTGCGCGTTGTTCTTCTTCTTGTGTCTTAATTCCAGCGAGTTGAACAAGAATTTTTTCATCACCTTGACGTGCAACTATTGGCTCTGCTAAACCAAATTGGTCAAGTCTATTTCGTATAGTCTCTACTGCTTGATCGATTGCTTCTTTTTCTGTGCGAATAATCTCTTCTTGGGTTAAACTTAGAGAAAAACTCTCGCCCTTAAGAGAAATATTTAAACCCTCTATAGATTCTATAAACTCTTTAGTTTGCTTTATATCGTCTTCATCTAAAAGTGCAAATGAAATACTTGTTTCGCTAAACTGTAAGTCATCTACTAAAATATCCTTACGATCAGAAAAATGTTTAATACTTGCAGCAATAGACTTAATTCTACTTTTAGTAGCTTCCTCGGTTTTTACACCCAGAAGCATATGGAGTCCACCTTGCAGATCAAGTCCTAGTGTTACTTTTTTTCCATTTTCCATCTGCGTTAAAGAAGGTAAAGAGAAAAACACTCCAAAAACTATCGCTAAGGCGAGTACGACTATGCGATAATTAAGCTTCATCCTCGTACTTTTTCGCGATAGAATCTCTTGTAATTTTTGCAGTAACATCAGCATTTATTTTAACGCTTAAAAAGTTATCTTCGAGCTTATGAATAGTTACGATAAAACCACCATTTGTAATAACTTTGTCACCTTTTGTAAGAGCATCTATCATAGCTTGACGAGATTTAGCCTCTTTTTGTTGTGGGCGAATAATTACGAAGTACATAATTGCGATTAAAAATACGAATGGTAAAAGTTGAGATATAATTTCCATATTGAGGATTCCTTTGCTTGATTAAATTGTCGCGATTATACAAGAAATATATTAATAAAGGAGTAAATCTACTATAATACTTTTATGATAAAAAAAAATATAAAATATGATTTCCTTTGTGGAATATTAATTTCCATGCTTTTTAGTTACTTCATTTATGCAGAACATTTAGGATTTACTATTAAAATTCTAAATACTTTTTTTGCATTAAGCGCATTAGCTCTTTTTCTTTATGCCACAAAGCGAGCTATTTTGATTGCTGGTTTTGCTATAGGACTACTTTGGTTTCACTGGATTGGCTATAGCTTTGAGTATCAAGGTGTAGGATTTATGCTGCCCTTTATTACCTTTGGCTTTGGAATCATTTATATGCTCTTCTTTGGTGTTTTAGTACTTACAAATAAAGTCTACATTCGAGCACTTTTACTCTTTGGACTTAGTTTTGTTGAACCCTTTGACTGGAACTGGCTACAGATAGAACTTATTTTTGTAGAGTCATACATAGGCATCTTTAAGTATCAGCTTACGCTTGTACTTCTTGGCTTAAGCCTTCCTGCATACATACAAAAGCCATCACTCAAGTATATTCCTCTTATTTTTATACTTTTTGCCTTTAATTACGGAGCACCACTCCAAGAAGAAAGTACTTTAAAAATAAAACTTATAGCAACGGACATCAAACAAAATGAAAAATGGCTTCTCTCAAACAGACTTTCTACTATAGAGATGCTCTACAAAGAAATAGGACAAGCAAAAAAAGAAAAATATGACATCATCGTTTTTCCAGAGTCAGTATTTCCAATGTTTTTAAATAAATACCCAACGATTTTAAACACCTTAGAGCGATACTCACACGACATTACTATTGTCGCAGGGAGTTTACTTAAAGAAGATGGAAAGAATTTTAATGTTACCTATATATTTAATGAAGGGAAATACACTACTGCTAAAAAAATGGTTTTAGTTCCATTTGGAGAGTACATTCCACTTCCAAGTTTTGCAAGAAAAATCATTAACGATACATTTTTCTCAGGCGAATCAGATTTTGTGCAAGCAAAAAACCCTACAGATTTCACTGTAAAAGGTGAGATGTTTAGAAATGCTATCTGTTACGAGGCAACCTGTCAAGAACTTTATGAGGGAGATGCAAAGTTTATTATCGCCACAAGTAACAATGCATGGTTTGCTCCCTCTATAGAGCCAACAGTACAGAATCTTCTTTTACGCTTTTATGCTCGTAAAAATGGGGTGACTGTGTATCACTCTGCTAACTATAAAGGGACGGGAATCATTAGGTAACCAATCTGTAATGACTTATTTGATATAATAAGTGCCTGAACTTAATACAAATACAAAGCTTATAGGACTCTCTTTGATAGTAAATCTTAAAAATCCAAACCTTTATAATAACCGTGAACTTTCATGGTTACAATTTAACACGCGTGTTCTTAAACAAGTACAAGATGAGTCGTTACCACTTTTAGAACGCCTCAAATTTCTAGCAATTTATGGAACAAACTTAGATGAATTTTACATGATTCGTGTAGCAGGTCTTAAAAAGCTTTTTGCTGCTGGAATCATTGTATCAGGGGCTGATAGACTTACACCCTTACAACAACTAAAAGAAGTAAGAAAATACCTTCATCAAGAACAACAAGTTGTTGAACATTATATGACAAATATTTTAAAGGACCTTGAAGTTGAAGGTCTTCATATTAAGTCTTACAATGATGTAAAACAACACGAAAAGCATACTCTCAACAGATACTTTAAAGAAAATATTTATCCTGTTATTATTCCAATTGCCATAGATGCCACGCATCCTTTTCCACATCTCAACAATTTAAGCTTTGGACTTATTGTGAAACTTAGTGATGATGACAATCCTACTGTTGAGAGATATGGTATCATTCGTATTCCTCGTGTTATTGAGCGTTTTATCAAACTAGAAAACGGCACTTATGTACCTGTTGAAACACTTGTGGCACAGCATGTTGAAGATCTTTTTTCCAGGTTACTCACTGATCAAGTATTCTGCTTTTAGAATCACTCGAAATGCAGATATGGAAATCGAAGAAGAAGAAGCCGATGACTTTATGGAGATTCTTGAAGAGGGTCTTAAACTTCGTCGTAAAGGTGCCATAGTGCGTCTTGAAGTTGGAACGCGTGGAGATGAAGAGATCGTAGATTTTTTCAACCAGCATACAAATGTTTACCAAGATGATATATATAGATTTCATACTTTTTTTAAACCTATCATCTTTGTGGCAGATAGTTGGCGACAAAAACTTTGCACATCTTCTTTCTTCTCCTTTTAAACCAAAGAACCTACCTCCATTTGATTGTAGTGAAGATATATTTACAACCTTAGAAAAACAAGATGTTTTACTTTACCATCCTTATGAAAGTTTTGAGCCAGTTGTTCAACTCATCCAAGCAGCATCTACTGATAAAGATGTAGTGTCTATTAAAATGACGCTTTACCGCTCTGGTACTAATTCTCCTATAGTTCAAGCACTTATGAATGCTTCGGAGTCTGGAATACAGGTGACTGTAATGGTTGAACTAAAAGCTAGGTTTGATGAAGAGAACAACCTCATCTGGGCTAAGGCACTTGAAAAAGCCGGAGCACATGTTATTTACGGTATCAAAGGTTTTAAAGTACATGCAAAAGCAGCTTTAATAACACGCAAGAAAAATGGAAAACTTAAACAGTACGCGCATCTCGGAACAGGAAACTACAACCCTGCAACTGCAAAAATTTACACAGATATGAGTTACATGACTTCTAAAGATGAAATTACAAATGATTTAACACGCTTTTTTCATTTTCTCTCTGGTTTTAGTAACAAGGGTAAACTCAACGAGTTGTATATGGCTCCCGCACAGATTAAACCTAAAATTCTTTCACTCATCCAAAATGAGATGCGAAAAGGAAAAGATGGGCATATCATTGCAAAAGTAAATTCTTTAGTTGACGAGGATGTAATTCGTGCTTTATACAAGGCTTCTCAAGCAGGTACGAAAGTTGAACTTATTGTCCGCGGTATTTGTTGTTTAAAACCAAATATAAAAGGTGTGAGTGAAAATATTAAAGTCATCTCAATTTTAGGAAAATACCTTGAACACCCGAGAGTTTTTTACTTTAAAAATGATGCAGCACAGGTCTACATTTCATCTGCTGATTGGATGCCAAGGAATCTTCTCAGAAGAGTTGAGTTACTCTCAGGTATAAAAGATGCTGACTCACGCGATAAAATCATCCAAATCTTACAACTTCAACTATCCGACAATACCCTCGCTCATGAATTACAAAGTAATGGTACATACACGAATGTAAAAGAAGAAAATGCTAAGGCTATTAATAGTCATAAATTTATTGAAGACCATGTAAACCGAATTTCAAAAGCAAAAAAGAAAATGACAGCAGCTGAAATACAACAAATTGCAGCACGACTGTTTATGGAGAGTTAAATGTTACACAAATATAAAGATACATTCCCAATACTAGGGGAAAATACATGGATAGCACCCTCAGCGGATGTAGTTGGAGATGTTACTTGCGGTGAAGATTGTTCAATCTGGTTTGGCGCAGTTGTTCGTGGTGATGTTCACTATATAAGTATAGGTGACCGTGTTAGCATCCAAGACTTAAGCATGGTTCATGTAACCCACCATAAAGGTGGCGATAAACACAAAGTCGGAGATGGAACACCTACTATAATCGGAGACGATGTAACCATAGGACACCGAGTTATGCTTCACGGTTGTACTATCGAGTCTGCTTGTTTAATCGGTATGAGTGCGACCATTTTAGATGGTGCTGTAATTGGTAAAGAAAGTATAGTAGGTGCGAGTTCACTTGTTACAAAAAACAAGATTTTTCCACCACGCTCACTCATCATGGGAAGTCCTGCTAAAGTGATTAGAGAACTCACAGAAAAAGAAGTTAAAGAGTTATATGCCTCAGCGCATCGATATGTTGAGTTTAAGAATAATTATCAGGACTAGCTACTTATAAGCGTCTTGTCTTGTTGTTACATGAACCACAAGGATAAGAAGCTTGTTTTCATATTTTTTATAGATGATTCTATAAGAACGAAGTTTTAAACGATAAAGAACTTCTTTTTCTCCTTGAAGTTTTTTAATTTTTCCGCTTTTCATTAAAGATATTTCGTATTCATTTGAGAATTTCTCTATAAAAGAGTCTAATGAATCTAAGATAAAAGACTGATTTTGTTTATCAATTTTTTTTAAATCTTTTTTTGAAATATTTCCAAACTCAATTATATACAAATTATAAACCTAACTCTATTCGCATCTCTTCCATAGAAAGATTCGGCTCATCGGATTCAAGTCTTTTTTCCGCAACTTTTAAATCTAGATAATCAAAGTACATATCTAAAGCAGCAGCTATTAAATGACTTTTCTTTTCATTAAGTTCTTCTGCGTAGCGTGTTATATCATTGTTGAGTGAAGCTGGTAATGTTATATTTAATCGTACTGTATTCATAGTATCACTTCCTTATGTGTATAATTATACACCTTTTTATACACCAAGACAAGTTTTAGTTTATTTAAATAAATTAAGTCCGATAATCCGCGTTAATTTTCACATATTCATAACCTAAATCACATCCAAAAGATGTGAACTTTCCATCGGCTATTCCAAGGTCACAGGAGATTGTGAAAGTATCTTTTTTCATTACTTTTGAGGCACTTTCTTCCATGTTAGAATCAAATAAAAGTTTTCCATTCTCATAAACACATAAGTCATCAAAAGAGATACTTAAAGTTTCTTCGCTCGCATCTACTCCAGCTGCACCAACAGTAGATGCTATTCTTCCCCAGTTTGGGTCTTCCCCGTAGAGTGCTGTTTTTACAAGAAGAGAATCTGAAAGTGCTTTAGCAACTGCCTCAGCTTCTTTGTCATCTTTTGCACCAGTAACTTTGTATGTCACTAACTTTGTCGCACCCTCTCCATCTTTAACCATCTCGCGTGCGAGAAAAAGCATAATTCTATGAAGGGCATCTGTAAAAGCTTCTTTATCATAGGCTCCGCTTGTAGCATTAGACAGAAGCATCACGGTGTCGTTTGTAGAAGTGTCTCCATCTACACTTGCTGCATTAAATGTCGTTTTAACGCATTCATCTAAAATCTCTTGCATCTCTTCTTTTGAGACTTGAGCATCTGTAGTAATAAAACAAAGCATTGTAGCCATTGCCGGGTTAATCATCCCAGCTCCTTTTGCCATTGCTCCGATATTAAAAGAAGTTCCATCAGCTAACTCAACTTTGTAAGCTATTTCTTTTGAAAAGCTATCTGTTGTCATAATTGCTTTTGCTGCATTTGATGGGTTTTTATTATCTAGTTGAAAAAGTTTCATTCCATCAATTATTTTTTCTTTTGGAAGTCGTACTCCAATTACACCCGTTGAACTCATCACTGGGTTTATAACCTTAGAATCACAATGTAATAAAATTTCATTTATGTCTTCTACCCCAGCTTTACCAGTCATTGCGTTTGCATTTTTAGCGTTTATAAGGACAAAATTTGTTTGAAAGTTCTCTTTTGCACGGAAATGTCGAATTGGTGCTGCTGTCATTTTATTTGTTGTAAAATTAGATGCAATTTCACAAGGAGTTTGGCTATAAATAAAAGCCATGTCAAAGGCATTATTTAGCTTAAGCCCTGCACTTATTCCATCAGCAAAAAATCCATTACTTGCACATACCCCCAACTCTGAGTTTATTAATTTAAACAAATTTTAATTCCTTTGGTTTCTTTTTTTGTCCAAAAATATTTTTTGCAACTGCAATGTTACTTTGCATTCCAATAATGAGAAGTTTACATTCACTTGTAATGAGCACATCGCCCTTAGGCATCGAGATAAATTTTCCATCTTTTTTTGTGATTCCAATTATAGAAGTATTTGTCATGTCACGGAGATGTGTTTCTTTGAGTTTTTTAAGTACTGCCCAAGAATATTTAGGTATAAAAACTTCTTCCATATCAAGAGGATTATCACTTTTATATAAAAACTCTTCAAGTAAATTTTCCATATCGGGACGAGCTGCCATTGCTGAAACTCTTTTTGCTGTTAATTTTGTAGGTGATATAACAGTATCTGCACCTAATTTTTTTAACTTTTCAACATCACCAACAGTTTCGGCTGTAGAGATTATGTTGTAAGCGTATGGAAGTTCATGCTCTTTTTCAAAGAGTCTCACCGAGGCTATAAGCGCGATATTATCAGCTATAGAATCAGACAAGCTTATAACACCCTTAGCAGATGCAACATGTGCTTTTAACATTGTAAGTTCAGCATAAGGCTCTGCTTGAAGATAGCTTGTATACTTATTTTCTATTGCCCATTCATGAATCTCAGGTCTTGGATCAATTACTACAAAAGGAATATGATTAGCACGGAGTTGTTTTGTAACTTCTATAGTGTAGTCATTATGATAACAAACAACAAAATGTTTTTTGAGTCTTACTATATTATATAGCATTCTTCGCTCCTTTAAAATACTTACGATATTGCCCTTGTTTAACTCTGCAACTAAAATACCTATAGCACTTGAAAATACTGCAAAACCTGAAATAATCAAAGTTACAGTAAAGATTCTTCCCGCATCTGAAACGGGTGCAATTTCTCCAAAACCTACAGTAGTAAATGTAATACCTGTTTGATAAATAGCGTCCATAAGGGCGAAATCATCAATAATTACATAACCAAGGGTTCCGACGAGCATAGTTAGAACTGTTAAAATTAGGGGTAAACGAAATGCTTTGAGGTGAGGATAAACTTCAGGAAGAAGTTTAACATCGGGTTTTAGGGATGATTCCCAGTGAAGAAATTTACGAATCCTTGTAGAAAGATTCAAATCAAATTCTAAGAAACTTAAGAGTTTTTCTTAAGTGTTCTTAATTCTCTTGCAGAAATTTTGATTTTCTTTGTAGTACCATCTTCTAAAGTGATACGAACTGTTCTTAAGTTAAGTAAAAAACGACGCTTTGTTCTATTTTTCGCGTGAGAAACATTGTTTCCACTCATAGGGCCTTTACCGCTAATAGCACATCTTCTTGCCATATTGAGCTCCTTGTTTTAAGTTTTAAAGTTGCGAATTATACCAACACTAAGCAAAGGTATAACTTAAGTTAGATTAAACTTTAGAATGTTCTATTTTTAGTTTGTTTTTATACATTACGCGATAAAATGTATTACAAATTTATTATAAGTAGCTAACCTTGATAACAAATGAGATAATCGAAGACTTTATACAAAAGATACCGCCTTCACCAAAAGCGCTTAAAGCAACTATACTCCTTTTAAATCAAGGGGAATTAGCAAAGGCAGCGCAAATTGCACAAACTGATTTAGCATTATCAGCTTATTTAAAAAATATTGTAAACAAACCTATATATGGATTTAAAAATGAGGTAGCGGAAGTTTCTCAAATCTTTGGTATTTTAGGTCTTTCTTCTTCCCAGCAAACTGTCTATAATTATATGATGACACTCCTCTCACCTAAGAAATGGGAACTTTTTAAACTAAGAGAATCAACTTTTCATGAGTTGCAAGCTAAACTTTCTCGCAGATGGAAACAGATTTTAGAGCATCTAGAGATTGACGATATGGCCATTGAAAGTTCCATTACACTTTTACCTGCAAGTATAATCGTAGCTGAGGCGCTCTTTAATGAAAAAAAAACAGATGTAGACCTACTAAGAAGTGTAAACAACCTTGATTTAAACACAATTTTAGGACGGCTTTGTTCTCTTGACTTGTTTGATATCTGTGAAAAAATTGCACTTAAGTGGGAGATGCCTTCAAGTATTTCACAAATCATTCAGGCATCATCTGGATTCAAAGCATCTGATGATGAAAAACTAAACAGACTAGGAAAATGGATGCATCTTCTTTTATTTTATGAGCTCTCTCAACCACTATTTATAGAAGCTGAGTTAAATGACTTTATAGACTTCAAGATAGACTATGTCAGTGAAATTTATGATGATTTCGCTACTTTGATGGAGATAACATGAGAGCATTACTTAAAGATGGTATAGGAATTTTTTCTCCGCAAGGTTTTTTAGATGGAAACAATGGTTCTTCGTTTTTAAGTATTGAGGATATTACAGCAACTACAAAAATAAACGCAGACATGATTCTTGTTTCTTTAAAAAAAGTTATCTTTTTCAACAGAAATGGGCTTGATGTTTTTGCTAAAATGTTTGCTAAAGTTAGAGAAGAACAAAGCATCATTGTCGGTTTTTGTGATTATGATTTAAAAAAATACAATGCCATTAGAAACTTTTATAAAAAAGATCTTAACTTTTCTCTCTTTGGCTCTCAAGATATCGCTTCGCTTTTTGCAGCAAGTTACAAAAATAAAAACCAAAATGTTTTACTTTATAATGAAGACAAATCGCAGCGTGCAGCGATGGCAATAGAGCTACATGACGGTGGACATAATCCTATCATTGCACAAACTGAGGCAGAGTTTAAAGAAAAACAATCCTCTCTTAACGCGTACGATGTAGTCATCGAGAACACATACCTTGGACAGATGGGACAAAATGTAGCAGCACGCGTAACGGGAAATGCCATTATCTACACTGTTTCATCTTTTTTAGATGCAGAGATTGGAAATATATTTAATATTGCTTATCATAATAATTCTCTTAATGTAGGTTTTAGACTTTTTATATTTGACGCTTATAAAGTAGTAAGCATGAATATACATGCGCTTAATTTCTTTTCACGCTTAGCAAGTGCTGGGGCAGAATACAATGCGACTATTGCTTTCGTAGGAATGACTTTTGATAAAATTCCACAAGCATTTAAAGAAACGATGGAAGATTCTGGAATTATGTTTTTTGAGCAAATGGAAAATATCCTTGGAGATAAAGAACTTTTAGAAGAACTAGGAGCGAGTAGTGCTGATTCAGGTACAAATAGAAGAGCAATAAACAAAGTAACTGTTACAGAACTTCCTAGGTTTATAGATGCAACTGTTGCTACCATAGAGATGATGACAAACTCCAAGGCTGTTAAAAACACTGTTGAAATTCATCAGCTAGAAGTCCAAAACACTGAAAATATGATTGCTAGTTCGATTGGCTACTATGGGGATATGGATGGAATGCTTATGCTTATTTTTCCAAAAGATATAGCTAAAAAGGCATGTCAACTTCTCATCGGTGAAGAAACTGATGATATGGAACTTATTCTCGATACTCTAGGAGAACTTGTAAATATCGTAGGTGGGAAAGTTAAAACACTCCTTGGTGATCACAAAGTTAATGTAAATATAACACTACCTCGAACCTATCCAAATGTGGATGCTCTGCTTGAAATTGCACAAGATAGAAAAGGTGTTCAAGTCGATTTGTCCTTTGATGATGATAAGTTTGTGTTCTTCTTAACTAGATAAAAGGTATAATTACGCCATTAAATGAAAAAGGTGTTTTTATGATTCAAGTAGCCCCAAGTGTTTTATCAGCAGATTTTGGAAATCTTCAACGGGATGTTGAAGAAATTTGTAATGGCGGTTGTGATTTAGTTCATGTTGATGTAATGGATGGTCATTTTGTACCAAACATGACCATTGGTCCTGTTGTTGTATCAGCTATTGCAAAAGCGGCTACAAAACCTTTAGATATTCACCTTATGGTTGAGAACAATACTTTTTTTTGTTGAACTTTTTGCAGCCCTAAAACCTAAATATATCTCTTTTCATATCGAAGAAGAGAAACATCCACATCGTCTTATTCAAAAGATTCGCTCGCTTGGAATTAAGCCTGCTATTGTACTTAACCCACATACTCCACCCGAGTCCGTTGAGTATCTTTTAGCGGACTTAGATATGGTTTTACTTATGAGTGTAAATCCTGGTTTTGGCGGGCAAAGTTTTATTGACAGTGTTCTAGTTAAGGCTAAAAAAACTCAATGAAATAAGGAATAGAATCAATCCAAACTGCCTTATCGAAGTTGATGGTGGCGTAAGTGACAAAAATATACAAGCACTTAAAGACGCAGGTGTTGATGTTGTTGTTGCTGGTAGTTATGTTTTTAAGCATGCAAACAGAGCAGATGCTATTAAAAGCCTACAAATCTAAGTATGCGATGTAAAATATGTGGAATAACTTCCTACGCAGATGCAATGATGGCAATAGATGCTGGTGCAAATGCCTTGGGTTTTGTGTTTTACGAGAAATCTCCGCGTTTTGTTAGTCTAAAACAAGCTAAAGACATAATAGATAAACTTCCTCCTTTTGTTGAGAAAGTTGCACTCTTTGTAAATGTAGATGCTCAAACTATAAATACTACCTGCAAAGAAGTAGGTGCTACGCTTGCTCAGTTGCATTTCGATGCAGATGCTACGACCTATGAAGAATTAACCGTTCCTCATATAAAAGTAATTCGAGCAAAATCAAAAGAAGATATTTTAAAATACTCTGATGAGTATAGACTTGTAGATGCTTACTGTGAAACTTACGGTGGCGCAGGAAAAAGAATTAATATCGAGTGGTTTAAAGGGCTTGATAATTCAAAAATTATTTTAGCTGGAGGTCTTGACTCTACTAATGTGAGCACACTCAAAGACTTTGGTTTTTACGGCGCGGATGTAAGTAGTGGTGTTGAAAAAGCTAAAGGCATTAAAGATGCACAAAAAGTAAAAGATTTTATACACAATGCTCGCTAATAATTTCCCCCTTGACGACAAAAGCATCGCACGACTCTCTAGCCGTGGTTTACCACTCGAAGTACTTAAGTCACAAATAGATGATAGTTTAGATTTTTCATTAGAATTATGGCGAGCACAAGGTTTAGATATTGTAAAAAGTAAAGGCTACTTTTACTTTAGCACTAAATTTATGCCGCTTGATAAGGCTGAGTTTTGTATTGTCGATATTGAGACTAATGGCTCTAGTATTGATAAACATCAAATAATTGAAATTGCAGGCATAAAAATAAAATATGGAAAAATAACAGGAAGATTTGAATCACTTGTTAAATGTTCTGAAATAAATGAGCATATTAGTGCTATTACGGGAATAACTGTAAAAGATACGCTCAATGCGCCATCATTAAAAGAAGTACTTTACGACTTTAAACTTTTTTTAGGTGACGCAATTTTTATAGCACACGATGTGAAATTTGATTATAGATTTATATCTTTATCGTTTGAGAAGATAGGACTCGAGCCACTTTTAAATAGAAATTTATGCTCACTTGCTCTTGCTGAGCGAAGCATAATCTCCTACCGCTATGCTCTTTCTTACCTAGATAAAACGTTTAAGCTTAACCCAGATGCTACCCACCATAGAGCAATGAGCGATGTACTTACAACCTATGCACTTTTTAAATTGTCTTTAGAGTCCATGGATGAAAATGTAAATAATGTAGAAGATTTGATACGATTTACTAAAACGGCACCGAGAAAAAAAAGACCAAAGTTTGATCCATTTTTAGAAATCCAAAAAGAAGAAATAGACTAAGACTTGAAGCCTTATTCTGAGTAAGCACCAACACTTGTAAGTTTCTCATAACGAGATTCCATTCTTTTTTCGGTCCCCATTTCACGCAACTCTTGTACTTTTTCTAAGAAATAATCTGCAATTGCTTTTGCACTTGCATCTCTGTCTCTATGCGCACCAATAAGCGGTTCATTAAGAACATCGTCAATTAAACCAAGCTCTTTTAAGTCAGAACTTGTAATTTTCATGGCGTTTGTTGCAGCTTCTGCTTTTTTAGGATCATTCCAAAGAATAGCTGAACAACCCTCAGGAGATATTACCGAAAATACCGAATAACGCATCATTGCAAATCTATCAGCAACACCAATCGCTAAAGCTCCACCAGAACCACCCTCGCCTATAACAACAGACACTGTCTCCGTGTCAAGTTCGGCAAGTTCTAGTAAATTTCTAGCGATTGCTTCTGATTGGTTTCTTTCTTCTGCACCTAAACCAGGATATGCACCCGGTGTGTCTACTAGCATTAAAAGAGGTATATTGAATTTTTCAGCCATTTTTGCAGCGCGAAGTGCTTTTCTGTAGCCCTCAGGATGAGGCATACCGAAGTTTCTTCTTATTTTATTTTTTGTCCCGCGACCTTTTTGCTCACCGATAACCATGACTTTTTCATCGCCAATATAACCAATATAACAGATAATAGCATCATCGTCACGGTAATGTCTATCGCCATGGATTTCATACTTATCTCTCATAATAAGATTGATATAATTAAGTGCATAAGGTCGGTCAAGGTGACGCGCAAGTTGCAACTTTTGAAAATCTGTTAAATTTCCATAAGTATTTATAACTTCTTTGTCCAATTCTTTTTCGTATTGTTCCATATCGCCTTGGTCATGACGAACCTGTGCAGAAATAATATTTTCCTGAATCTTTTTTATCTTTTGTTCAAAATCTAAATATGTAGCCAAGGGATATCCTTTTACTTAGATTTTTTTGAAGATAAGAACGCCATTAGTTCCACCAAAACCAAATGAATTACTCATACAAACATTTAAGTCAGCTTTTCTTGAAGCATTTGCTACATAATCTAAATCACAATTTTCATCTTTTGTTTCATGGTTGATTGTTGGAGGAATAATTCCATCACGCATAGCCATTAAACAAACTACAGCTTCTATACCACCAGCAGCACCTAAACAGTGACCTATTTGACCTTTTATAGAACTCATCGGAGGACAAGTGTCTTGTCCAGTGAACAAGTCTTTTACCGCAGCAGTTTCATTTTTATCGTTGATTGGAGTAGATGTACCGTGTGCATTTACATAATCAACATTCGGTTCCCCTGCCATTTTATATGCAGCCCGCATTGCACGAGAAGGACCATCTAAAGATGGTGTAGTAATATGATTTGCATCACCTGATTCACCAAAACCTATAAGTTCGCCATAGATATTTGCACCACGATCCTTAGCAGTTTCGTATTCTTCTAATACAAGAGCTGCTGCGCCCTCACCCATGACAAAACCATCACGATTTGCATCAAAAGGACGAGAAGCACCTTTTGGATTTTCATTGTTTGTTGAGAGTGCTTTCATCGCAGCAAAACCGCCGATACCAACACCTGTTATTGCAGATTCTGCTGCAACTACTAGCATTTGTTCAGCGCCATTACACATAATCGTTTTAGCAGCTTCACTTATAGCATGTGTTCCAGCAGCACAGGCTGTAACACTCGAAAGATTTGGACCTTGTGTACCATGCTCAATAGAAACAAATCCACCAAGCATATTTACAAGTGCGCCTGGGATAAAGAAAGGAGAGATTCTTCTTGGTCCTCTATCTGCTAAAATTTTTGAATTTTTTTCAATAGAAGGTAATCCACCGATTCCAGAACCAGCCGATATTCCAAATCGTGTCATATCAGTAGTCTCAGGAAAATTAGCATCTAGCATTGCTTCTTGTGCAGCTTTAAGCCCTAAATGAATAAATCTATCTGCCTTTTTAACTTCTTTTGGAGCCATTACAGTTGATGGATCAAAATCTTTCACTTCTCCTGCAATTTTAACACTATAATTTTCGGGATCAAAGATAGAAATAGTGTCTATACCACATTCGCCATCGCATATAGCTTTAAATGATGTTTCTTTATCGTTACCAACTGAATTAATCATACCTAGACCAGTTATTACTACTCTTCTCATTTAATACTCTCCTAAAAATTATAAAATACTTTCAAAAACTAGTCTCTACTAGCTTGAAAAAATATTTATATCTGAGGTTTCCCTCAGCTATAGCGCAATTAACTAGTAACTACTTACTTTCGATGTATGCTACTACATCATTAAGTGTTTGGATTTTTTCTGCTTCATCATCAGGAATCTCAATATCAAATTTCTCTTCAAGAGCCATTACTAATTCAACAACATCTAGACTATCTGCACCTAAATCTTCAACAAACTTCGCGTCGTTTTTAACTTCATCTACATTTACGCTTAATTGCTCAACTACTACTTCTTTAATATCATCTATAAGTGCCATCATGACTCCTGTTATTTTTATTTAATCGAGTTATTATAACAAATTTAGCTTAAATATTTATCTATTGTTTCACTTCAAATAACACTTCTTTCAAAATATGAAATTTTTTAACTTTTTCATTATTTTCTAATGCAAACTTTACAAGCATCTTTGGCTTGACAAGGAAATAACCAAGTGTAACCTTAAGTGTGTCACCTGCTTTTAATTCATCTTTATATGTAACAAAGCGTGTTTCTTTTGCTTTTATCATTGTATTTTTCACAACTTGGGTCGCCCTCCAAGGAGGTGATGCCTTTGCTTTTGTTCCTATTACCTTAACAAATACTTTTGCTTTTAAGTCTATTATTTGTGAATCTCTCACAATACTAACTCGAAGTTGTGCGAGTCGCAATGGATGGAGTAGCATCAAATGCGGGCTTTGATTGTATATACTTATCTCAAAGCCTTCACTTTTATTTCTAAAATGAATATCTATATATTTTGCTAGCATCTCTTGACCTGCATTAGCTCCTGGGAAACCATGGTAACTATGGGTTTCTCCATCATTTTTTGTAGAAACAGAACCCGCAACTTTTGGCATATGACATGTTATACAGTTCTTTGCGTCGCCCTCTGCTCCCATTCCTGTTTCGCAAACATCAAATTTTTGCTTATTCTTCTTATGAGAATGACATCCCATACAGACTTGACCTGTTTTAAAGTTATCGTTTGTTCCATTATGATGAAATCTATTTCGTACAGGGCTTTGCATTGTTCCAAAATAGTCTTTTTCTTCTTTATTTATTATATTTTTATTCGCCATTAATGATGGTTTAATTGACTGAATTCTATGACAATATGCGCACGATATTCCCTCTGTATGTGTAGGATTAGAAATATCTGGAACATCTTGTGTTGCTGTAGGAGTATGGCATTTTGCACACTTGTATTTGCCTTTTTTTTTAGATTCGCCGGATGCTTATCCCAAACAGCTTTATGAATAGGGTCTTTAAAAATAGTAGAATTATTATGCATAGCACCTTGATGTTCTTTATAAATT
Source organism: Sulfurimonas sp. (assembly GCA_030949825.1). Classification (GTDB taxonomy): domain Bacteria; phylum Campylobacterota; class Campylobacteria; order Campylobacterales; family Sulfurimonadaceae; genus Sulfurimonas. The sequence continues at coordinate 31,906 of JAUZSC010000040.1, forward strand.
GTTGGATGACATTTTTTGCATTCAATATCTGCTTCAAAGCTAAGATTTGCATTTAAAAATGATAAGGGAAGGAAACAGAGGAGTGTAAATAATTTAGTTTTCATAGAAGTCCTTGTTCTAAAGATTATATTTAATATTATATTTTGATATATCTTTTAACTTGTTGAATTTCTCTCTTTTTATACTTTAACAAAGCAATTAAATAGGAGGTAGAAAAGGCAGGTATCGCCTCGCTCATCCATAGCACATCCGCAAAAAGTAATAAATAAAATATATTTAGCACATTAGGATAAAGAAAAAGCACCATCTACTAGTTTTCGTAGATGAACTCTCGAGTCTAACAATTTTTAAGCTTTTTTTAAAATCTCATAAGCTTGGTTTATTTCTTGCGTTTTTGCAGTTGCCTCTTCCATATACGAGGTATCTTTATCTTGAGACTTAATAATATCTGGATGGTACTGACGCACAAGTTTTCGATATGTTTTTTTAATATGTGTAATCTCATCACTCTCTTTAACACCTAAAATACTACAAGCTTCTTCAAGGCTCATTGTCTGATTTTTATTTTTAAGCATATCTTCAAACTTACGCACCATAGTAGCATAGTCAGTCGAGCTAACATCTAAAGCTTCTACAATTTCACGCAAAACCTTGTCTTCATCAGAACTAATTCCATTGTCTACAAATGCTAATTGAATAAGAAATTCTATAAACTGCTTTCGCTTTAATCTACTTCGGCCAAGTAAAATGTTCAGAGATGCTGCGACTTCTTTTGTATTGTCATCTCTCTCTTTTTCTTCGTTAAAAATCTCTTTTAAGATAAGTCGTGTTTTGTCTTTATTTGGAAAAATCTTAGCAATATCATCAAACATAATTCCAATAAGCTGTGCTTCAAGTTCTTGTACCCGTCCATCAGCTTTAGCAACCTTTGCAACAAGCGCAATAAAAAGACCAAGTTCACTCACTCGAAATAAGTCTTTAGAACTCGCTATCTTTGCTAATTTACTTTTAGCATAAACTTTATAGAGTTTAAACGCAACATATAAAGAAACTATAATCCAAAATGTAACTACGATATTGGCTATAAATATATAATAAAATAGTGCGAGTAATATCGCTATATATATCAATTTTCTTATTTTAATCATTTATATCCATTTGTGAAAATTTTATGAATTCTAACATATTTTATCAAACTAGTATATAATGTCAAATCTCCTTATCGCTTAACTGGATAAAGCAGTCCCCTCCTAAGGGATAGCTCAAGGTTCGAGTCCTTGTGGGGAGACCATCTTTTAACCATTATATACGGAGAGAATATGCTAAGTTCAAATGAAAAAATATGAAATAATAGAAAAAGAAGTAAATGGTGCGGTACACTACCAAGTACAACTTGGTAAAAACCTAAAATCTTTTGACAACCTTTTAGAAGCGAAGATGGCTATTAAAACATTTAAAATGGGTGCAGAGTTTTCAAAACATACGGGTATGGAAATATTTATTGAGAAAGAATAACTGCCTTGCCATTAAGTGTGTGCGTAACCGTAATTTTTGAGCCAACTTTTGTGATGAGCGCTTCTTTGGAATCACCCATTGCATAGTGACGCAAGGTTATCGTTCGTGTTCCTTCTGTCTCTTCATCTTTTATGAGTTTATACTCAGTACTCGTGAAAGATTTAATACACGCATCTATATCTGTAAACTCTTCTAAGTTATCTATTGCCTCTTTTTCAAGTTCTTTAGACTTTTCTTCATCAAAAGCTTTGATTTGAACGGGTTCAATAGCATTGTCGTACGATACTTTGAGTCCTATACTTGCTGGAGTTAGTGCATCTGCCCAATCATTTTGAGTGAACTCTTTTGTCTCTCCATTTGAGAACATCACTATCCCACTAGCCCTTGTGCTGTCATATTGAAAAATCATACCTGTTAAAATCATATCTATCCTTTTTTATTTTAAAATTATTTGCCCATTTAATATTTCTATCTCACTATTTAACTCTGCTTCAAAAACTCGCGCTGGAAACTTTTGGAGCGTCATCTCATAACTAGGATTAGTTGAGCAAAACTCTAAAAATTCATCTTGTATTATATTGTTTTTGTCACTTTGTTCATCAGCAAATAGATTGACAAAGCTATCTATATTATAAATGGCTTTTGCCCTGCCCGATTCTAAGAGTTCATTTGTTGCAAAACTTTCCCCTAGTCTTTGAGGCAAAACATAAATATCTTTGCCCATTGCAAATGCGTACTCTACACTTCGCATACTTCCACTTTTCAAATCAGCTTCACACACAACTAAGACCTCACCAAGCGCTACAACAAGTTCATTTCTTGTCACAAAAGTCCACGGTCTGCTTTTAAAACCTAGTTCAAACTGACTCAGTATCAAACCTTTTTCTTCTATACTTGTCAATAAATTTTTATTTACACTTGGGTATTTTATGTCGATTCCACATGGTAAAACTGCTATCGTATTTTGAGTACCCGCTCCTGCGTGAGCTATAGCATCTACACCCATAGCTCCACCACTTACAACACATATGTTTCTTCTTCCTAAGGCGGATGCTAGTTTTTGGGTAAATTCTCGGGTGTATTTAGATGGTCTTCTTGTTCCGACTATTGAGATTTTTACTTTCTGCAAGAGTTCTGTATTGCCACTAAAAAAAAGTGACGCAGGGTATTTTTTCATGCAAGAAAGAGCGTCTAATTTTTCTTCTAAGATAGGCATTAGTAAATCTTGTTGATTAAGACTAAATCAACATCTTTAAAGAGCTTTTTACTCTCATAAAGTGCAAGTATTGTATTTTTATGAGGATGTCCAATTGCAATTGCAATACCCTCTGCCTTAGCAATTTTTATAGCTCTTTTAATTTGACTCATGATGTAAGGCTTATCCATATGATGATCTAAAAAAATATCCCGTGCAACATATTTCAATCCAAAGTTTTTCATTACTTTTGGAACCTTTGTTTGGGCTGTAGTTCTACTGTCGATAAAACTAATATTATTTGCATTAAGCGCCATAATTAACCGGTTCATTGCTATTTCACTCGATGTATATTTACTACCTGTATGATTATTAATATACCTTACCTTTGGAAAAAGCTTTTTAATCTCTTGTACCCGTGATGAAATTTGACTTTGAGAATGTGTAATCCGTAAAGTATTTGGTTCTTCTGCGCTATAGTTTTGTGCTTCCATAGGAAGGTGAACCATATAAAAATCTTCTTTTGAGGCTAGTTTTGCAGATTTTGGTCGCGCTGCACTTGGAGGCAAAAAGGACATTGTAAGATTTAAGCCTAAGCTATGAATCGCATTTACCTGTGACTTTACAGATACATCATCTATAATTATTGCTAATTTTGGTTTATTTGAACTTATTTGCTTTGCTTTTCTTTTAACTCGTTCGGGTGGCTTAGCTAAAGAACTTGCAGCGTACTCATGTGAAGCTCCCCCATAGGATTTTACTTTTAAAATATCTTTTTTCTTTTGTTTCTTTTTTAAGTACTTCTTTTAAGCGTGTATTTACTGTCTCTGTTTTTAAGGTACTTTTTTGCTCTTTTTTTTGTAATACTGCTAATTTATTTTGCTCTTTAATTTTCTCTTTTTTGTAATCTCACTTGATGCTTTGTCATACCCAAGTAGATAGCCTATGGTAATAGATGCCATAACAAGAGCTATAACTGCAAGTACCCATGCTATAGCTTTAAGTATTTTAGATTTATTTTGAGTAGTTGTTTTTGTTCTTTTTGACAAATGCACACCTTATATTTATTGGTGCTACTATAGCAAAAAAGTATAAACTGATTAGATTATAAGGCAAATTGCCCTATTTTTAGAAGGTAGATATTATTTTGTAACTGCTTTTAAAACGGCTTCAAAATCAGTTTGTGCTTTCATTAATGCTTTTCGAGATGCTTTATCTTTGATATTTGCACTGCTCATCCAGTTATATACAGAAGAAAATCCCATTACGATTTTATCTTCATTCGTTTTTTTATATATCATCGTTGTACAAGGAGCAAAGGCGGCTGCTTCTGGTCTTACTTGAGATACTGCACGAATAACATCAATTTTACAAATTGAATATGTCACATAAAAATCATAAGGGCTCTCTTTTCCAAGATTATCAGTAAAGTCAAAATAACTAGGCATTACAAATCCTACTTCATCAAACTTTTCTTCAAAAGCTTCTTCGAGTTCATCTTTAGAGTCCTCCCAGTCTGCACCAGCTAAGTTTTTAGAGTACTTTGTGAGCAATGTTCTCGTTTCTTTTAAACTGTTTTGGCTATATGTATGTTTTGCTTTTGGTAAAACCTGCTTTATTAGCGCATTTATTCTATGTTCAAGTTCTTTAAAAAGTCTCGACTCTGTTCCTAGTATCTTCTCTTGTGTCTGTGCTGTAACTACAGATACATGTAAAGATGTCTCATTTTCTTTTTGATATACAGCTAAACCCATTGGAACAAAAACACCTGCATCTGCTTGCTCTTTAAGTAATCGCATAGATATAGTATCGTGGTAAAGTGAGATAGCGTTATAGATTTTAAATCCACTTTTTCCATACTTTTTTGTAAGTCCATCATGTATATCTGAATTAATTCCTATAGTAAAACCATTTTTAGTAAATGCTTTTTGAATCATCAAGGGAGTTATTTTTCCATCTTTATTATCTACTGTATAAATATGCAAATCACCCTGTGCATACACGCTAACAACACTTAAAAACATTGTTAAAAAAACAACAATTTTCTTCATTTCTTATCCTTTTGAGTATCTGTTTTTTATATAATAGATAAAGTATACAATAGTTTTTCTATTTCTTAAGCATTATTTGTATATAATCGCGTGTTCCTTTCTCTTTGTATCATTTTTTAATGATATATAAATTGAAGTAATTCAGAATGTTGCTTACAACATCCGAAAGGGAAACATACGCTTATAATGAGCAAATACCAAAGGGAGAATATACTCTATGAGAAACTACGAAAACTTAGTTATCGTTAAACCAACATTAACAGCAGAAGAGATCCAAGCTAGCGTTAAAGCTATCGAAGAAGTAATCACTTCAAACGGTGGCGAAATAGCTACTACAGATTCAATGGGAATGAGAAAATTAGCATACCCAATCGATAAAAATGAGCGTGGATATTTCCATGTTATCTATTATTCAATTGCTCCATCAGCAATCAATGAAATTGAAAGACGCTTTCGTATTAATGAACAACTTCTTCGTTTTGTTACTATTAAATACGATACCAACCGTGAAATCAAAGCATGGAATGGTCTTGTTGAAAAAGCTAAAAAAGCAGCAATAGCAAAAGCAACTCTAGCGAAAACGGAAGAAGCTCCAGTTGTTGAAGCGGCACCAGTTGCTCAAACAGCACCTACAACAGAAGAAGCTCCAGCTGTAGAAGCAGAAGCAAAAGCAAAAGCAAAGTAATAGCGTACAGCTTAAAAAGTAAGGAAAACCCATGTACAATAAAGTCATATTAGTTGGAAACTTAACGCGTGATATCGAACTTAGATACTCTCAAGCAGGTCTAGGCATAGCAAATACTGCTATTGCCACAAGCCGTAAATTCACTAGCAATGGTGAAAAAAAAGAGGAAGTATGTTTTGTAGATATTACATTCTTCGCAAGAAGTGCAGAGATAGCAAACCAATACCTTCGTAAAGGGAGTAAAATCCTAGTAGAGGGACGACTTAATTTTGACCAATGGGTAGATCAAAGTGGACAAAAACGCTCAAAACACTCTGTTGTAGTTGAAACTATGCAAATGCTAGATTCTAAGGGAGACAAGCAAGGTGGTGGCGGATATAATGCTCCTGCTCAAGGTGGACAACCTGCGTATCAAGCACCGCAACAACAGCAACAACAAAGTTATCAAGCGCCGCAACAGCAACAGCAGAGCTACCAAGCACCAGCACAACCGCAGCAACAAGCTTATAACAACCAAGCTAATGCCCAAAGTCGTCAGATGCCTAGCCCTGATTCTGTTCCTGTGATTGACATCGATGAAGATGAAATTCCATTTTAGAAAATAATAGATAATAAAGGAAACACAATGGCAGAAAAAAGAAAATATAAAAAAAGATTTTGTAAATACTGTGAATCAAAAGTTGATTTTATGGATTACAAAGAAGTTGGAGCATTACGCTTCTCACTTTCAGAAAGATATAAAATCATGCCTCGTCGTTTAACAGGTAACTGTAAGCGTCACCAAGACATGATTTCAATCGTGATTAAAAGAGCTCGTGCAGCAGCGTTAGTTCCATATACTGTAACTCGTAAAGCAGTAGTAACTCAACCTTTCGAAAACTTAAGATAGACACTTCTTCATATTTAAGATAAGAGTTTAGCTCTTATCTTTTATTAGGAATATTTTTTGCTATGAAGATAGTTATGAAATACATACTAATACTTTTACTCCTCATCCCCTTTTTACAAGCTAAAGAATTTTCTATCATAATAGAGAAACCTTTTAATGAAGCTCTTTTTGACATAACACAAGATTATGACAGAACAATATCTGCTGTTGGTTTTACAAAAGAGTATAAACAGAGTGCGAATCATAGCACAACATATACAAATGCTTTTGATTACCTCTCTTCTTTGTCTAACTCTAATGGCTCACAAGTTGCCTTTGTTAAAGTCGATAAACATGCAAATATTCTCATAAATAAACAAAGCAAGATGTCTAAGTTTTCAAGAGCTGTTGCACTTGTTAAAACACCTTCAAATGGCTACTTTATTGGTGGATATACACTCGATGGTTCACTCCTGATTACAAAGCTAGATGCAAATGCAAATGTACTCTTTTCTAAAACATTTGGAACAAAAAATTATGATAGGATGAATAATCTTATTCTTTTAAGTGATGGAGGTGTTCTTGCAATTGGAAGTGCATCTACCTCGAGGTCACCAAGCGATAGCCTGTTTGAAACAGGACTTGGTCTTAACGATATTTATTTAACACGATTTTCAAAAAATGGGCACAAAATATGGAGTAAAAAATACGGTACAAGTCATGATGACAACGGTATAGATGCTGTTGAGGCTAGAGATGGTTCTATCATTGTAGTCAGTACAACTTCTTATCATAAAAACAAAAATATAACGCTTATGAGAATTACAGAAAATGGGAATAAAGTATGGCTTAAACAGTTTAAAGAAGAAGACAAAGTAACTCCGTATAAAATAATCAGACTTCGTGATAACAACTTTTTACTTTCACTCTCTAAACGCAATGAACTAGGAAAAGAACAAATACGCTTAATAAAATTCAACCTTCAACGAAATATTATGATTGATAAAGAAATTGTTACCTCGTATTCGAGTGCGCTTAAAGATATTAAAGAGTACTCTGATGGAAGCATAATCGGAGTTGGTTATGTAAAAGACACCTATAACACAGATGCCCTCGTTATGATATTAGATAATACAATGAGCATGCTCCACCAAGAACACTTTGGTGATGAAAACTACGATATGTTCAATGCCCTCACAATCTTGCATAATTCTCAAGCCGCTGTTGCAGGATTAAATACACATCCAGATTCGCAAGAGTCAAATATGTGGATAGCAAAAATAAACCGTGATGGAACGATGGCTCAAGTATCTACGAAAATAGAAAACTTTTATCTGATGCTTAAAAAAATATTTGCAGATGAAATTAGGATGGGTACCTTGCTCATAAAAGAAGATTTAACTATAGAACTTCTAGATGCAAAGTTACTTTTTTCAAGCGGAGAATATAAATTAAACAAAATACAAATCGCATTTATAAACAAGTTTTCTAAAAAATTAATTCCCTTTTTGTATGCTCATAAAGAAGCTATAAAAGCTTTAGAAATAAATGGCCATACTTCAAGCGAATGGAGCAACTCAGACTTTCCTACAAACTACCTAAACAATGAAAAGCTTTCTATGGGGCGCTCATTCTCAACACTTACGCATTTGTTTTCAAGTCAAGATATGCAAACACAAAAATGGTTATCTAAAATTTTAAAAGGGAGTGGTCTTGGGTTTTCTAAGAAGATTGTATTTGATAATGTAGAGTATAAACAGAGGTCTCGAAGAGTATCATTTAAATTGATACTCTAAAAGTTTAAAGGATTAACCACAAGAAGGAATGTCACCATCTGAAGCATATTTCCATACGAAATCATAAAGATTAGTTACATCTTTTTCTTTCATTTTCTTAATTTTTTTCTCACCATGAGGACAAAGCGCTATCCATTCTGCACTTAAACTACCAGCATCTTTAATGCTTGTCCATTCGCTACGATTATGCTTTGTTGCAAGTGAAGCACCATTTTTAAGACCATCTTTTTTTACAAGCTTTTAACTTTTTAAGATAATATTTTTGACCTTTTTTAGCATCAGCCGATACTGTAGTCGTAAACATTGTACTTGCTACGAATGCAGCTAATAATAATGAACTCATTTTTGTCATTTTTTTTCCTTTTGATTGTGATAAAGATGTGACATTCTACATCTTTTTTAATAAATTACTCATTAAACTTGAGGTGAGAGAAGTATAGACCCAAATTGTGAAATGATTGTGAATTAATTAGCGATTCTAAAACTAAGTCGTGTTTTATCTTGTTTAAATTTTTTGTAAAGTTTAAATTTTGCCTTTTCTAATTCTTCTACCGTATATGAAAATGCTTCCCCTATTTTTTCATCGCTAAGCGCAGCACTATCCATTGCAAAAAGCTTTAGCTCTTTTTTCGTCAACTTCGCTTTTAAAATTCCGTAGAGTTCTTTCTCGTCTTCTATCAAATTAATCGCTTCTATTTGCGTGTATTTTGCAAGTTCCTCACGAAAGTTATTTTCCTCGTTATACTGTCTCCATACTGTACTATCTAGCATTAAATCTTCTCCAATATTTGTGTTAAATCTTTTTCATTTATGATTATATTTGCTTCTTTTTGCAGGATTTCTCGTGCACAAAAAGCTACTCTCGTGCCAGCATGCGCAAACATAGACAAATCATTTGCCCCATCTCCACATACAAGCGTTTCTTCTTCACTCACTCCAAGAATATTTTGAATACGAGTAAGCATATCACCCTTTGAGTAATTAAACATCATATCACCACCAACTAAACCTGTTAGTTTTCCATCTTTTTCATGTAAAACATTTGAAAAATCTGCGTCATATCCTAAAATATCTTTCGCGTAGCCCGTTGCTGAGCGAAAACCACCAGAAAAACAGACAACTGTCATTCCTCTTTTTTTAAGTTCGGCTATGGTTTCTTTTGCACCTGGCATAAAGGGGAGGTTTTCGCTTATTTTTTTCACAACTGAATAATCAAGCCCTTTTAAAAGCCCTACTCTTTGTTGCAAAGACTCAAAAAAATCAAGTCTACCACTCATTGCTTCTTCGGTAATTAAGGCAACTTTTTCACCGATTCCTAATTCTTCTGCAAAGAAGTCAATCGTTTCGCCATCCATCAGTGTGGAATCAAAATCAAAAACAGCTAGTTTTAGCATATATTTTTCTCTCTTTTAGTTATAATTACGCAATTATACCCATTTAGGATTTTTTTTGTTTGATACACTCATAGATAAACTACAAAATAGCACTTATATAACGCTTGAAACTACGCCAGGGCATTCACCTCAGTTTACGCCTATCGTAGATAAGATTCAAGCTCTTGGACTCCAAAACCTTGTGGATGGTTTTTCGACAACAGACAACCCTCTTGCAAAGTTAAAGTACAATGCACTTTTTGCAGCCAAAATTTTACAAGAACGATTTAACAAGCCCGTCATCGCAACAATGAGTATGCGTGACAGAAATAAAATAGCACTTCAATCAGATTTACTCGGAAGCAATGAAGTAGATATACGCGCTATTTTAGCTCTCACTGGCGACCCTGCGACCATAAGTGACCAACCCCATGCCAAAGGTGTTTTTGAAGGAGACAGTACACTTCTTTTAGACATCATCTCAGCTTTTAACTCCGGTATGAATTACGCAGGTAAACCTTTTAAAGATAAACCAAAAGAGATATACCCGTTTGCAGTTGTTAACTCGTATGCAAAAAACCCTAAAACATTACAAAAAAAGATGCAAAAGAAAATTAAACACGGAGCACTTGGAATTATTACACAACCTGTATATGATTTAGAAAATGCAAAGCAACTTGTAGAACTCAACGAAGCAGCAAATGCTGACTGTTGTCCAGAGTACAAACGAGCCGAACTAATCTTAGGGATTTTCCCTATTACTAAACTCAGAACTGCACAGTTTTTATCTGCACATGTTCCAGGGATTCATGTTCCAGATGCATGGATAGATAAACTAAGAATAGCTAATGCTAAAAGCGTAGAAGAAGAATATAAAGTAGGATTCGAGTTAAGCAAAAAGCTTTTTGATGAGATTAAAGCATTGCATCCAAAGATTCACCTCATGACAGCAAACCAATTTCAACTCGCGCACGACATACTCGTATAAACAAGGAAAAAAATGATTGATTTAAAACTATTACAAAAAGATTTCGAGGGGATGAGTGAAAAGCTTATCCGCAAAGGTGTTGAGCTTACTCTACTTGAACAACTCAAAACAAAAAATGAAGAACTAATACGAGCAAAACAAAACTTTGAGAAACTTCAAGCATTACAAAACTCTATGAGTAAAGAGTTTGGCGCTTACAAACGCGAGGGCAAAGATATAACTGAGCTTAAGGCAAAGGTAGATGCTAACAAAATAGAGATTACAAAAGTTCTTGATATTCAAAGAGAAAAACAAGAAGAGTTAGAATCTATGGCAATGGCTATACCAAATGTTCCAGATGACACAGTACCAGATGGTGCAGATGAAAATGACAATGTTGAGCTTAAAAAAGTTCTTAGTCCTAAAGAGTTTTCCTTCACACCAAAAGAGCATTGGGAACTAGCAGAACAAAATGGATGGATAGACTTTGAGCGTGGTGTAAAACTAGCTACAAGTCGTTTTTCTGTTTCTTTTGGAATGGGTGCAAAACTCGAACGCGCTTTAATAAACTACATGCTTAACTTTAACTCTGCTCGTGGATTTGAAGAAGTAAGTGTTCCTGCTCTTGTAAACCGTACAGCCCTTGAAGGAACAGGTCAACTTCCTAAGTTTGAAGATGATTTGTACAAGATGGACGGTCAGGATTTATTTTTGATTCCAACGGCAGAAGTGCCAGTAACAAACCTCTATCAAGATGAGATTTTAGCATCTGATGCCTTACCTAAAAAAATGACAGCATATACCTCTTGTTTTAGAAAAGAAGCAGGAGCAGCAGGTCGTGACACTCGTGGAATGATAAGACAACACCAATTTCATAAAGTTGAACTTGTAACGCTTTGTAAACCTGAACAAAGTGAAGCTATCTTTGATGAGATGGTATCATGCGCATCTGATATACTAACCGCACTCGAACTTCCCCACCGCATAGTAAACCTCTGCACAGGTGACTTAGGCTTCTCCGCAGCTCACACAACTGACATAGAAGTATGGTTACCAGGTCAAGACCAATACCGTGAAATCTCTTCTATAAGTAACACAAGACAGTTCCAAGCACGACGAGCAAAAATCCGTTATAAAGATGCAAAGAAAAATAGCTTTGTAAATACACTTAATGGGAGTTCTCTCGCTGTTGGACGTACTTTGGTTGCTATTATGGAGAATTATCAAAATGAAGATGGAAGTATTGATATTCCTGAGGTTTTGAAGCCTTATTTGGGAATCTAGCTTAGAGTGCGCTTAATGCACTCTTTACAATACTAGGAATATCAATTCTTCGTAACATCTTTCAAAATATTTTCATAGACGCTTTGCGTTTGTAAAAGTCCGTCTATGGAAGCTTTACCTTCTATGTTGGCACTGTTTATCCAGTTATAAATAGATGCAAACCCCATCACAATTTTATCTTCATTTTTTTTCTTGTATATCATTGTTGTGCATGGTCCTAAAGCTGCTGCTTGGGGTTCTACTTTTACTACGATTCTTAGAACATCCATTTTACATATTGCATATGTTACATAAAAGTCATAAGGGGAATCTTCACCTAAATCATCGCTTAAGTCAAAATAACTAGGCATCGCAAAACCGGCCTCACCAAACTTTTCTTCAAACTCTTCTTCTAGCTCTTCCCGAATATCTTCAAAGTCTGCATCTTTATCTTTGATATTAAGTGTGTATTTTGTTAGAAAATTTCTTTCTTGCACCTTACGCTTCTTGTTGTAGTAATCCACAGCACTTGGAAAAAGTGTTCTTATTACTTCTACAACAGCGTCTTCTAAATCGTGTAAGCCCTGTAAATTTTTTCCAAGAATTCTAGCCTGAGCATCTGCGGTTACTACGACTAGATGCAAATCATCTTCATCAAGTTTTTGATAAACAATCATGCCCATTGGTACTAAAACTCCAGCATCTGCTTCTTTTTTAAGAAGATTTAATGTTATGTCTTTATGGTAAAAAGATATATTGCTATATATTTTAAAATTATTATCTTTATAAATATCTAGAAGTTCAGCTTGAATATTCGCATTTTCTCCAATAACAAAGCCATTTGATTTCAAAGCCTCTTCAATCATTTTAGCATCGATACTCAGATCTTTATTATCAACTGTAAATATCAAAAAGTCTCCATTTTTTTGACTTTTTGTATCCAAACCACTAGCAATCAACATCCCTAGCATTACAAACAATATGACGATAACTTTCATAAAAACTCCTCATTTAGATGAATATTTTAGCTAAAATAAAAAAATCATTTACACAGTTAATCTATTAAGCGTATAATAAAACAAATTTAATACATATGAGACTTTAAAATGGATACTAAATTACAAGAAAAAATATTAGATTTATGGGTTTGTGATGTTGAAACAATAAGAATCATAGGTAAAACTAAGATTACTCCTTCTCAATTTAAGAAAATGTTTGCTGCTAAAATTTTTCAATATCTCCTTGATGTTTATACTAAAAAAACACAACTAGGCGATTGTCCTGTTGTTTTTGCGATGTTAACTATTTTTAAGAGAAGTAATTTATCCATTACTGAGATACACCATGTTTGTGATACTTTTAAATTACAACTCACGCTTGTTTTATTTGAAAACAATGAAGCTGAGCTAGCTACACAACTCCTTGGTATTCTTCGGGAAAACTTTAAAGGTGTTTTAAAATCATTTATGGATATTAAATACGATATTAATATTGGAGAGCTTAGTATTGTAAACGAAGGTAATTATTTGACCGCCAACACTTGTGCAATCCAGCCAGAGATAGAGATTAAAGACAAGGTAGAACTGGAAGAATCTTTTAATTCTTCAGAAGAAAGTGACTATATTAAAAACTATGTCAACACTGCTGAGACCGAAGAAGAATTTGAAATCATTCATAAGACTTTAACGGGTGAAATACTCGATGACTTTAACGATACAAATGAAATGTTCTTTAACTTAGCTGTTTTAGAAGATACTTATACTCCAAAATACCATGAACTTCTCTCAAATTCTATAGATATTTATATATCTATATTTTTAGATTTACTCTTCTTTAATAAAATCACAACATCCCTTAATGATCTGAAATATTTAATTGCAGACATTAGTATTTACTCAGATGATCAACTCTCAATTATGAAACAATTAACTGAGTCTTTGATGCAAAACTTGAGTAACTGGAAAGAAGAAATAATTGACAATAAAAATAAAGCGATTCACTACTATGATGATGCAATACTCGGTGATATTGAGCAGCTTAAAGTTATGATTGCTCCAGAAAATGATGATAATGGGGAAGACTTAGATGATATCTTTGACTTTTAAAAAAGAGTTTCAAGACTTCATCATCAGCACGCAAGAACAAGAGAAACAAATCAAGATGAAGGCATCTGCTGATTATGTAGAGTACATTAAAGAGCACGATAAAGAAGCGTATAAAAAGTACTTAAGTTATTCTACTTACTTGAAATGTATTTAATTCTTCGTATCTGCTGTAGATTCTAAAGACCAGTCATCAGTAGAGCCGCATCCTGTATCACAACTCACGCCAGTACTGCATCCTGAGACATAGGTAGCGTTTATTGCGACTGTTATTACGAAGGTATCACCCTCACCTCTTTGTGTCTCAAAAATATGTTGTCCACAAAATTCTTCATTCATAAACTCAGATACAATATTTGCATATGTATATGCCTCTTGCTGTGTTTTAAATGTCATGTTATTTGAATATTCACTTTTTTTTAAAACATCCACATTCTTTTTCCATTTTTACTGTATACATATTTATTTCCTTTTCCTGATTATATAGCGAAAGTATAACTTGGAATATTTAAGCCCGAAATAAGTATAATACTTAATGTTAAAATTATTTATATTCATCAGTTTACTAGCATCTACTTACGCATCTGCTGGGACACTTAAAAGAGCCGACAGATATTACAACTGCAATAAAACACAAAAAGCTATTGAGTACTATAAAAAAGCTTGTGATGAGGGTGTTCAAGAAGGTTGCGATAGATACGATGAACTTGAGAGTCCAATAACAAAAGCCTTTACACTTATAAGTCAAAGCAGAGGTGAAGAAGCTATGCCTTATCTAAAACAAGCATGTGCGGAAGGTTTTTCATGGGCTTGTACTATGTATGAATCTTCTACAGGTGAAACAGTGAAACTTAAGCCTCACAACTAGAACAAATTCCATTAAAAACAAGATTATTAGATTCTAAGGTAAAGTTACTTTTACTTTGTGCTTCTTGGATTAAACTACTTGTATCGAGATAAATATCTAAGATAGTATTACATTTTGAACACACAACATGCGCATGTTCATCTTTAATAAGTTCGTAAACATTTTTTTTATGAGGGATTTGTACTTCGCTTAAAAATAATTTTTCTAACATGGTATGAATGTTTTTATATACAGTAGCAAGAGAAAGAGATGGAAAACTAACACTAAGTAATTTGTACAGTTCATCAATGTTTAGATGTCCGTGTAAAGAAAGAATATTAACAATCTCTAATCTTTGAGGGGTTACTGTTAGTTTCTTTTCTCGTAATAAATCTACATACGCTGTCATAATTCTTCCTATTTATATATTTCGTATTATATTTAGTTAATTCTTTAGATATAATTATTATTAGTTGATAATTATTTTCCTTTAAGTTAATAAAGACTATAATTATTCCAAGGATAAAAATTATCCATTTAAAGGATTTATAATGAGACAGTACGAAACATACAAATGTGATAAATGTGGTAACGAAGTAGAGGTTCAAACAGTTGGCGGTGGTAGCTTACACTGTTGTGGGCAAGAGATGCAAATGACAACAGAGAATTTAACATCTGTAAATCTATTAAAAGCTTTCGCTGGAGAGTCACAAGCAAGAAATAAATACGAATACTTTGCTAAAGTAGCACAAAAAGAAGGTTATAGAGATATTGCTGAGCATTTTCAAAGAGCTGCTAACAATGAAAAGCAACATGCTAAAATGGAGCTTGCCTTAAATAATAGAATGATGAATGATTCTGAGAATAGCTTTGGAAATACAAAAGAGAACCTTCAAATGGCAATAGATGGAGAGTCCTACGAAAATGTAACAATGTACCCTGACTTTGCACAAATTGCAAAAGATGAGGGGCATAAAGAAGCTGCTCGATTGTTTACAGGAATTGGAAAAATCGAAATTGAACATGAAAAAATGTTTAGAATGCTTTTAGAAAGATTAGAAGCAGATGCAGAATTTTTAAGTGAAAATGAAGAAGAAGCATGGATTTGTGAGGTATGTGGACATGTTCACTATGGTAAAAAAGCCTTAAAAACTTGTCCTGTTTGTAAGCATGGAGAAGAATATCAATCACGATTGCATTCTCTTAAATAAATGGTATCTTTTTTGCTTTAAAATAAAAAACGATTAAGGGAACAAATGGCTGTTGCAGAAGAAGAGATAGTAATAATTGCTGAAGATGATGCTGCAGAATTTGATGGATTACAAGAAGAAACGGAAACTCCCCTCGATTATGAAGCAAAAAAGAAAAAGATAATTATTTTTGGAGGTGCTGCAATTGCACTTACTTTGATAATTCTCATTGTTCTTCTCATTGTCTTTAAATCTTCCCCCGAACTTGATTCATTTTCAATGGACACCATTGAAGAAAAACTCTTGCAAAACAAACAAAAACCAATAGAGCCAAGTAAATTAGAAAATATGATTGCTAAAGCGAATTATTTGTACTCAAGTGGTTCAAAAAAAGATGCTCTTAACCTTTATGAAAAAATTGCACAATACAGCGAAGCAATTTCTTTATATAACTTAGGTGTAGCACAACTAAAAAATGAACAATATGAATTAGCATTAACAACATTTCAAAAAGCTATTAACAATCATGAAAAAAGATGTGTCAGTGCTATAAATGCCGCTGTATGCTCACTTCATTTAAAAGATGAAGAAAATTTCAAGTATTACATCGATTTAGCCTATGCTTATCTTCCAAATGAATTCAATTCTCCTTTATATTCATATTACTACACCCTTATAAATTATTATAATAAAAATTATCTTGAAGCCCTCAGTTCACTTGCTAACCCAAGTTCAAAAGAGTACCCCGAAGTACAAAAACATTTAAGTGCAAAAATCAACGCTTTATTTGAGAATAATTATGATGCTATAGAAGCCATGGAAAAAAATGTTCATCCCAAAGATAGTTTTAGTCTTGCTCTGCTTTATGCAAGAGTAGGCGATCTCACTTTAGCACAGCAATACCTTGAAGATTCTATACTAAAAAATAGTGAACCAGCTAAAGCTCAACTTGCTCTTGGATTCATCAAGTTAAAAGCAGGTCAGATAAGTTCAGGAGCAAAAGAGATACAAAATGTAACAGATATGTTTCCCGAGGAAGTTTATAAAGATTATCCTATAAAAGTTACATTAAAAGATACACTTTTTGACGCTAAAAAAGCACAAAAAGCATATAGGGAAAAGGTGGGAAATTCTAAACTCATAAATTATCAAAAAATATTTTACTTTTCACCTTATAAAATTTTCAATGCAAAGCAAACAATAAGTTATATACGAAAAGGTAATGCAAATATTTATATTGACAATATTGCTTCTGCAAAAAACTATTTAAAGAAAAGTTCATCTTCTTCTCTTGTAAATAAAGGAATTGCAACTGCAATCAAAAAAGCTCTTTCTTTTCATATACGAGCAGCCAATAATGACTTACAAAAGCTTATAGAAATACAACCTAAACATTCTATTTACATTACAACTTAGCACTCACCTTTGCACAAATGGGTGATATGAAAAATGCACATCAACATTTTCTTCGCTCCTACCATCTGGATGCTAAAAATTATTTATCTGGTGTTTACGCGGTAATGACTTCACAGTTAATAGACAAAGAAAATATGAAAATGCAAAGTATTTTAAGAGATTCTATCAACCAAGAAGAGCCTAGTGAATCAAGAATGCTGTATAAAACACTTTTAAATATTTCAAATAATAATGTACTTTCAAGTATAGACTGGTTAAATAATGACTATAAACAAAGACCACTGTATTTAGCAATGGATATAGTTATCGCTTTAAATTTAAATCGTTTAGACTATGCTCAAAAGTCTTCTAAAAAATTATCTATACTTCTTCCAAATGACATACTTCCGCATATGATGTATATCGATTCTTATTTTAGCGAGCTTAATGATGATAAGTATCCCCGAGAAGTTTATAAATATCTTAAAAACACTAAACTAAACTTTGCTGACTTATATTTTGGTCCTGCCATTAGCAGATACCTTTATATACAACAAAACTTGATTACAGGTAGATTATTTTTCTTAAGAGAGCATTTAAAAGATCTAATTGCTACGACTAAAGAGCCATTACATGAGCTGATTTCAAGCTTAGCCTTTGCATCTTTACTTGATGGTGCTTACGAAGAGTCCTATACTCTTTATAATCAACTTATCGATGAACTCAAAGTTAGAGATGCAAAGACACTCTTTTTAGGAGCAGTAGCATCTACTGCTGCTGGACATCATGAAAATGCTATCGCACTCTTAGAACTTTCTAAAATGAAAGATAAAACATTTGCTGAGAGTAGATATGCATTAGGACTTTTGTACTTAGAGATTCAAAATAATGAGGGGGCTGTTATTCAGTTGTCAAATGTAGCAAACAATAGTTTTGTATCTGAGTATTTTAACTTTGACATCGATACAGACAAGCTATTAGGTTTAAGAAAAATACCCTAATAATGTTTGCGAAGCTTTTACTTCATCATCTAAATGAACATTTAATCTAAAGTTCTCAGGAAGATAAACCTCAGATATTCCATTTACCATAACTCCGTATCTTGAAGATTGAATAATTTGCTTGTCTTGTACACTATCTGTTTTAATCCCGCAAAAACTTTCTTGTACTCTATGCGTTATTTTTACTTTATTGGCATGAATATCTTCAAATACTAAAGTTGTATTTTCATTGAGTTTCTTTCCAAGAGGGCTTTGTAAAGTCAGTCTACTCCCACTGTACTTACCTTGAGAAGAAACTTTTGCATTCATTGGTGCACGAAACAAAGAAACATCTCCATAGCTACTTTTAAGACTTAGTTTATAAAAATATTCTGAGTCATCAAGTTCTTCTATATCTATAATTACACCATCAACTGGAGAAAGAACACTTTTTTCCTGAACTATTGTTAATTCTCTTTCTGGATTTCTAAATACATATATAAAAAATACACTGAACGCAAAAAACATAATTGCTAAGAATTCTAAATCAGAAAGAAGAGTAAGAACAAAAACACCTAAAGAATATGCAATATAGTTCCAACCTTCTTTGGCTACCGGGAAAAGATTAGTCATCTTTAGAAGGTATATCTTTTACCATTTTCGCGTCTTCTTTTAGCTCTTGAGCAATCTCATCAACAACAACATCTACTTTTGACTCTAATCCATTTCTATCTTCAAAGTCTATAATAATATCGCGTACTTCATCACCCGTAATATTTTCTTTTTTATAAAGAAGTGCAACCATATCTTCAATAGCATCTCTATACTCTTCTAAACGAGCCAAAACAAGCTTGTAATGCTCATCTAAAGAGCTCTTAATGAAATCGTCCATCTCTTGTGCCATCTTGTCGCTATACTCACGAGCAGCTGACTGACCTCCACCTAAGAAAGACTGTCTACTTTTTTCTAAAACCATAAGTCCAGCAACATCAGTCATTCCGTATGTTTGAACCATGGATTTAATAATATCAGTAGCGCGTTCTAAATCGTTGCCTGCACCCGTAGAAATCTCACCAATAAAAACTTCCTCTGCAGCACGACCACCTAAAAGAACATCAACTTCAGCCCAAAGTTCATGGCGTTGCATCATAAACTTATCTTCTTCTGGTTTGTTTAAAGTGTATCCTAGTGCAGCAAGACCACGAGGAACAATAGAAACCTTAGATACTTTTTTAGCACCTACTGTAGTTTCAGCTAAAAGAGCATGACCACTTTCATGGTAAGCAACAATCTTTTTCTCTTTAGGATTAATTCTACGAGATTTTTTAGCAAGTCCAGCAATTGCACGCTCAACTGATTCAAATAAGTCAGCTTGTTTAACCGTTTTTTGACTTTTACGACCTGCAAGAAGTGCTGCTTCATTAATAATATTTGCTAAATCAGCACCTGCTAAACCTGCAGTTAAACGTGCTATTTCTTCTATTTGAACGTCATCGTCCATTTTTACATTTTTCATATGTACTTTAAGAATCTTAATACGTCCAGCATAATCTGGTTTATCTACAAGAACCTGTCTGTCAAAACGTCCAGGACGGAGTAAGGCAGCGTCAAGAACTTCAGGTCTATTTGTCGCAGCTAAAATAATAACTGGAGTATTTGTACCAAAACCATCCATCTCTGCTAAAAGTTGATTTAAAGTTTGTTCTCTCTCATCATTTCCACCCATCATACCACCAGCAGCACGACTTTTACCAATAGCATCTATCTCATCGATAAAAATAATACTTGGAGCATCTTTTTTAGCTTGCTCAAATAAATCTCGAACACGCGCAGCACCAACACCCACAAACATTTCAATAAAACTCGAACCACTTACTGAGAAAAACGGAACTTCTGCTTCACCAGCAACTGCCTTAGCTAAAAGTGTTTTACCCGTACCAGGAGATCCGACAAGTAAAACACCCTTTGGAATCTTTGCACCAATCTCAACATAACGCGCAGGATACTTAAGAAAATCTACAATTTCTTGCACTTCTTCTTTTGCTTCTTCTACTCCGGCTACATCGTCAAACTTAGTGTCTGGTTTTTCAGAACTTACCATCTTTTTAGAATTACCCATACCAAGAATACCACCACCCATACTTTTTTGCATACGCCCTGCAAAAAAACATCCAAATCCCGATGATTATTAAAAATGGAAGTAACCAACCAAACATTTCAGTAAACCAATTTGTTTCACTAAAACCTGTGTATTCGATTCCTTGTTTGTCTAATTCTTTAACAAAATCTACATCACCACGAACAATTCGAGTCGTATATATTTGTCCATCACTCGAGCGTGCTTTTATATATGTTTGACCAATTTCTACTTTTGAAACACTTTTTTTGAAGCAACAAGTGATTTTAACTCTGAATAACTCACAGATTTTGTTCTTGTATTTTGAGTGTTCATGCTATCTGACATTGTGCCATTACCATCACCGACTAAGGCTTTAAACACGAGAATCATCACAACTGAAAATACAGCGAATGTTATCAGTGGGTTTTTATTAAAAAAATTATTATCGTCATCATTAGGTTTTTTATTTTCCATTTTTATTTCTCTTTTATTTTAATTTTAAAATTAATGTTACCCATTCTTCTTGGGCTATTCTTTGTATAACTTCACAGTCTTTATAAAAATTCATTACTTTTGTTTCATACTTATCTAAGATTCCAGATAAAACTAAAATCCCATTCTCTTTAAGAGCAGACTTTAACTCTTTTGCAATAAATGTTAATACATCAGCCACAATATTTGCAAGAACTACATCATATTTTTTTTGAGTCCTTCATACAAGAACCTTCCCAAATATTATGAAATTTCACATTATTCAAATCAGCATTTCTAATGGAGTTTTCAACTGAAACCATATCTGTATCGCAAGCATCAACTAATGCTCCTAACTTAATTGCCCCAATAGAAAGAATGCCACTTCCACATCCAACATCTAAAAGTGTGTCGTCTTTTTTCACATACTCAGCAACTGCTCGAAGCGCAGATGCGGTAGTTGGATGATGCCCTGTTCCAAAAGCTAGTGCTGGATCAATTTCAATGTTGATTAAATCTGGACTTGCTTGTGTCCATGTTGGATGAATGTAGAATTTATCTATAGCTAAGGGTTCAATACTTTTTTGATATTCAGCAACCCAGTCACTATTTTTTTGCTTTGTTTGCACGCATTCAAGTTCTATTGTTTGACTAAGCGCTTTGTTGAGTGCTTCTTGAAATTGCTCGAGACCCCATTGAATCGTTTCTAAGGAATCTTCATTTCTAATAATAAAGCCATCATCCGTCTCCTCAAATCCAACTTCTACTGTATCTGATAAAAAGTCTGAAAAAAGAGGAAGATGAGATGAAACTTTAACTACTAATTCATAGTAGTATTCTTGCATTATTAAGAAACACCCATTACAGCACCAAGCTTTTCTTTAAGTACCTGAGGAGTAAATGGTTTAACAATATAGTTATTTACACCAGCTTTAAGTGCAGTAATTACTTCTGCCTTACCACCTTCGGTAGTAACCATTATGATTGGAGTATCTTTAAATCTTTCATCAGCACGAACTTTTTTAACAAGTTCTAGACCATTCATCTCAGGCATATTCCAATCAGTAATAAGCATTTCAATATCTGGATTTTTATCCATCTGAGCCCAACCCTCAACACCATCAGCACCTTCTAAGATATCTTTATATCCAAGTCTCGCTAAAGTATTTTTAATAATACGACGCATTGTAGAGCTATCATCAACAACAAGTAATTTCAATTGAAATCCTTTTCTTTAATATATTTATAATTTTATGAATTTATTATAACAAATTTCTGTTTATATTTGTATTAATCTAAGAGCTTGAACATTTTAGCAAGGTCTAATCTTCCCTCATAATATGCTTTACCAATAATCACACCATCAACTTCTTTTGTAGCTATCAGCGCTTCGATATCGCTCGCATCTTTAACTCCACCGCTCGCAATAGTACTTATTCCACTCGCTCTTGCTATATCTAAAGTAAATTCAACATTTACTCCGCTAAGTGTTCCATCTTTACCTACATCGGTACATATAATTGCTTCAACGCCTGCATTTGCAAACTCTTTAGCTAAGTCCGTAGCCTTCATAGAAGAGACTTCTCCCCAACCCTCTACTGCTACAAAGCCGTCTATTGCATCTATGCCTACTGCTATTGGGTATTTTGAAGCCATATCTCTTACAAACTGAGGGTTTTTAACAGCAATAGAACCTAAGATTATTCTATCTATTCCAATATCAAGCATTTTTTTGATAGTTGCTTCATCGCGTATTCCACCACCAAGTTCAAGCTTCACATTACAATTTTTACGGATTTTAATAATCTCTTCAAGGTTCTTAGGCTCACCTGCAAATGCACCATTTAAATCAACTAAATGTACCCACTCTGCACCCATCTCCTCAAATTTCTTCACTAAACTCCACGGCTCATCTGAGTAAATTTTTGCACTATCCATCAAGCCTTTTGTAAGGCGCACTGCTTTTCCATCTTTTAAATCTATCGCGGGGTATAAAGTCATTGTTATATAAACTCCTATAAGTTAATAAAATTTTCTAAAATTTTGAGTCCATTGTCATGGCTTTTTTCTGGGTGTGGCTGGATGCCAAAGACATTTCCCTCTGCAACAGCAGATGTAAACTCATATCCATAATTTGTTCTACCTATAATGCTATCTTCATTTTCACACACGGCGTGATAGGTATGCACAAAGTAAAGGTAATGTTCTTCATCAAGGTTTTCAAATAAAGGATGCTCTTTTGTAAATATTCGGTTCCATCCCATGTGCGGTATTTTTAAAGGCTCTCTAAACGCTGTACTATCGAAGTGTTTCACCTTTCCCTTGATGATACCAAGACCCTCGTGCGCTCCAAACTCTTCACTCGAGTCAAAAAGAAGTTGCATACCAAGGCAGATGCCTAACATATACTTTCCACTCTTGGCGTATTCACGCAAAGCATCTGTCATATTTCTCTCTTTTAAATGCTCCATAGCATCTCCAAAAGCACCCACTCCTGGAAGAATCAACTTATCGTAGTCTTTGAATTTATCGGGATTACTCTCAACAACAGTTTCACATCCAAGTTTTGCAAATGCGTTTTGAACACTTGCTAAGTTTCCCATGTTATAATCAACAATAGCTATCATCAGGACTCTAAGCTCTCATCTATTTTTGTAAACCTTATGTAAATAGCTAAGGAAATGAGTAGCATTGAAACGCCGGCAACGATATACATTGCATTTACTAAATGCTCTGGATCTGTAATTGCAAATTTAAACACAAGCATCAAAGCTTCAATAGAAAGTGCAATAATAATAGAACCCAAAAACTTCACCATTGTCTTATGTGGTCCGGATATATTATGCTCTTTATGCTGTCCTAGCACCTCTTCTTCTATAAGCGTTTTAACCAAATCAAATATGGCCAGGGAAAGCGTGAGTAAAATAGTTGCTTTAAACATTTCATCAATTGAGAGATGCCCCATTGATATTTCTGCAATAAAAAAGTTCTGAATTCCGTGTACAAAAAGCAATAAAGCGACAGCCGTTAATGCAAATGCAAAACAAATATATGCAAATTTAAAAAAAGTTGAAAAACCTTCATCCAGAGTATCTAAATGCGAAATCGAGAGTACTTCATTTAAAGGCATATCAATACATGCGACAAATTTCAGTTTATCTTGATTATCAAAGATAGGATACGAAGCAGTAATCGTTAATTCTTGTGTAATCAATGATGGATAAGGATCCGTCATAGTACATCTTTTTTCTTTGACAGCACGGTAATAATAAGCACGGTCAGCACGAATTCGACCTATTCCATCTGTATCTTCTTTTGCATCTGGTAAATATGTAGGGGTAACTTGCTGACCTTTATGATCTAAAAGGTAAGCACCCTCACAATTTGCCAAATCTGCTTTTAAACTTAAAAGCTTAGGAACAACCATGCTTTGGCTTAGGTCTTCAATCTTGTTTGGAAGATTATTTGAAAAAAGGAAACAAAAATATGCGCGTGCTTTCGTTCGCCCTTTTGCGAAATGTTGTATATCGTCAGATGCCATTAATTAAATCCTTCTTTTTTATTCTCTAAATTTTTACTCGGTTCTGTGTTATGTGCCAAACTCGGACTAAATACTTTTTTTATAATCGACCTGAAGCCTTTTTCATTCTCTTCATACTCTCTCTCAGCCTCTTGTAAAGATGCTTCCCATGCTCCAGAAAAGCCAGGTGCATTCAACATCATCTTGCGTAATGCACCATCATAAATATTTAAAAGTCTCACTTCCGCACGACCTGGTTTTTGACCAAGTGTTTTCACTGAGATGCGCAAGTTCTCATTTTCTTTTTTTAATTTTTCTAATTCAAGTTCAAGGTTTTTACTCCCCTCTCCTGTTATTTTCATTTGACGGTTTAAATGTTCTCCAAACTCTTTTAATTCTTTTTTGTAAGTACGAACTTCAAATCTTGACTTAATGTAACTCAAAAACCATCCTAAAACAAAGCTAGCAATGATTAACAGTATTCCAAATAAAGTATTTTCCATAATTCGTCTCCTTGTATTATTTAATTATATCATACAATGATAAAATTGTAAATTGGCTATAATTAGCTTAATGAATACTAATATTAAAAAAATCGCACTTGTGCGCCTATCTGCTTTAGGAGACATCGTAAACAGTTCTGTAGTTTTACAGTTTATCCATGCCAAGTTTCCTAATGCAAAAATAAACTGGATTACAGAGGAAGTTTTCTCTCCTTTATTATACAATCATCCACTTATAGATGCTGTCCACTCTGTTAATATTAAACAACTAAAAAAAGAAAAATCTTTTTCACTCTTAAAAAAAACTATTTCTGATTTGCGCGTTCTTGGTTCGTTTGATATTATAATCGATATGCAGGGACTCATAAAATCAAGTATTGTTGCAAGGATTTTAGGAAAAAATACACATGGCTTTGACAAAAACTCTACAAGAGAATCCCTTGCATCTCTACTTTATCAATCTACTTCACATATTGCTTACGATGAAAATATTGTACGAAGAAACTGTTTTATAGTGAGTGACGCGCTTGATTTTGAAATTACAGATGCTATGCTTTTACAAAAAAACAAAGTATTTCCCAATCTAAAACCTTATAAGTTTGCTTCAAATGAAAAGAAAAATATAGCTCTTGTTATTGGTGCTTCATGGAAATCTAAAAAGTACCCAAAAGAAAAAGTTTTACAACTTTGCGATGAGCTAGAAGAAAACTGTCATATTGTTTGGGGAAGCGAAGAAGAAAAAGAAGAGGCATTATGGATATGTGAACATTCTGCATCTGCCATACTCGCCCCCAAACTCTCTCTTGTGCAACTTGTTTCATATATAGAGGCTTGTGATTTACTCATAGGAAACGACACCGGTCCTACACATATGGCATGGGCACAAAACATTCCTTCCATCACTCTTTTTGGTCCAACAAGTTCGAGAATGATTTATAAAACACCACAAAATGTAGGCATTAAATCACCCTCTTTTGTCGATATTTTCAAGATAAATAAAAATGATTTTTCAATAAAAGAGATAGATTTCAAAGAAATTGCGCAAAAAGCAAGGGAGTTACTCAAAAATGCTATTTAAATTATTTTTGCTTTTAGAAAAGACACTTATGCTGCTTCCAGCATCTATGAGGAAAGGTTTTTTTTCTTTACTCGCTCGAACTGGATATTTGATCTCTAGTAGATACAAAAAAGTTTCACATCAAAACCTAGATTTTTTGTTTAATAATACGCTTACTCAAGAAAAAAAAGAAGAGATAACTCGCTACGCGTTTAAAAATTTAGCTTTTAATTTTCTTCACGCGATGGAACTTCGTCGTATGAGTAAAGAAGACTTACAAAAGAAAATCACAATCGATAATATAGAAGCGGTAGATCGTGTTCACAGAGAGGGTCGAGCTGTTATTTATGTAACGACACATTATAGTTCTTGGGAACTTGGAGGTGCATCTATCGGTGCTTTTATAGAACCACTCATAGCAGTTTACAAAAAGATGAAAAATCAAAAGTATGAAACATGGCTCCTTCAAGCACGGGATAGATTTGGAAATATTTCTATGGAAAAAACAAGCGTTGTGAAACCTTTAGTTAAAAATATAAAAAATGGTCTTGCCTGTGGCTTACTTATAGATACAAATATAAATGAAAAAGAAGGTCTCATCATTAATTTTATGGGAAAAACACTTCGCCAAACCTCAACACCTGCTTTTTTAGCTAGAAAATTTAATGCTGCGATTATTCCTGTAACTATAAGAACTGACGATGAACAAAACTATACGCTGATGTTGTTTGATGAGATTAAGGTTGATTGTACGGAAGATGCTGCGGCAGACATACTAAAAGCAACCCAAGCACAAGCAGATTGGCTAGGAAACCTTATAAGGGAGGAACCAAAGTTTTGGTTTTGGCTCCACAGAAGATTTAAAAATGATCATCCTGAGATTTATTCTTAAGTTCTTTGTTCTTATATTCTTGACTTTTGGCTTCAAATAGTTTTAAAACTGTTAGAAAAAATGCAGTAATTGCAGGTCCTAAAATCATTCCCCAAAATCCAAAAGTAGCAAGTCCTGCAATGATGGAAAAGAAGATAACTAGCTCATGCATCTTGGCATCATCATCTTTGAGTAAGGCTTTATTTATCCATTTTATAATGAGTGGCTTAATGAATGTATCTGCAACAATAGAGATAACTACAATAGAATACACTACTATAAAAATTGCATTTGCATTCGTGCCTACAGCAAATTCATAAACCATAAATGGCAACCACATTAAAATTCCACCTATAACAGGAATCAAAGAAGCAAATCCGTACATAATGCCAAAGAGAAGTCCATTATAGCCAAGATATGAAACGGCAATACCAAATAAAATTCCCTGAAGCATAGCATTAATGATAATTGAATAGAAAACAACACTCATAACAGATGACAATTCTTTAGCTAAAAGTTCTGTTTGGGTAACCGACATTTGAATGACGCGTTTTAAAAATGTCAATACATTCGAGCCATTGTACTGTGCAAAAAAGTAAAAGATAATGACAAGAAAAGCATTCTTTAAAAAGCTTGCACTAAAAGAACCAATCTTGCCTGTAATGAAAATTGCGTTGGAGGTTACTGTTTGCATATTTATACTTTGAAGCCCGGCTTCTATATAAGGTGCTAAAAACTGTAAATAAGGAGGGGGATTATCTATAAACTCCCGAATATAAATATCTACCTTAGCCATATCATCTGGATTTACTGAATTTATATGCATCGTAAAACTCGTTAAAAAGTAACCTAAGGGAGCAAAAAATATACTAGCTAGCAATAGACTCGATACTAAAGATGCTAAAAATTTTGAACGAAATAGCTTTTCAAAATAGCACTGAATGTTTGAAGTAGAAACGGCTAAAAGTGCCGCAATTAAAATCGTTAAAATAAAAGGGGAATACAATAGATACATCCAATATAAAGCAGTCGCAAATAAAATTCCGACAAAATACTGTGGTTTCATTAAAATAATCCTCCATCATTTAGAGGTAGTTCAAGATTTAAAACTTCGTATGTATTTCTTGTAGCTTTTCTACCCTTTGCTGTTCTTTCTAAGTATCCATTTGCTATTAAATAAGGCTCAAGCACATCTTCTACTGTTCCCTCATCTTCACTCAGAGATGCAGCGATTGTGCTTAAACCCATTGCCCTACCATTACTTGATGCTAAAAGATTTAAAAGTCTTAAATCCATCTCATCAAAGCCATGCGAGTTTATTCCGAGTTCATCAAGAGCGAACCTTGTACGAGAATGGTTAATTGAATTTTCATCAGCCACCTCTGCAAAATCTCGAACCCTCCGTAAGAGTCTTAAGGCGATTCGTGGTGTTCCTCTGCTTCTTTTTGCTATTTCCATCGAGGCTTCGCTTATTATCTCTTTATCTAGCTTGTTAGAGGCTTGAACAATAATTTTAGCTAACTCATCAGCATCATAAAACTGCATTCTAAAACTCATACCAAATCTATCTCTTAAAGGATTTGAAAGCATTCCCGCTCGCGTAGTTGCACCAATGAGCGTAAACCTAGGTAAATCAATCTTTACAGTTTGTGCGGCTGGTCCACTGCCTATAATAATATCAATTCTAAAGTCTTCCATAGAAGAATATAAAATCTCTTCAACTGCAGGAGAAAGACGGTGAATCTCATCAATAAATAAAATATCACCCTCTTCTAAGTTTGTTAAAATCGCAGCTAAGTCTCCACTTTTTTCTATCATCGGAGCTGCTGTTACTTTTATATTTGCATTCATTTCGTTTGCTATGATCAGAGCAAGAGTAGTTTTACCCAAACCAGGAGGTCCAAAAAACAAAACATGATCAAGTGCTTCTTCGCGTTTTTTACTTGCTTCTATAAAAACACCAAGATTTTTTTTTATTTTTTCTTGACCGATATATTCATTCCATGCATCTGGGCGGAGTGTTGTTTCCACACTCGTTTCCTCCGCATCGAACTTTTCTATCTCTACGATTCTGTCTATCATTATTTAATGACCTAGTAGGTATGAATTTCTTGAGGAAATTCTTTTGTTTGTACTTCATCTGCATAATTTTGCACAGCCCCGCGGACTACAGATGCACCATCAATATACTTCTTAACAAACTTAGGAGTAAAGGCTTCAAAGAGTCCTAGCATATCCGAGAACACTAAAACTTGTCCATCTACATTAGCACCCGCGCCAATTCCTATAACAGGTATATCTACACTTTTAGCTACTTCCTCGGCAACTTCAGCTTTGACACCTTCTATCACCATACAAAAAGCACCTGCTTCTTCTATAGCTCTAGCATCTGCAATGAGTGACAATGCTTCTTGATTTGTCTTACCTTTAACCTTATATCCACCCTCACTTCTAACAGACTGTGGTAAAAGACCAATATGCCCACATACAGCGATAGCATTTGAAGTAAGATGTTTTACAATACCAGCCTTATCTATTCCACCTTCTATTTTTACACAATCAGCATTTGTTTCTTGAAATACTTTTATAGAATTTTTAAGTGCTGCATCTTTGTTGGTATATGTTCCAAAAGGCATATCGCAAATAACAAAACTATTTTTAGCACCACTACAAACAGCATTTGTATGGTAAATCATTTGATCGAGTGTTGCACTAATAGTATCACTCTTGCCTGCAAAACTCATGTTTAAACTATCGCCTACTAAAATCATGTCACAACTATCTTCAAAAAGAGAAGCGAAAAGTGCGTCATAGGCTGTTATCATCACTAAAGGCTTATTCCCTTTAGCTTTTAAAATTGAGGAGAGAGTCATTTTTTTAGTCATTTTATCTTCTTTATTTATTTATAATCTTTTGCTAGAATGAATTTTAACTAAAAAGTGCTACAATTACACTAAATAGGAGAATAATTTCATGGGAATTAAAAGTGACTTAGATGCTAACTTTGACTTTGAGATAGTTGACGAGTTCTTGGACCATTATTCTATGATGGTCGATAGCATGGAAGTTATGATTTTAGATCTTTCTAAAACAGATATGCAAAGAAGAAGTATTGATGAATTATTTCGTGTATTTCACAATATAAAATCAGCATCTGGATACTTAAAAATCGAAGCGATGACACGGCTTGCCACACTTGTTGAAGATGAACTTGAACAACTCCGTTCAAGTTCAAGACCAGTAAACGAAGAAACAATTAACTGGCTTTTAGAAATAAGTGACATGTTCGCCGCATGGCATCAAAACTTTAAACTTGATGAAAACTTAGCAAAAGTAAGATTCTCTCTCTTAAAAATCCCCGACTTGGAAAAATAATTGAAAAAACTTGTAGCATTTATAACATCTGGTTATCCAGAAAAATCGTTTAGTATTGATTTAGCCTTAGCACTTAGTGAAAATGGTGTTGACTCACTTGAACTTGGAGTTCCATTTTCTGACCCTGTTGCGGATGGTCCACTTATAGAAAAAGCAAATCACAAAGCACTCGAGCTTGGTTTTAAGTTTGAAGACTTACTTGAAATCTCACAAGCGATAACACCGAGTATTGATACACTTTGGATGGGGTATTTCAACAGTTTTTACCAACAAAATATGCAGCACCTCATTCCTCTAGCCAAAGAGATTGGAGTAAATGGATTGATCATTCCTGACTTACCTCATGAAGAAGCTTTTCTTTACAAAGATTTGTTTACTCAAAATGGAGTTGCAAATATTAGCTTTGTTGCACCTACAGATAGTGATGAAAGAATAAAAGAAGTTGTAAGTGGAGCTCAAAAGTTTATTTATATGGTTGCCTATACTGGCATAACTGGTTCTGGTGTGAGTGAAGACTTACAGCCTTTTTTAAGTTCTATCAAGCAGCATACTAAAACACCTGTATATGTTGGCTTTGGGGTGAATCCTAAAACTGCAAAAGACAAGGTAAAAGGTGCGGATGGCGTTATTGTAGGAAGTTCTTTTATAGATGTCTTACTTCGTGAAAACCTTAACTATTCTCAAAAAATTATTGAATGTTCAAATATTGCAAAAATTATAAAATCACAAATCAATTTGTAATAATATTATTTCCCTGTATAGTTTGCACCTGCAACATCACCGTAAGAACCAACAAATATATAAAGATTTTGTTTTCTAGTCTTTTTTATTTTTGGGTTATGAAAAACAATTACCCAGTCATTTGTAAAAGAGTTCTGTGCTTTACCTAACTTTGCAATCTCGGCATTTTTCCAACTCGCAGCAATTTTTTTTGTATTTGCTAATCGCTCAACTTCTTGTTTTGCAATTTTTCTAATCTCTGCATTAGAAGTTTTTTCTTCAATCCCTTTAGGAGTAGTATGATTATGTCCACTATGGCTATGTCCCTCAGATGCCTTAAGTGTAGTAAAAGTCAAGGCTATGAAAAGCGCTATTGTTTTGATTATAAAGATAAGAAATCCTTTGTTATTTGAACTTTAAGTCCTGCTTTGCTACAAGCTACTTCAATATTTTCCTGATTATCCAATAATCTTAAAAATACTTTTACTTTTTCTGTCTGTTTTATATCTATGATTGACATATATTTCCTTTTGTGTAATTTAATATTAAATCATTTAACAATAGGTATAGATAACAAATTGAGAGGTTCTAAAGGTGTTTAATGTGGCTTATTAATACGAAGATATAAGTTGAGTTAAAATTGTTTAAAAAATGTTGTTATAAAGTCTATAAATAAAGGATCTAAAATTGGTTGCGGAAACAGGATTTGAACCTGTGACCTTCGGGTTATGAGCCCGACGAGCTACCGAACTGCTCTATTCCGCGATATTTAAAAATGGTGCGCACGGATGGATTCGAACCATCGGCCGCTGGTACCGCAAACCAGTGCTCTATCCAGCTGAGCTACGAGCGCACACTATTCTCATATAATTGAGAGGATGAAATTATAGCACTTATAACTTAGGCTATCCTAAATTATTAAGTTTTTTAGTAATTTCTTCTATTTTTTGCTCTTGTACATAAAGTTCATGCGTTTTTCTTACATATGCTTGGAGCAATAGTTTAAGGTCGTTGTTCCCCTCAATGTTAAAGTCTTTAGACATTTTGTGCTCTAAAAAAAGCGCAAAATCGTTTTCAACATCAACATCAAAACGACGACCACCTATATGTAAACCTATTTTTTTTGTCATTTGGGTTTAGCCTAAGATACTTTCTATTTTATTTACAATCTCTTCAATTTCTAAGTCTTTCATTGCATTTTCATCACTTAGTTTTTCTATCTCTTGATCTTTAATCTCTTTTTCTGCTTTTAATGTTATAAGTTCGTTGCGAATCATTTCATTTTCACCCTTAAGAGCGTTGTACTGTTGAAGTATTTGAGATACCTTATCGCTTAATATTTCTAAATTGCTTTGATTGTCCATCGTATTTTTCCTATTTATTTATTATTATCATAATCTTATCAAAAGTATCTAAAATTTACACTTTATCATTGCCTGAATTACACTTGCTTTAGAATTACTTCTCTCATACTTATAAGAGTAGTAAAGCCATTCCATTCCTAGAAATAAATTTTTCTTAGCATCTATACTATAAAGTACTTGGTTTTGCGTATTAATATCTCGTTTAGTAATATCTATAAACCCTTCCGCGTGTATATTATAAAATGACTTTGTGCTGTAAACTGTTGTTATTTGATAAGTATCGTCATGTTTATTTATATTTTCTTGCTTCTCATATATATTAAGAGAAAAGAGATCAAAGAGAGGAATACTTAGATCAATACCTAAGCCATAGAGATACGCTTGATAATCTCTTCCAAGATTCACCTGTGTAGCTATGTAAATATCTTGCACAATCCCCATTTTTAAATCATGGTTTGTCATCTTGGAGAAAGAAAATCGAGGAGACACCTCAGCATAGATGCCACTCCTAGAATCATCAAACCTTTTGCCAGTCATACTATCAGCGAACATAAAAAGATCTCCATAATCCCATGTTCTATAGTGTTCTAATGTTAGTGTTAGTTTTTTATCATCTTTAGTATCATAGATGAAAGCGTCCCCATCAAAATTATTTGAATAGAGAACTTGAACATTACTTGTTTGAAATGCGGATAGCTTCACGATTAAAATAAATAAAGATAAAGTAAAATATTTCATACAATACGAAAATGGCGTTAAGCCATATTCATCCCACCGTTAACTTTTAATGTCTCGCCTGTTATATATGAAGCATGGTCTGAGAGTAAAAATGCCGTAGCCTCTGCAACTTCTGAAGCTTTTCCCATTCTTTGCATTGGAATCTTAGCGTTTATACCGTCTTTAATCTCATCCACTAAAACTTCTGTCATCTCAGTTGAAATAAAACCAGGAGTAATAGAGTTGTAACGGATGCCACTTGTAGCCGCCTCAATTGCAAAACTTTTTGTCATTGCTATAACGCCACCCTTAGATGCAGCGTAGTTTGTTTGTCCAGCATTTCCTGTTTCACCAATAATAGAAGAAATATTCACAACTGAACCAAACTTTTTCTTTCGCATTACTTTCATAGACTCTCTACAACCCACAAAACAAGAAGTAAGATTTGCATTGATTACAGACATAAAATCATCTGTTTTCATACGCATTGCTAGTTTATCGTTTGTGATTCCAGCATTATTTACAAGGTATGAGAGTTCACCATCGGAGTCTATTATTGTTTTTATAGCATCTACAAAAGCTGCCTCATCACTTACATCAAAACCAATAACTGCAGCTTTTCCACCTGCTGCTTCGATTTCTTCTTTAACTGCATCTGCTTGAACTGCTCCGCTTCTATAATGAACCCATACTTTTAAACCAAATCCTGCTAAAGTTTTTGCAATTTCTGCACCAATACCACGACTTGAACCTGTAACTAAAACATTATTTCCACTAAATACCATTAACTTTCCTTTTTCTTATTTATATAAGAGCTCGATCCATCTCAGATGGAATTTCTATCTCCATGAGTTTTAAAACTGTTGGTGCGATATTATTTAATCCACCAGCATCTACCTTTGTAACCCCATCAGCCATCACAAAACACCAAACCTTGCCAACTGTATGATTTGTAAGCGTATTACCAGCATCGTCTTTCATCTCTTCACAGTTGCCATGATCAGAGGTAATTACTAAAGCATAATCATTTTTCTTTGCTGATGCAATGATTTTTCCCAACTGTGCATCTACTGTACTAACCGCTATTTTTGCAGCTTCTTCATCTCCAGTATGTCCTACCATATCACCATTCGCAAAATTTACTACGATAAAATCATAGGAAGAGTCCATAGCATCTAAGACAGCTTTAGCAACTGCATCTGCACTCATTTCTGGCTTCATATCGTATGTTCTTACATCTGGAGAGGGAATTAGAACTCTCGTTTCATTCTCGTAAGGCTCATCTATTCCACCGTTTAAGAAAAAAGTAACATGCGCATATTTTTCCGTTTCAGCCGTATGAAGTTGTCGTAAACCTTTACTCGCAATGACCTCAGCGAGAGTATTTTTAGGACTCTCTTTTCTAAAAAGTACAGGATAAGGAAAACTTTTATCATACTCTGTTATCGTAGCTACATTTACCTTTAAAAACTTCCGTGTAAAAGCACTAAAACTTTCATCGCCTATAGCAGTCATAAGCTCACGCATTCTGTCGCTTCTAAAGTTAATAGTTAAAACAGAATCTCCATTTTTCATTCCATCGTAGCCCTCAAAAGCAGTAGGTTCCATAAACTCATCGGTTTCACCCAAAGAGTACGAATGTCCTACATAGCCTTGTGGATTCCAGTCAGTTATTGGCGTTGCGTTCACCATTGCCTCATAGCCACGCTGCACTCTTGCCCATCTATTATCTCTATCCATAGAATAAAAACGACCT
This sequence comes from Sulfurimonas sp., assembly GCA_030949825.1. Classification (GTDB taxonomy): domain Bacteria; phylum Campylobacterota; class Campylobacteria; order Campylobacterales; family Sulfurimonadaceae; genus Sulfurimonas. The sequence goes on from JAUZSC010000040.1 coordinate 66,606, forward strand.
GAAATTGTAGCTATGCTAATGTTCTCATCAAGTGCTTCTTCTACTATCTTTATATACTTAGATGCTGAAGTGGGAGATACATCCCTTCCATCTGTTATAAGATGCAGGAAAACTTTTTTTCCATTTTTAGACGCAATTTTTGCAAGTCCTAAAAAATGGTTTATATGTGAATGCACACCACCATCACTTAAAAGACCTATGAGATGAAGCCTATCTGACTTAGCCATCAAATTTTTTAACTCTTCATTATCTTCGAGTGTATTTTCATTCAAAGCAAGAGAAATTTTCACCAAATCTTGGTATAAAACTCGCCCACTTCCTATACTCATATGTCCAACTTCAGAATTTCCCATTTGACCCTCTGGCAGTCCCACACTTAAACCAAAAGTATCAATCAGAGAATGCGGAACATCTTTAAACAAGGTGTCATATGTTGGTTTAGTTGCATTATAAAAAGAATTGTGCTGGGTTTTAGGACTGTAACCTATCCCATCGGTAATAACTAAAATTACTTTTTTACTCAATCTATTTCCTTTAATATTTTTTTTAGATTATACTATTATTTTTTTTTAGTCTGTTCATTGTGCTAAGCATATTTGGAAATCTACTGTTATTATTGACTTCAAATATTTTAAGCTTTTTCAAAATATATTCATCTTTAGAAAATTTAGTTATGTATTTTTTAACAAGTTCCTGTGCAGAGTCAAAGTCTTCCAATACTATTGTCTTATCAATCTTTACTCTATATGCGAGCTTTATTAGATTTTCTATTCTTTTTTCTCGTAATAGTACTCCTCTTAAATTTAAAAACTTTTTTTCAACTGTATTGAATTCGCCATTTAAAGCGTCTATCTCAACATGTGCAATAAGATTTCTCCAATATTTTGTGAAAGATTTACCAAGTTTACTAAATAACAAAAAATCATGTTTATCAATCAGGTTATAACAACTTTGAAAGTCATGGCTTTCATAGAAGTTATAAAGTTCTCTAGTATATTGACATTTCATTCTGTACATCTCGTAATCAAGATGCTGTTCATCCTCCTCAAAGGAAACTAAGAGTTTTTCTACCTTATCTACTTCTCCATCATATAGGCATATGTCAATTAATGAAGTATCCGTATTTGCATCTTCTTCAAATTTTATACCAAAGTATATAAGATACTGAGCAAATACTTCGTTATCTTCAGCTACTTTTTTCAATTTATTCATATCTCTATTTTTTAAAATATCCAAATATTTTAAAAAATGTGTACCATGATTTAAAAATAAATTGACCATAGCCTTTTTAGATGTCGCAAACTTATATGTACGTAACAAGGAATCAGCTTCTGCCCATCTGCCTTCAACGAGACATATCTGTGCTTTAGCTAAGGTTTGCTTAAACAAATACTCCATTCTTGAGTATTCAGGGGTATTCTTAAAAGCTGGATACCGAGAGACTAGATTATATGCTAGAGAATATTCTTTTTCAAAAAATAAATTTTGGAATTGTTTATAATTATCAAAAGCTTTAAAAACATTTTGAATTTCATTTTTTTTACAAGCTACATTTTCAAATAAAGACAATGTTTGTTTTGCAAAACTTCTATTTTCTGCAGATAAATCTTGTGTGGCTCTTTGTAAGAGGGTCTCGTATTTAAATTCCAATGCTTCATATTCTTTTGAATTAAATAATAAAACATCCTTTTCAACTATAGTATACGCAGCATCAAGAGAATTATGAAGAATTAAAGAAGTAAGTTGAGAAGGTGTTGGAAGATTAACTTTTACTATTGTATTATTTTCTAAAAGTGCGAGGAGTAGGTATTCTGATAAAAAAGCAATTTGTTTAACATTATCTGTAAATGTTATATATTTAACCATGGCAGTTTTCATATATTTAAGATCCACCAGAGATATAGAAGGCAAATCCCCACATACTAAAGCGTACCGCTTGTTTTTTAAAAGTAGTGTTTGGTAAATGCATGTAAAAACTGTATCAATTTTAGTATATAGATTCATCTTATTTGTATCAATTATCCTTAAGTCACCATTGGCATGTGAACTTAGTACATGCTCCTCATCTAGGTGTAATAAATGATTTACTGTAACACTTTCATTCACTAAAATATGCTTATAAATGTTTGAAAATATATCAATTTTAACAATATCCCCACGATTTCCAGAAACAATTAATTGAGAATCAAGAAAACTTATTGCACTAATCCCCTTTGTTCTTTTTTTTAACTTTTCAAATAAAACTAGTTTATTTATTGCTTGAGAACTATTATGCTTATACTGTATTAATTCATTCGCGTGTGTACCTACAAAAAAATATACGGAATTTGGTTCAAAAGCGATACTGGTCACTTCATAATCTATTGCAATTTTATTGATTATATCTACACTTTTAAGCTTAGTATTATCTTCTCTTATTAAGGTATCAAGTACATAGATGTAATTATCAATGACATATACTAACCTTTTTTTGTTTGGGCTGAAACAAAAAAATGCAGAAGACTTTTTATTATTCTTAATTTTTAAATTATATATTTGCTTCGAGCTTTCCGTCTCTAGTATTTTAATCCATTCTGCATTAGCACTGTACGCAAAGGAGTCTTGACTAATAACTTGAATTTTTTCTATGTTAGCGTCTATTTCCAAGAGATTTTCAATATGAAACATTTTACACCTAATTGATAAGATTTAACCATACTTTTAATAATTGTATCTGCTAAGGAAATTATACTATAATGTCATAAATAATAAATTTACAGGACTACATTTGCTCTATTGGCTTCATCAAACTTTTGATATTAATATACTTGGATACATTACCATCCGCGCTGGCATCTCGTTTTTTATAGCCCTGTTTTTCACGCTTTTTTTGATGCCTTATTTTATTCGTTGGGCACAAAGAACATCAAGTGTTCAACCCATAAATGAATGGGCTCCCCAAAGACATAAAGAAAAAGCATCTACGCCAACGATGGGTGGTATTGTTTTTATTGTTGCAACTATTGTAGCTTCGCTTTTAAGCATTAAATTTTCAAATATTTATGCAGTAGGTGGGGTTTTAACACTTGTACTTTTTGCACTTATAGGCTTCCAAGATGATTTTGCAAAGGTGCGAAAAAATGAAAACTTAGCTGGACTTAAAGCCCGTACTAAACTCTTGTTTCAAGTTATTGCAGCCCTTATTGTTGCATCTTACCTATGTGTTTTCGCAGATTTCAACACTGATCTTTATGTTCCTTTTATGAAGTCTCCAATCTTAGATATGGGACTATTTGCCATGCTTCTTTGGGTACTCGTAATCATCGCTACTTCAAATGCTGTCAATCTTACTGATGGACTTGATGGGCTTGCCACCGTTCCTTCAATCACAGCATTAGCTTCATTTACAATCATCATTTATATTACAGGTCACGCAAAAATAAGTGCTTACCTTTTAATGCCTAACTTTGATGTTGGAGAAGTTGCTATTGTTGCGGCGGCTCTTATGGGGGCATTAAGTGGTTTTCTTTGGTACAACTGCCATCCTGCAGAGGTTTTTATGGGAGACAGTGGTTCACTTACCATTGGTGCTTTTTTAGGCTATCTTGCCATCATCTCTAAAAGTGAGATTTTACTTCTTCTTATCGGTTCTATTTTTGTGATAGAAACTTTATCTGTGATTTTACAAGTGGGTTCTTACAAACTCCGTAAAAAAAGAGTTTTTTTAATGGCTCCAATTCATCATCATTTTGAGATGAAAAACTGGCATGAAAACAAAATCATAGTAAGGTTTTGGATTATCGCGATTTTATCAAACCTTGTAGCACTGATATCTCTAAAGATTCGTTAGTATGAAAAGAACTTCTTTATTTGGTCACGGTGGAACGATGAAAGCCTTGGCTAGACATATACCAGATGCAATTTTTTATGATGATAAATGCTCTCAAGCTTTTAATGATGAAAATGGATTTACTGTTAAACCTGCATCTGAATTCAATCCCGAAAATTCTGACCTTGAGATTCCCTCACCAGGAATTCCACCCTCAAACCCATTAATTTTAAAAGCTAAAAACCTTATGAGCGAGTATGACTACTTTGTAGATGCCATGCCTTTGAATATTTGGATTAGTGGAACAAATGGAAAAACAACAACAACGCAAATGATGCAACATCTTTTAAAAGACAAAGGCTCACTCGCAGGTGGAAATATCGGAACTGCTCTTGGTGACTTAGATACAGATGCCAGCATCTGGATACTTGAAACAAGCTCTTTTACAATGCACTATACAAATATCGCTAGTCCAAACATATATGTTTTACTTCCAATAAATCCCGACCATTTATCATGGCATGGGAATATAACAGAATATGAAAATGCGAAACTAAAACCGCTCTCTACCATGAAAGAAGGTGAAGTTGCAATTGTTCCTCATAAATATAAAGATATCCAAACAGCCGCATATATAATCTCATATACGGACGAGATAGACCTAGCTTCTAAATTTGACATAGATGCCACAAAAGTAAAGTTTAAAGGTGCTTTTTTAGCAGATGCACTTTTAGCCATGGCTGTTAAAAAAATCCTCTTTGATAAAGTAGACTACGAAGGTATAAACTCTTTTACACTTGACCCTCACAGACAAGAAGAAGTAAGAGATTCTAAAAATCGTCTTTGGGTGAACGATACTAAAGCTACAAACATAGATGCCACTATTGCTGTACTTAATCGTTATAAAGAAAAAAATATTCACTTGATTTTAGGTGGCGATGACAAGGGCGTTGACTTAAAAGAACTGTTTGACTTCTTGCTTACTTGTGATGTTAAGATATATAATATTGGTACAAATAAGGAAAAACTTTCTTCTCTGGCTTGTAAGTATTCGATAGATGCACAGCTTTGCAAGAACTTAGCAGATGCTATTGAAAAAATCGATACTAACTTAGAACTCGATGAAGTAGCTCTCCTCTCACCTGCAGCATCGAGTCTCGATGAATTTAGTTCATACGCCCAAAGAGGCAATGAATTTAAAGACGCGGTAGCATCTTTGTAATGATAAAAGTAGCCATCCTCGCATCACATAATGGAAGTGGTTTTAATGCTCTGCACACCGCATCTAAAGAGCTAGGTATTGAGATTCCTCTTCTTATTTCTAACAACTCTAATTCCATCGCTTTAGTAAATGCCCAGAAGTACAAAATAAAGAATCAACTTGTAAATGCAAAAACAGATGCAGACCCAGATGCAAAGATATATGAATTACTTTTAGCATCTGGATGCACACATGTATTTCTCTCTGGATACATGAAAAAAATCTCTAAAACAATCACAGATAAGTTTATTGTCATCAATGTACACCCTGCCCTTTTACCAAACTATGGTGGGGCTAGAATGTATGGAAGATATGTCCACGAAGCTGTTATAAAAAATAAAGAAAAGATAAGTGGCGTTACTATTCATGAAGTTAACGAAGTTTATGATGATGGGGAAATTTTACTTCAAAAAGAGCTTCATCTTCTAGAAAATGAAACAGTTGATAGCCTAGAGTCTAAAATAAAAAAACTAGAAATACAAGCAATACTTGAGGCATTTAAAAAATGTTTGAAATAGCAGAGTACATAGGAACAATAGCCTTTGCAATCAGTGGTTTTTTTGTAGCCGCGCGCGCACGACTTGACCTATTGGGTGCACTAATCGCAACATTTTTAACCGCACTTGGTGGTGGGATTATGCGTGATGTTACGGTCGATAAAATACCTTTCACTTTTTCACACAACTACCCTGCCCTAATAGTTTTGGGCGTTTTTATGCTTCTCATTATTTTTAAATTTCACCGCAGAGATTCCATTGAAAATAAACCTTTGTTTATGTTAAGTGATTCGATTGGTCTTGTTTCTTTTAGCATCTCAGGCGCACTCATTGCACTCGAGTCTCAGTTTAATCTTACCGGCGTTCTTGCTATGACCTTTATCACAGCTGTCGGAGGAGGGATTGTAAGAGATGTCATCATAAATGAAGTTCCCTTTGTCTTAAAAACTGGATTTTATGGAACAATTGCTTTACTTATAGGTTTCGTTTTATATATTTTAAACGCTTACGACCTTGTTTCATTTATAAATATCACAATTCTTTTTGTGGCTTCTCTCTCTTTAAGAATCGTAGCTTACTACAAAAAATGGGCAATTCCTCTAAAATAAACAAGTGTAAGCTAACTTTCAGTACATAAAAGCTATAATTTCGGTCTTTAAAAGATGGCCAATTAGCTCAGTCGGTAGAGCAACTGACTGAAAATCAGTGTGTCCTTGGTTCGATTCCGAGATTGGCCACCACCTTTTAAAGATTTTTACTACATACGGCCAATTAGCTCAGTCGGTAGAGCAACTGACTGAAAATCAGTGTGTCCTTGGTTCGATTCCGAGATTGGCCACCACTTTTTTTATGCCCTTTCGGTACCAACAACTCTTTTTTCTTTATACTTCCTTGTCGATAAACTCACGAACAAAAGTTCGCTTCGTTCATCTCCGCCTTGCCTAAAATAAAAATAGTCATGAAAGCTTCTTCTTCCTCTATATCAAGAAACCAAATATGTTTTAAATATTATATATCTGTAATTATATACATATTTTTGCTATAATTACAAATATACAATAATTAAGGAAGCGTCTTGAATAAGAAAGTAAGCTTATATCTATTTGATAAACACATTGCAGATATCTATCAAATAGATGATAGAGTCTACCTTCGTCAATTTGACTCTGCCGCTTTCAAGGCAAGTCCAATCGCTATAGCCAAAGATATAAGCGATATAGAAACAACATCACTCATTTTTCAAGAAAGAGTCGCTGGATTTGTAAGCGATTCACTTCCAGGTAGTTTTGGTGATGAGATACTCGATAAATTCTTTGAGCAAAATAATAGTGCTAATAAACCAACAATCATTGAAAAACTTCTTTTCATAGGAAATCGTGGACTAGGAGCATTAGAATTTAGACCAGCTCATGCCTTTGATGAGAGGGAAGAAAAAACACTTGCCTTAAAAGATATTTATGAAGAAGCTAAAAAGCTAAAAAGAGGAGATGACTTTAAATCTATTCATTCAGCTTTTTTGGTTTCCGCTCACTCTTTTGTTGGAGGAGCTAGAAGCAAGGCTGTTGTAGCTATAAATCTAAATACTAATGAGGTCTATCTTGGAGATAGAACGAAAGAACCTCCAAAAGGCTTTATTCCTGCAATTATTAAATATGATGATACACAAGACGGTGATGAGAATAAATCAACTTATTCTAAACTGGAGTATATTTACTATCTTTTAGCAAAAGAGTCTGGTATAGATATGATGGACTGTTATCTCTTAGAATCAAATAGTAAACATCACTTTGTGACTAAAAGGTTTGATGTTGACAAGGGTAAAAAGTTTCATATCCACTCTTTAGCTGGACTTCTTCATATAGATTATAATATTCCAAGAACTGTAGGCTATGAAGACCTTCTTCGTACTGCTATTAAACTAGATGCTACTGCGAGTTTAAAACAACTTTTCTTACAGATGCTCTTTAACTATATGTTTGTCAACCAAGATGACCATGCCCGTAATTTTTCTTTTATGTGTGGGAGTGATTATAAATGGCGAGCAACTACAGCTTATGATATTACTTTTGCAAAAGGGGTGAAACAAACTAGAGAACACCAACTTTCTCTTAATGGCAAAGCGCTTTCTCAAATCACTTTGCAAGATGTAGTAAACCTAGCTACAGAGTTTTCCATAGAGCTAGAGTTTCTAAGCGATAGCATAACTAAGATGAAAGCGCTTAGAGATACAAAACTTCCAAAACTAATGCAAGAGTATCAAGTATCTCAAGTGAAGCAGAAACAAGTGCTAGAAGCGCTAATGTCAAGAGACTTTCAAGGAGAATTAGATGGATAGTAACAATCTGCTTACAAAACTTAAATCATTTGCTCAAGATGCAAAAACTATAAGCAAGAAAAACATAAATATTGGCGCAACATTTTCTATGCTTACAGATGAGGAGATTTCCTTAGTTTTAGCGCATCGTGCGAAAAAACTCAGACTAGAAAATAATATCAAGCAGAATGAGTTTAGCAAGAGTGCAAACTTGTCATCGGCTACTACCTATTCTAACTTTGAACAAACGGGTAAAGCCTCACTTATTAACTTCATCAAAATTGTAAGAAATTTTGGGAGAATCAAAGAGTTAGAAAGTTTGCTTAAAAGTGATATCTCATCTGTCATTGAGAACGCTCAGAATCCAAAAAAGAATAAAAAAAGAGTAAGGTAGTAGAAACTACAACTTTTAGATATAATACGCTTATTGGGGACGACTTGGCTTCGACTGGAGTTGATGGTCTGTGATTGCATGTCGGACTGAGCATTTCCGTTATACGGCTTAACCTTGCTTAAACGCAAACAATACTAATTATCGCCCAGCTTTAGCAGTAGCTTAAGTTTTACCCCCTCTTAGAGGACGGGCTGCTTCACCGATGGACTCTGGATAAATCGGATTCGAAGTATAACCCTTATGCAGATATATATAAAGTGTGTCTCGACTTTGTATGAATTTAGAGGCTCGTCTTGTGTAGCTTTGCAAGTTTGTGTGAAGCAAGATTAAACTTTAACAACTTCTCTAAGCATGTAGGCGTCACAGAAACTCAGCTTTAGGACTGCGGTTCGATCCCGCACGTCTCCACCAAAATATAATTCTCCAAACACCTTTAGAACACACTTTAACCCCTAAAACAAGTACTTTAATTAGTATTTGAGACGAATCCCCCTAGCTATAAGTAATTACAATTATGTACAACTATCAAAAAACACATATCATTTATATGGACTTGTACACATCATGCAGACAAATACCTAATTCCTCTTAAAATAGTATATTCAAATTCTCTAATTCTCTAATTCTCTAATTCTAAATGTATGTTTTCTAAATAACCAGTTTCATTATCAATAACTATTTTTAAATTCTTATAAGTATGTATATCAATATTCTTCATTAGTTTTCTTTATTTGTCAGCATTATTAATCTTATTTTCTAATATCTGTAATTCCTCGATAATCACATCAAATTCAATAACCTCTCCAGCAAACATAGTTCTCATTTTTTCATAATCAACTCTAAAAGCTTCTAGTATTTCACCTTTAGGTACAATTTTTAATTTATCAACTTTTGCTTCATCATATTTCGCAGCATTAGAGCGATAGTAAAATACTTTATGTTTAGCTACAGTGTCCAATAGAGCTAAATCTTTCATAGCTTCTGCACCAATAGAACTTCTACTTAGCATCACTATGTCATACAGATGTCTACTAAGTCTCTCCTTCACCCTCTCAACACGATTAATGTTGTTTTCGGCATGCAAAATGGTTACTTTCTCCCAAAATGTTCTTTTTGGACTTAATACTTTAAGCACTGATTTAGAGTGTATCTCTGATATTGCATCTTCTAAGAGTGAATTAATTTCAATCTCTTCATTTGGTAAATGCTCAGACTTTGTTCCAGTCTCTATAAGTACAACTGGCTTGACATACTTATTTCCATACTCTTCATCTTCTAGTGATTTTGGATAGTGAAAGAGTAAGTTTTCAGCATTTAAATCATCCAGTAATAAACTCCAATTTTTTCCTACTCCTAAATCCTCTATTATTTTGTCTTTTAGTAACACTAATATCGTATTTTCTAAAAATACTTCTCCAGCAACTTTTAAATTTTCAACTGCTCTTTTAGCAGCACTCTTTGATTCTTTTTGAGCCACTATATGAGGTGCTTTATCTCCTTCAAACCCTAAGTCAGCCATATGAAGTGATAAATCTATATCTTCTGAAAACCTATCTATAAGTTTATAGCATTTAGAGAGTGAAGTACCACCTTTAAATAAAATTCTATGCTTATGATTGATTCTATTAAAAAGTGTATCAAGTATATAAGTTACCCAAAAATCTTTCTCAATGACATAAGCCGGATAACCTAATTTTTCTGATGCAATTCGAAAAGCTTGTGAATGTTCAGTTTTATCCAATTTTATAAATTCATACATTATGCGACTCTTCTTGTAATATCTTTAACAACTTCACGAACCCAAACTGCTCTAGCCTTTGATGCCTCTTCTAGTTCATCAATCATACTTTTATCAATAGTATTAGCAATTCTTGATTTTACACTCTCTTGTAAAGCTTCTTTACCTAAATATTCAAGAGCACTTAAATATACACTGACACCACTTTTAGCACCTGAGAGCTTTTTGTGTGATACTTTTTTAAATTCTATATTTGTTTTGCCAATTGAGATAGTAGAAATTTGTTTATCTGTAAGATATACATGTTTCATAGGTACTTGCTGTGTTAGTCCTAGTTGGTAAAGAGCATTCGCACCATCAGGAATAAAATCTGTATTCATACTTCTTGAAAGTGCTTTAATAATATTTGATTGTGAGGGTGGAACTTCTCCCCAACGACTATTTTCAGGAATATAATAAATCCCTCTTCTTACACGCTTTATCTCCCCAGACACTAGCAATCTTGATAGAACTCTTTCAACAGTTGCTATACTGCCAAGAGCATTAAAATCTACATGAGTAAATACCCAGCCGGACTTATGGCTAGAAATAATTTCTTTAACTTTAGTTGTATAGTTATTTATCATAGATAGCTCCTTTTTTGTCTGTAATTAATTACTTATATACAGATATTATAGCATAGTATAAATAAATCAGCTTGTTAAAATCAAACTATGCTATACTAATTTAGATTAAAATAATGGGTTTATTATGCAAATATCAAGAAAACATTCAAATGGCTTTTCAACAGTTTAAAGAGTATAAAGCATACTTTCAAGAAGTATTACGAGAATTGAAAAATATACAATTGTCTTAATTTTAGATGTACAATAATATGTACATTATAAACTATCATATTGCATTAAGACAGAGTATTGTTCAGTATGTCTCCACCAATAAACACTTCATACACAATAAAAATCACATAAGGGAAACAATGCTATTAAAAATTTCAAAGAAGCAAAAAATAATATTTTTTATACTATTTATCTTGCTATCCATTTTCATTATTATTATAAATAAACCAGATAAACCGCTTCCTATTCAACCTGAAATTAAAAAAGAAAAGAAAGTCCTAAAAGCAATACCAAAAGTACATACTCAGATTAAAGAAAAGCCCCAAGTTAAAAAACAAAAAACGATAAAAAAAACCCGTCTTCGATGCTAAAATCGATTTTATAGAAAAAAAAAGAGCCTTTTATGTATGTAGCGCCTCCATTAGAAATAAACCAAATCATGCAAGAATATAAAAAGATAAGTACATTTAAAGCTAAAAACAAGCCCCAAGCGACAGAAAACTGGAAAGTACATTACGAAGTGGGTTTAGAAGACACAGGGATACAAAACACAAGAGAAGAGAACTTAAACTATAAAATGTTAAATGGAAAAATTAAATTTTCAACATCATTTTAACACCATAGAATAAGTAGAAGAGTTAGGCTTTTTCTAAAAAGAGTCTATAGCCATTTGTTTCATGTGTTGTAAGTGCTTGGACTAATCTCCAACCATCTTTATACAAAGCTGCAAGTGTAGTTTTTGAGTTTTGAATTTGAGATATAACATCTGTTATTCCATCATTTGTTGATTGTTTTTTAATATCAGAGATTTGTATTATTTCAGAGTCTTCATTGTAAAGAACTGCACAAAAGTATATTCGGATTTGCATTTTTTAGCCTTTTATAAATTATTATTTAGAGAAAAAAATCTAAACATTTCTATTGTATCCAAATATATCTTTAAGAACTTTTTTTATTTCTTATAATTTTAATAAGCCCTCAGCACTATTGCTGTATAATCCAAATTATATATTTGTAAAAGGAAGCCCATGCTTGGTTATAAAATTTTTGCTGGTAGTGCTAGTGTTGATTTTGCTAAAGAAATCTGTCAGGTTTTAGATGTTCCATTAGGTAAAGCTGATATAAAAAAATTCAGTGATGGTGAGATATCAGTTCAAATTGCTGAGTCTGTTCGTGGTCGTGATGTGTTTATTGTTCAGTCTACAGGTGCTCCTTCAAACGACAACCTTATGGAACTTTTGATAATGACAGATGCGCTTAAACGCTCTTCTGCATCGAGTATTACAGCTGTTGTTCCTTACTATGGTTACGCACGACAAGACCGTAAAGCGGCTCCTCGTGTTCCAATTACGGCAAAACTTGTTGCAAACCTTTACGAAACTGCGGGTATAGATCGCGTTATAACTATTGACTTACATGCTGGTCAGATTCAAGGTTTCTTTGATATTCCAGTTGATAATCTTTACGGTTCTATCACATTTGAGCATTACATAAAAAGCAAGAACCTTAAAAACCCTATCATCGCTAGTCCAGATATTGGTGGAGTTGCACGCGCGCGTTACTTTGCAAAAAGAATGGGCTTAGATATGGTCATCGTTGATAAGCGTCGTGAAAAAGCAAATGAATCAGAAGTCATGGGAATCATTGGTGATGTTGAGGGTTATGATGTAATCATGATAGACGATATGGTGGACACGGCAGGAACGATGGTAAAAGCTGCAACGGCTCTTAAAAACAAGGGAGCAACTTCTGTTATGGCATGTGCTACGCATGGCGTTTTAAGTGGAAAAGCTTACGAAAACCTAGAAAACGGTGAACTTGATGAACTTATCATCACAAATACACTTGAAACAAAAGCACATAAAAAAATAAAAGTATTAACAGTAGCTCCTCTTTTTGCAGAAGTAATTCGTCGTGTTTATCACAACGAAAGTGTTAATGGTCTTTTTGAATAAGGTACATTATTGAAAAATATTAGAAACTTCTCTATCATCGCACATATTGACCATGGTAAAAGTACTTTAGCCGATAGAATCATACAAGAATGTGGTTCTGTTACTGAGCGTGAAATGAGTACGCAGATGATGGACACAATGGAAATCGAACAAGAACGAGGTATAACCATTAAAGCGCAGTCTGTTCGTCTTGACTATATTAAAGATGGCGAACATTACATTCTTAATCTTATCGATACACCGGGTCATGTTGATTTTTCTTACGAGGTTGAAAAATCTTTAGCATCTTCGGATGGAGCATTACTTATCGTAGATGCTGCCCAAGGTGTTGAAGCACAAACAATCGCAAATGTATACCTTGCACTTGATAATGATTTAGAACTTATCCCTGTTATAAATAAAATCGATTTACCAGCAGCTGACCCTGATAAAGTAGCTGAGGAGATAGAAACTTCCATAGGCATAGATGCAACAGATGCCTGTTTAGTATCTGCTAAAACGGGTGTTGGAATTCGTGAACTCATAGATGCTATCGTAGACCGTGTTCCTCCCCCTATTGGAGACCCTGATGCCACTACAAAAGCGATTATTTATGATTCTTGGTTTGACCAGTATTTAGGTGCTTTAGCACTTGTTCGTGTCTTTGATGGGCAAGTAAAAAAAGGTCAAAATATCAAGCTCATGAGTAATGGTGAAGAGCACCATATTTTAGACTTAATGTATCCACATCCTATGAAAAAAATCAAGACACCTGCTATTTCTTGTGGTGAGATAGGGATTGTTGTTCTTGGTCTTAAAGAGGTAAGTGTTATCAATGTGGGAGACACCATTACAGATGCAAAAGACCCTACAACAGAACCTGTTGGAACTTATGAACCGGCGAAACCATTTGTCTTTGCAGGCATCTACCCGATAGACACAGATGACTTTGAAAACTTACGCGACGCACTTGATAAACTTCGTCTTAATGACAGTTCTTTATCCTACCAACCTGAGACTTCTTTAGCCCTTGGTTTTGGTTTTCGTGTTGGATTTTTAGGAATGCTTCATATGGAGGTTGTAAAAGAGAGACTCGAAAGAGAGTTTAACCTTGATTTAATCGCTTCTGCTCCATCGGTTATTTATGAAGTATATCTTAGTAATGGCGATAAAATCAATGTTCATAATCCTTCTGAACTACCAGAAGTAAACCGTATAGACAGAATCGAAGAGCCTTATGTAAGGGCTACTGTTATTACACCTAGTGAGTTCCTTGGTAACATTATATCTCTACTTATAAACAAACGAGGAACACAAAGTAAAATGACCTACCTCAACGAAGATAGAGTAATGCTTGAGTATGAAGTGCCTATGAATGAGATTGTAATGGACTTCTATGACACACTCAAGTCAATCTCAAAAGGTTACGCTTCATTTGATTATGAGCCAATAGACTTTAGAATTGGAGATTTGGTTAAGCTAGATATAAAAGTAGCAGGAGAGGCTGTAGATGCACTTAGCATAGTTGTTCCTCGAAATCAAGCGCTTTCTCGTGGTCGCGTTTTAGTTAAAAATATGAAAGAAATAATTCCTAGACAACTTTTTGAAGTTGCTGTCCAAGCATCTCTAGGTTCTCAGATTATCGCCAGAGAAACTGTAAAATCTATGGGAAAAAATGTTACTGCTAAGTGTTATGGTGGAGATATTACTCGTAAGCGCAAGCTCTTAGAAAAACAAAAAGCAGGTAAAAAACGCATGAAGTCTATAGGTAAAGTTCAACTTCCGAGTGAAGCTTTTATGTCTGTTTTAAAGATGGACTAAAGTATATAGTTATGAAATGCTTATTGTGTGAGGGTTTATCTTTCACACATATATGTAAACATTGTCAAGAAACTTTTTTAAAACCCTCTCTTTACAAACGAAAAATCCAAAACATCGAAGTTATTTCTTTTTATAAATACCACGATATTAAAAGATTCCTTCATACAAAACATACCGATATTGGTTTTTATATCTACTCCATTCTAGCAAAAAACAGTTTTAAAAAATTTGCTCAAGCATTTAGCTTTGAAGAAGATACTGTTTCTATCGCGATTGACGATACTGTAAAATCAGGCTATTCGCATACTGCCATTCTCAACTGCGCTCTAAAATCTAAAAATATAAACCCACTTAACAATAAACTTCGTGCGAACAATACTACTTCATACTCTGGACAGAATAGAGAATTCAGGTTAACAAATAAAAGAGATTTTCAGATGAAAGAAATAAAAGAGCAAAACATAATTTTAGTAGATGATATTATAACAACCGGAAGTACTTTAACGCAGGCTATTGAGCTTATGCAAGCAAACAAAAAAGAAGTACTTTTTTGTTTAACACTCGCAGATTCAAGCTTAAAAGAAACCTTTTAATAAGTTTCCAATCTGATCACTTGCTTCCTTACCGATTTTACCCTCAAGTTGTTTACTTATCTCTTTTGTTGCCTGACCTTGCATAAGAGACTTAGCATCTATCATGATCTTAGGTGCAGATTTATTTCCACTTAAAACAACTGTCAGTGGATTTTTGTCTGCAACAATTTCAATCTTAGAGTAAATAATATTCGTGTCAGAATTTATCTTTGTATTTACCGTTTTAATCGATGAACGATTTGATTTTAAGTCAAAAGAAGCGAGTACAAGTTCTTTATTTATATCCGCACTTACATCACCTTTGAAGTTCTCTTTGTATAAATCAATTTGAGCATACTGTTTCATCATAGTAAAGGCCATGTTTTTCTCAAAGCCACCATCTACGAGACTTCCTTGAAATTTTCCTTTCTTTTGTGCAACATTATATGCAAGCTTTCCATTGAGTGCCGCTTTAAATACAGGAGGATATAAAAGCATCTTCATTGCATCTATTGTTTGAATAGATTTTAAATCAGCCGATAAATCATCATTATGCATTTTAACATCCATAACTCCTCCAGCAACATTAGAGTGCATAGTAACTTCCGTATTATCATCTTTTTTCTTAAAGTCACCAGTTGCTTTAAAAGAGCCTTTTAAGTGTCTCTCTATTACAAAGTAAAGCTTATCAAGGTTTGGTATAGTCGTTGTATAATCACTAACGATTGAGCCATCTTTGAGGTTTACGCGAGCTTGCTTTATATCTAGGTTTGCAAGTGAAGAATTTAACTGGACCTTAGTATCTACAATGTCTGCATCTAACTCAGTTACAGTAGAAAGCGTAAATGTAGTTTTAGGCATTCTCGTTTTAAACTTTTGCATCTTGCTTATAAATTTTACATCAAGTAAACCATTTTTAATATTTGACTTCACAGTACCTTTGAGTTGTCCTGCTTCTAAATTACTCATAGCTATGTCTAAATCAAATATACCATCAGCGTAATGAGGTTGTTTAGCCATGTGAAGAACTTTCGCTAAGTGAAGATTTTTCATTTGTGCCTCAAGTGATGAAGCTTTGAAATCTTTTAGTATCGCGGTAAATGTAGTATCTGAAGATGCTAGGTCGCTAAAACCATTTACAGTCATTTTTTCTTTGCTACCTTTTACAGTACCATTTAGTTTAAATGCACCTCTAACATCAGCATTTGTAATTGGCTTTAATACTGCTAGTTCTGCAATATTTAAAGCGTATTTTATATCTACGTTTAAAGGAGCAGGAACAACTTTTCCATCAGATGTAACTTTTGCAAGATTAGAGTTGAGCACATAGGTATAATTAATATCATCACCTTTTAAAACTGCATCAAGATTCATAGCAAAGTTTGTTTTTGGAATATTTAACTCGAGGTCTTTATTTAAAAGTTTTGTATTTAAGATACCATCTCGTGTTGCAAGAGATATATCCCCATCGAGTTCATGTACTTTAATATTTTTAAAATTAATGTCAACATCGAGTTTAGCTTTTGCATAAGCTTTTTGTCCACCTAACTCTAAAAGTGATTCTAAATCAGCATTTTTTATCTTCGCAATTATAGATGTAGGATTTAAGTCAGTTAATTCTACATGATATGTTGTATCGCTGAGTCCTACATCACTTACTCCATCTATCTCCATGTAAGCAATATCTCCAACTGCAGTACCATTGGTTCTAAATGCCCCTAAAAGTTCTGTCTTAGTAAGCTTTGTCAAATTTTGTAATTTTTCTAATTTCACATTATATGCAGCATCAAATGCTTGTGAAAGTAAAGCATATGTACCTTTTGCATGAATAGTATTTTCAGCATCTAGCTCTAAAAATATTTCAAATTCACTTGTATTTAATGCAAATGTATTTAATTTCGTGTCTAATTCTGTTGCTTCATTGATTTTTTCTTCAATGATTGGCTTTAATATACTGTTACCACTTGGGGTAAAAGCAATAAAATACACGCCTCCTACTATAACAGCTAAAACCCCAACTAACCATGCTAATACTTTCATTCTTTCTCCATTCATATTAATTGTATTTATAATACCTTTTTTAAATTAATACTCAAAAAATAGACTTGACTCTATAAGACTAAAGTTAATTATGCAAATTAACTAAAGTATGACTTGACATTGTTACACTCAATATGTATAATACGCTCATAACTTGATAAAAGGAGTAAACAAACAACTATGTCAAAAGAAGAAACAGAGACTGAGCCTCAAGAAATTCAAGAGGAAACAGAAGTTATAAACGAAGAAGCAGAGGCGGAAGCTGAAGCTGTAGAAAATGAGTTTGATCTTTTACAGAATGAACTTGCAGCGCTTAAAGATAAGTACGCAAGAGTTCACGCTGACTTTGATAACATCAAAAAAAGATTAGAAAGAGAAAAATATACAGCTGTTGAGTACGCAAATGAAAAATTTGCAAAAGATATGATTCCTGTTTTAGATGCACTCGATGGTGCAATGAAATCAGTTGAAGGAGAAGCAGATAAGGCTGAACTTTTTGACAAGCTAAAAGAGGGAATTGAGCTTACGCATAAGTCATTTCTTACGCAACTTGAAAAACATGGTGTAACATTAGTAAGCCATGATGAACCTTTTGATCCAAATATTCACAACGCGATTCAAACAATGGATAGCGAAGAAGTTGAATCAGGTCAAATAGTTCAAACTTTTCAAACTGGATATAAATATAAAAGCAGACCACTGCGTGAAGCAATGGTAATCGTAGCGAATTAGATTCGTAAAATAAAACAAATAAAAGTCGTGACAAAAGGGAATAAAAAGGTTCCCTTAAATTTTGAAAAAATTAAAGGAAGATAATATGAGCAAAGTAATCGGAATAGATTTAGGAACAACAAATTCATGTGTAGCAGTTTATGAGGGTGGTGAAGCGAAAATCATCCCTAATGCTGAAGGTAAAAACACAACTCCATCAGTTGTAGCATTTACAGATAAAGGTGATGTGCTAGTAGGAGATCCTGCAAAGCGTCAAGCAATCACAAACCCTGAGAAAACAATTTCTTCTATTAAAAGAATTATGGGTCTTATGATGAATGAAGAGAATGCAAAACAAGCGCATGATAAAGTAACGTATAACATAGTAGACAAAGATGGTGCAGCGTGTGTTGATGTAGCTGGAAAAATATATACTCCACAAGAGATTTCTGCAAAGATTCTTACTAAACTAAAAGAAGATGCTGAAGCTTATGTTGGTTCAGCAATCACAGATGCTGTTATTACTGTTCCTGCGTATTTTAATGATGCACAAAGAAAAGCTACTAAAGATGCTGGTACTATTGCTGGTCTTAATGTTTTAAGAATTATCAACGAACCAACTGCATCTGCACTTGCTTATGGTCTTGACTCTAAAACTGAAGAAAATGTACTTGTTTATGACCTTGGTGGTGGTACTTTTGATGTTACAACTCTTGAAATTTCAGATGGTACATTTGAAGTTCTTTCAACTGATGGTAATGCATTTTTAGGTGGTGATGACTTTGACAATAAAATCGTTGACTTTTTAAATACTGAGTTTAAAGCATCACACGGAATTGAACTTAAAAATGACAAAATGGCACTTCAACGTTTAAAAGATTCTGCTGAAACTGCTAAAAAAGAGTTAAGTTCAGCTACTGAGACTGAAATTAACTTACCATTTATTACTATGACAGAAGCTGGACCACAGCATTTAGTTATCAAACTTACGCGTGCTAAATTTGAAGGTATGATTTCTGATTTAATCGAAGAAACTATCGAGCATATCAAAGTTGCTATGAAAGAATCTGATTTAGAAAACAATGAAATCAAAGAAATAATCATGGTTGGTGGATCTACTCGTGTTCCTATGGCTCAAGAAGCTGTTTCTAAATATTTCGGCGGTAAAGACTTAAACAGAAGCGTTAACCCTGATGAAGTTGTAGCTGCAGGTGCTGCTATTCAAGGTGGTGTTTTACGCGGAGATGTTAAAGATGTATTACTTCTTGATGTTACACCTCTTTCACTTGGAATCGAGACACTTGGTGGAGTTATGACTAAGATTATTGAAAAAGGAACTACGATTCCTGTTAAAAAATCTCAAGTTTTCTCAACTGCTGAAGACAATCAACCAGCTGTTTCTATCAGTGTTGGTCAAGGTGAGCGTGAGTTTGCTAAAGACAACAAGTCTCTTGGTCTTTTTGAGCTTGGTGATATTCCAGCGGCACCTCGTGGTGTTCCACAAATCGAAGTAACTTTTGACATCGATGCAAATGGTATATTAACTGTTTCTTCAACTGATAAAGCTACTGGTAAATCGCAATCAATCACAATCTCTGGATCATCTGGATTGAGTGAAGAAGAGATTAACAAAATGGTTCAGGATGCAGAAGAAAACAAAGCTGCTGATGAAGAAAGAAAATCACTTGTTGATTTACGAAACCAAGCAGATGCCCTTATCGCTCAAACTGAAAAATCTGTTGAAGAAATGGGTGATAAACTAGAAGCTGAAGAAAAAGCTAAAATCGAAGCTGCTGCTACTGATTTAAAAGATACTTTAAAAGATGAAACTGCTACAAAAGAGATTATCGAAGAAAAAGTAAAAGTACTAACAGAAGCTGCACATAAAATGGCTGAAGAGATGTACAAACAAAAAGAAAACCCAGAAGCTGCTGAGGCAGACGCTAAGAAAAAGAAAGATAACGAAGATGTTATCGATGCTGAGATAGAGTAGTTATACTCTTCCTTAGCATTTATAAATAGAGCTTTAACCTCTATTTATAAAAATTCCTCCCCTTCTCGCTCTTTAAAATATTTTACTATAATACATGTAACTTAACAACTGAGGTCTCATCCATGACAAATAAAGTCAAACATTATATAAAAGAAATTTTAGTCTTTGCTTTAGTAATAATTATCTTTGCAAATGCAATGAGTCTCTATAAAAGTCTAGATTTAAGCAAAGAACCACTTCCACTAACTAATATAAGCCTACTCAACAACAATAAATATATAATAAGCAACTCAGAACCCACCCTAGTACATTTTTGGGCTATATGGTGTCCTACATGCAAAGTAGAGGCATCTAATATTCAAAGCATTTCAGAAAATTATAATGTACTAACAATAGCCGTAAAATCAGGAACAAATGAAGATATACAGAAATGGCTAAAAGAAAATGATTATAATTTTAATGTAGTCAATGATAAAAATGGACTACTATCTTCAAACTTTAAAATTGGAGCATTTCCAACAACATTTATCTACGATAAAAACAAAAACTTAGTCTTTTCAGATGTAGGTTACACAAGTACATGGGGATTAATGTTAAGAATGTGGTGGGCATCACTATAATAAAAATATTTCAGATAAATAAAATAATAGTTTCGTTAATAAAATTTAGAGAGTAATGTTAGTTCAAGGCGCATAGTGAGGAAGTGCACTTTTGTGCATGACGAGCGTAGCAACGCAGATCTAGGCTAAAGCCTGACACAGCATTTCACTAAATGAAATGTCGTGCGAGCGTTGCTATCTAAACTTTTACTTTTTGATTGTTACTCGGTATGCCTTACTTGATAGTGGCACCCATGGTCGTTTAATATGTTGAGGACGACGCTTCGTAGAATTTTCATCCAATCCACGTGTTAAATCATCTCTCCAACCTTGATAGATTTTAAAGTTGTTATCATAATTAACATAGATATCACCAATTTTATCACCCTCTTGCGCAGGCTCAAGGATAACTTTTTGGTGCCAACAATGCATACCAGATATTGGATCGGGATGCGCTGCAGCAACAGCATTTTGCCATGAACCACTGAGTCCATCCCACCAGATATTTCCAGAATCTCTATTGTATTCAGCAAATCTGTCTGCATGGAAAGGTTTAATACCCTCTACATAGGTAAGTTTACCAACTTTACCATCCATCTGAAGCTCAGCAGTTGGAACAC
Source organism: Sulfurimonas sp. (assembly GCA_030949825.1). Lineage (GTDB taxonomy): Bacteria > Campylobacterota > Campylobacteria > Campylobacterales > Sulfurimonadaceae > Sulfurimonas. The sequence continues at coordinate 87,744 of JAUZSC010000040.1, forward strand.
CATAACTGTTCATACCAGAAGTACCATCATAATCTTCAATTTTGATTTGTCCAGCTTCACTACCTGCATTTGCAGGTGAATGTGCCATGAATTTAGGATCGTTCATATCTCTCTTAATTGGCTGAGAATCAACCTTACCATCTGTAACACCATTAGGAATAGTAACTGAGTTAGTTAACTTCCATCTACCACCATGGTGAGAACATGCCAATGTTCCAGGAAGAATACCCTCTGTTGGTACAGCCATAGCTACGAAATAACCAGATTCAAGACCATTTCCATTTGCATCTTTTACAACAGTATCTACGATTCTAACACGAATCGCATCACCGCGTTTAAAACCTTGACGCGCAGCATCTGGAGTTGAAATCCAAATAGGGTCATGATTTTGAGAAATTTCCATAAGGTGCTTGCTATTTGCAGAACGAGTATGGATATTATAAGGAAGACGGAACACTGTGTTAAGCGCATACGAATCTTTCTCTGTCATATACATGTGATTTACATGTGATGTAATATGAACCATTTTCTCTTTTTCTTCTTGGTTTCTTGGGTAAATTGGAACAGCATATTCTGGCCATTTCCAATCATCAGCTAACCATTCACAGAAGAAGTCAAGTTTTTTATCGAGGGTTGCAAAACCTTCCATAATCTCACCATCTATCTCAATAGCTACTGGTTTTTTATCGTCTTTATATTTACCATCACCATGATGATCGTGTGCATAGATAACACCCGTTGTTGCATCTTTAGTTAAATCTTCTTTTGCATATTTATGACCATGAGAAATAAGATCTTCTCCATCAAATTTAACTTTTCTTTCTTGTGGAGAATAAATTTTGTTTTCTTCCATCCATGCACCATGATCTCTCATGTATTCATAAACAGGGAATTCAGAATCTTTGTATCTCTCATCTGCAGTTGCAGTTTTCTTCAAGTTCGGCAAGTTGTCACCAAATGCTGCATCATACCACTCAGCAATAGTTACTGGAGTACCAGGAGTCTTTTTAGACTCCCACATAGAATGAACAGTTTTAGTTTTTGCTTCGTCAAGATATAAATCGCCCTTAGGATCAATATAGTTAACACACATATCAAACCAGAACTCATTTTCTTCCCAAACTTCACCAAGACCCGCTTTAATGTGAGCTTCAAGTGTAGCACGAGCTGGATTCTTAGGTTTCCATCCCATTTTTTCTAAAGCAACACGCATAACTGGTTGACGGAACGATGTCCATCTTGCAGGCATAGTAGCTTCAGAATGCTGATCATGTCTCTCACCGGCTAAACCAACAGGTAAAATATAATCTACATACCAGTTAGTCTCAGACCATGTTGGAGACAAGTTAAATGTTAGCTCCATTTTAGTTTCATCTTTGATAGTTTCAATCCATCTAAAACCATCAGGATTAATCCAAACAGGATTGTACATACGAGGAATCCAAACAGAAAGCTTTTTAGGAACATTAAGTCCTTTCGCTATCCACTTATCTTGCCACTCTGTATCCGCAAGTAAGTGTGGAAGTAAAAATGACATTTCATATGATGACATTGGCCATTCTGGTGGAAATGAAAGCTCATTGTATACATCAATTTTAGGTACATTTGCACCACGCTTACCTTGACCAACAGTAGCAGAACCACCTTTACCAGCAACAGAAATAACATGCCAGTGGTGGAAGAATGTTCCACCCTCAGGTCCGATTGCTCCACGAAGACCAAGCATAAGGAAACCTGTTCTACCCGAAGTCCAACCACCACGATTTCCAGCAGCAGCTGCACGCCAAAAGTAAGAAGAGATTGCTGTATCAGCCCATATAACCATATCGTATAGTTTTTCTAGTTTATATGCAGGAACATGTGTTTCTTTAACAGCGTACTCAAGTGTATAAGGATTATAAAGATCTTTAAGCATATTCATATAAGCATCAAAAGTTTTTTCTTTTGGAACCTCAGAAATATAACCTTGTTTAACCATATACTTCAAATAGTCAGTATTGTTTAACATAACTTCCCAGTTGAACCATTTTCTTACAAATGTTTCATTTACCTTACCTTCATTTAACATACGTTGAACTAGGTATAAGTAAATTGCAGCTTCAGTACCAGGCCATGCAGCAATCCAAAGGTCTGCCATACCAGCAGAGTTAGACATACGAGGATCCATAACTACAAGTTTAGCACCCTTCGCTCTTGCATCTGCGATATGTCCAGCAGCTTGTTGAAAATAGTGACCAGCATCCGCAGCATGAGACGAGTTAAGAAAGATTAACTTAGAGTTAGCCCAATCTGGTGAAGATCTATCATCATTTGACCATTGGATTGTCGGAGTACGACCACCAGATGAACAAATATTTGTATGTGAGTTGAAACAATCTTGACCAAGAGTGTGCCATACTTTACCAGTAAAACCATTCTCATTTGGACGACCAACATGGAACATACATGATTTTTTAGATAACTCATCGCCATCTTTCATTGCTTCATGCATCTTATTACCGATGGTAGTCATTGCTTCGTCCCATGTAGTACGAATCCATTTACCTTCACCACGAGCAGAACCTGGAGCTCTTTTTAATGGAAACGCTATGCGATCTGGATCATACATTTGAGATTGTGTAGCATAACCTTTTGCGCAGTTTCGTCCACGAGAACCTGTATGAAGTGGATTACCCATATACTTTTTAACTGTAAAAGTTTTCTTGTCAATCCAAGCTGTTAAACCACAAGAAGCTTCACAGTTAGAACATGCAGTTGGAACAATCATATAATCATTCACTTCAATTCCATCAGGATTGTCTTCACTTCTTACACCATGACGATCTATACCACCACGATTCCAATCCGCACCATCTAACTCTTTAAAGTCATCCCATTGATCCATTGGAGGATAAAAAGATAAACTATCTGGAGTATTTGTAAATTTGCTTTGTGTTACAGATTCTGCCATAGCATCTGCTGTAAATACACCCTTAGCAATAGCGGCACCTGCAACTGTAAATGCAGCACCTTTTAAAAATGTTCTTCTACTTTGTAAATACATTAAATATATCTCCTTAACTCATTGGTAGTAATTGTGGAATCATTAGCCAAACATGTTTAACTATGAATAGACCCACTAATGCTAATATTGCTGCAAGTTTTAAAATACTTTCACTTTTACTTGCACGACTCAACACGATAAGAAACATTGGTAATAGATATGTCATCCATTGACCTAACCAGAACATAACTGTATATTCTCCGTCGCCTTTAATGTACTGTAAAATTGCTGCTAATTCTTCTGCTTTTCCTGGTCCAAAAATATACTCAGACATATAAACAATAAATGCCATTAATGCACTTAAGCCTAAAATTACGCCTAAAGATTTTTTTGCTTCGTATGTAAGTTTATTTCCACCAAGTAAAATCATCGATGCTGAGCCTGCAAGTGTTGCTGCTAAAATCATTTGTATTGATTCTGCTGGCATTTGCCATAACTCTCGGGCCGTACACTGAGACAGAAGTGCCGCAGTATAAAGAGTAACCGGAATTGCTAAAATAGTTGTCCACAATAGTACTTTATCAAAAGTCTCATCTTTCTTTGTATATCCTAAAAACACAAGAAGTGTTAAAAGACCCAAGAACGCTGAAGCCATAAATGAACCCCATGTAATTGCAGAAGACCAATGAGGATAAAAGAATATATGCCACATTCTAAATGGTTGGTGTAAGTCAGCAAGTGTAAATAAAAGAAAAACATTAATAGATATAAATGCAAGTGCTGCCGTCATAAATCTTAAATTTTTTCCTGATTCTGGATGTGTTCTTAAAAGATAAAACAGCATGAAGATAACACCTGTACCAATACTTTTTGCCCACATATTAACTGTAACTAACCAAGGCCAAACAATACCTGGAAGTGCTACATCTAATGTTACTACAGCTTGTGTAGCTGCTAATATTTCATGTGTTGCCATTAGTGTTTCCCTCCTACTGGAAGAGTCTTAATCTCACCAAATAAGTTATGTCCGTTACCTCTATGTGATGTTAAAGGGTTCAATGAAACATTACCACCACCTACATAAAAGTGATGAGGGTTTGTACCCTTTTCTGGTTTACGAACTTGAACATTCGACTGATTTACCTGAATATATTTAGAAATATTCGAAGTAGCATCATCTAAGTCACCAAAGATATTTGCCTCTACAGGACAAGCAACAACACAAGCAGGCATCATAGAAGATGCAATACGGTGCGCACAGTATGTACATTTATCAGCAGTTTGTGTTTGTGGATCAATATAGATTGCTCCATAAGGACAAGCCATAACACAACCAGCACAACCAATACATCTTTCTTTATCAATATTTACAATTCCATTATCTAAATAATGTAATGCAGACACTGGACAAATCTGTTCACAAGGAGCATTTTCACAATGATTACATCTAAGTGGTGTAAATGTTCTCTTCGTTTCTGGGAAAGTTCCCACATCTACATATTTTACTCGTAATCTCCATGTGCTAAGTGGAACTTCATTTTCCACTTTACATGCGATCTCGCATCCTTTACAACCCATACATAGGTGTAAATCAACTAGGAAACCTAATTGCATATATTCTCCTTTAGCCATCATTTAAGGGCCAATTTAAGCTTTGAATTTATCTAACATATTTAAAATACAATCCCACACCCTTAAGGTGCAAGGAATATTTCACTAATTAAATAATATCTAAGAAAACTTAAATTACATAGGAATGATTAGGGTTTTTTTTAGGATTTTTTAAAGGTGAGTAAAAAAGAAAAGCTTTCTAAATTAAGGTGCAGACACAAATACCTTGTAAAGTTTTTAGTCTAAACGCACTCGGATAGATTCTTCATGTGCAGTTAATCCCTCAGTATGCGCTAAAAGAGCACAGGCTTCACCGATTTCGTTAATAGCTTTTTTTTGAAAAAGAAATGATAGAAGTTTTTTTCATAAAGTTTTCTACACCTAGTGGAGAATAAAATTTAGCTGTTCCACCTGTTGGAAGTGTGTGGTTTGGTCCTGCCACATAATCACCTATTGCTTCAGGAGTATTATGACCTAAGAAAATTGCTCCGGCATGCTTTATAAGAGGAAGTAACTCAAAAGGTGACACAGTAGCAACTTCGAGATGCTCAGGTGCTATTTCATTCATCAAGTCTATTGCTTCGTCCATTGTAGAAGTAACAATAATCGCTCCACGATCTTCTATAGATTTTCTAGCAATTTTGTGACGAGGAAGTTTTACTAACCAAGCTTCTATCTCTATTTTGACAGCATCTGCTAACTTCTGAGAAGGAGTAATTAAAATAGAACTCGCCATCTCATCATGTTCAGCTTGAGAAAGTAAATCTATCGCTAAATGCCTTGCATCTGCAGAGTCATCAGCTAAAATACCTATCTCACTTGGTCCTGCTATCATATCAATATTTACATCACCAAAAACCATTTTTTTCGCAGTTGCAACAAAAATATTTCCAGGCCCTGTAACGACATCAACCTTTGGTATAGTCTCAGTTCCGTAGGCAAGAGCCGCTATTGCAGATGCACCACCTACTTTATAAACATCTTTAACTCCACATAAATGACAAGCAGCAAGGAGAAGTTCATTGGGTTCATTGTCCGGAGTTGGAGTACATACAACGATCTTCTCAACTCCAGCAACTTGGGCAGGAATAACATTCATCAAAAGTGAAGAAGGATACGCCGCTTTACCACCAGGTATATAAAGACCAGCAGAGTCTACAGCAGTCACTCGTTGTCCTAAAATAGTACCATTTGGCTCATCATCAAACCATGATTTTGGCTTTTGTTTTTCGTGATATATTTTAATTCTATCATAAGCTAGATGCAAAGCAGACTTTAAGTTTTCATCGATATTCTTGTATGCTTTTTCCATAGAATTGGGACAAATCTTTAGCTCGAAATCATTTTTTGGAGTCCAGTTGTCAAATTTTGCTATGTGTTTTTTTAAGGCCGTATTCTTATCAGTTTTAATCTCACTAATAATATTGCCAACAATGGAACTCACATGATCCATATCCATTTTACCGCGCTCTTGTAGTTCTTCAAAGTATTTTTTAAAATTAGCATCTTTTGTATTTGTAAATATCATTTATTTTCCTAAAGTTTGATCAAATTCTTTTTTAACAATAGCTAAAGCTTTTAAAAAATTCTCAGCATCTATTGCCCCAGCTAATGGCTTAAATAGAGGCTCGCCCTCTGGGTCTAAAAACCATAAAGTAGGAGTACCTGGTCTCCATAATTTTCTAGGAGTATAATCTTTTTCATCAGTATAAGAAATAATTGATACAAAATCTCTGTTTAAGGCTTTAATTACTTTTTTATCTTCAAAGGTAGTTTCATCTAAAACTCTACAGTAGTGACATGAGTGGCGAGAAAAGACAAATAAAACTGGCTTGTTTTTAGCACTTGCTTCTTTAATACCAGTATCAAAATCTTTTGCCCAATTTATCTCTGCTCCAAATACTGAAGATACTAACATTAGAACTGTAAATACTATGTGTTTCATCTTTTAACCTTTTTTAAAATCTCTTTGGCACATTCTTTTGCACTTTTATCACTTACATCTATAATAATATCAGCTACTTCTAAATACTCTGGACGCCTTAGTTTATACAAATCTTTAGCTGCCTTCATATCACTAAGGAGTGGTCTCTTTTTTAGTTTTGCTTTTGCATTAGGATGTTCTTTAATTCGCTCAATAATTTTATCAAAAGGAGAATCAAGAAGAACTACTGTACCGATTTTTTTTAAGTTTTCAACCTTGTAAAAACCACCACCAGTAGATATAAGTGTATTTTTAACACTTTTTTCAAGCCAAAGAGAAACATCTTTTTCTAACTTTCTAAAGTAATCTTCACCTTCTTTAAGAAAGATAGTTTTTATTTTTCGATTATCCATACTTTCAATTAAATCATCAGTATCGATAGCCATATACGAATAATTTTTAATTATCTCTCGTGCTATAGTGCCTTTTCCAACACCCATAAATCCGATTAATATTATATTTTTCATAGGATTTAGAAGTTATTTTAAAGGAGAAAAAGGAATAAGCGCTGAACCCCATGTAAGTCCGCCACCAAAAGCATCAAAAAGCATAAGTTCACCTTTTTTTAGCTTACCTTCTTCATAAATGTCATTTACGGCCATTGGAATCGAAGCACCTGATGTATTTCCATACTTATGTACGGTTAATACAACTTGTTCTTCTTTCATCTTAAGCGCATCACCCACAGCTTTTATAATTCTATAATTAGCCTGATGTGGTATAAAGTGTTTCACTTCATCACTATGAATACTATTTGCTTCTAAAATTTCTTTTACATCTTTAGTTAAAGTACGAACAGCAACTTTAAAAGTTTCATTTCCCTTCATTTGCATAAAACATGTTCCAGCCTCAGCTTCTAGGTTATCATGAGGAGAACCTGTTCCGCCGTTTGGAGTCATAAGTAAGTCTGCATATGTTCCATCAGCACCCGTGTTCACATCTATAATAGCTTCGTCTTTGTTATCTGTTGCTGATATAATTGCAGCACCAGCACCATCACCAAATAAAATACATGTACCACGATCTGTATAATCAGTAATAGCAGATAATTTTTCAGCACCGATAATAAGAACATTTTTTTTCATTCCAGATTCTATAAATGCTTTTGCAATAGCTAAAATATAAACAAATCCAGTACATGCGGCAGAAATATCAAATGCAGTAATAGGTCCAAGTTCAAGTTTTGTTGAGATTGTTGTTGCAGTTGAAGGCATACAAAAATAATCAGGAGAGATAGTTGCGCAAATCACCATATCTATGTCAGACTTAGCAATTCCACTACGCTCAATCGCCAACACAGCTGCTTTTGTACCTAAGTCACTCGTAGTTTCGTCTGCAGCTGCAATGCGACGCTCCTTAATGCCAGTTCTTTTAGTAATCCACTCATCTGTAGTATCAACAAGTTTGGCTAGGTCATCATTACTTAAAATTTTACTTGGAGCATAGGCACCAATTGATCTAAATGCAGCGTAAGCCATTGTGATTCCTTACTTATTTATTAATATTTGTTTTATTGTATTCTTCAAGTTTTTCTAAAATATGGTCATTTACATGATTGTCAATATAAGAAATTGCTTGGTATATTGCATTTTCCATGGCTTTGGCATTACTTTTTCCATGGCTAACAATAGCGCATCCATTTATACCGATAAGTGGTGCACCACCAACTTCAGCATAATCAATCTCTTTTTTAAGAAGTTTAAAGACTTTTCTCATCAAAAGTGCACCCGTAATAGCAATAGGTGATTTACGAATGTATTCTTTAATCAACCCGCTTATAGTAGCTGCAACACCTTCACTTGTTTTGAGCACTAAGTTTCCAATAAAGCCATCGCAGGTAATAACATCACAGCTACCATTAAATATGTCTCCGCCTTCAACATTACCAATAAAACCATCATAGTTTTTTAATAATTTAAAAGCTGCTTTTGTTACTTCATTACCCTTTGTTTCTTCTTCGCCATTTGCTAAAAGACCTATTCGAGGATTAGTAAGACCCATCACATCATGTGCATAGCATCCACCCATAATTGCGAACTGGACGAGATGTTCAGGTTTAGAATCAACATTTGCGCCAACATCTAAGATTGCAGAACGGCGTCCCATTTTTGTTGGCATAAATGTAATAAGAGCAGGACGATAAATACCTTTTAAACGACCAAGTCTAAGTGTAGCAAGCGTCATTGTCGCACCACTATGTCCAGCAGATACGACACCATCTGCTTCACCATTTCTTACAAGGTCTACAGCTTTGTAGATTGTACTTTCTTTTCTTTTTATTGCATCTGTAGCAGCGTCAGTCATTGCTATTACATCATCAGTTTCTACTATAGAAATCTTATCTCTATAACGTTTTGGTAACAGAGGTAAAATTTCTGATTTTTTCCCTACGAGAATAGGTATGAATTGTTTTTTCTTGAGTGCTTGGATACATCCCTTTACAATCGGCTCAGGACCAAAGTCCCCGCCCATCGCATCAATAGCAATCTTTACCATTGTCTATTTATACTCACCAGTAGTTGGGTTAATATGGTGTGGTAATCTGTATGTTCCGTCTGCATCTTTAACTGGTTTAGCTAAAGTAATTTTGTAGTGAGTTCTTCTTTTCGCTCCGCGAGAATGGGATACTCGTCTCTTAGGTACTGCCATAATTTATTTCCTTTATTTAATTTTTTTTCACAGTCATTACAACTGTGATAGTCACTTTTAATAAGCTCAATCTCAGAGAGTAAAAGCTCATCAAGATCTGCGGTAGAATTAAAAGACTCAACAACATCTATATCGATGTTATTTTCATCTTCATATAAACCATCTGAGATAAAAAATTCTACTTTTTCATCTACATTTAGTTTAAATTCTTCTCCACATGTACTACACTCAGTACTTACTGAACCATTTATATCTGCTTTGAGCAAGATTAATTTACCAGCATGATACTCTAAATAACCTTTAAAAGTTATTTCATCAGATTTTACTAGAAAATCCAATGGTGTTTTTGTTATTTTTCTAAGAGTTACTATCATAATCTAATTATGAAACTTCTCTCTCTGAAAAGAAAAATGCGATTTCAACAGCTGCATTTTCAACAGAATCACTTCCGTGAACTGCATTTGCATCTATGTTTTCAGCAAAATCAGCACGGATAGTTCCAGCTTCAGCTTCTTTAGGATTAGTAGCACCCATTAAGTCACGGTTAATTTGCATTGCATTCTCACCTTCTAATACAGTAACAACTACTGGACCAGAAATCATGAAATCAACTAAATCACCAAAGAAAGGTCTCTCTGCATGAACTGCATAAAATGCTTCAGCATCCATTCTTGAAAGTTGCATCTTTCTTGTAGCTGCTATTTTAAGACCCTTCTTTTCAAATCTTGCTAAAATTTGCCCGATAACACCTTTAGCAACTGCATCTGGTTTAATTATTGATAATGTTCTTTCCATCAAATCTCCTGTAAAAATATAAAATTAGAATGGAATTATATCTGAATAAAAGTTTATTAAAGTTTAAATCGGAAAATTATTGAAGTTTAGTAAAAAGGATGGGTCTTTCAATAAAGAGCAGAACACAAAGAGTGCTCTACTTTAGAGAAGGTCTTAGTCTATAATATTTTCTTTATTGTTTCTTTGATCTTCAGTTATGTCTTCACGGTGAGATGGGCTTTGACCAATAGTGTCCCAAGTAATACAACCCTCAGTTGGACATGCTGTAGCACAAGCTGGCTCATCATGGTGTCCAACACATTCTACACATTTATCTTCGTATACGAAATAAATATCCTCATCTTCTGGATTATCATCCTCATCTACAATAGCTTCTACTGGACATTCATCTATACATGCACCACAGTTGATACAAGTATCATTAATTATTACTGACATATTTACTCCTAATATTTTTTGTACGCTAACTATACACTTTAGAATTTTAAATAGAGCTAAAACTGGATAAATACTAATTATTTTTTATAAAGTGTGTATTTTTATAATAAAAACTAAAAAAAAGATAAAAATTATCCTTAAATAAAATTATTAGCTTTATTAAACGAATATTCATTAATAAACTTTCGTTAGAATTCTGACACAAATTTTAACTCAAAAGGACATTATATATGTTAGTAACAAATCAAGCTCCAGACTTCACAGCAACAACAGTTTTAGGTGACGGTTCAATCGTTGACGACTTTAAATTATCAGAGAACATGGGAGAAAAAGGCACAGTATTATTTTTCTATCCACTAGACTTCACATTTGTATGTCCTTCAGAATTAATCGCTTTTGATCACAGACTTAAAGACTTTAAAGATCGTGGTGTTAATGTTATTGGTTGTTCTGTAGATTCTCAATTTTCTCACTTTGCATGGAGAGAAACACCAATCAACAATGGTGGTATAGGAAGAGTTGGCTACCCACTCGTAGCTGACCTTACAAAACAAATTTCTAAAGATTACGATGTTCTTTTTGGTGAAGCTGTAGCTTTACGCGGTTCATTTTTAATTGATTCTAAAGGTATCGTTCGTCATGCAGTAGTTAATGATTTACCACTTGGTAGAAACATTGATGAAATGTTAAGAATGGTAGATACAATGCAGTTTACTGATGAGCATGGTGAAGTGTGTCCTGCTGGTTGGGTAAAAGGTGACGAAGGTATGAAAGCTACAACTGAAGGTGTTGCTGAGTATCTTGGTAAAAACGAAGCTAAATTATAATATTTAACTTTATCTAACTTCCTCTTTTGGAAGTTAGTTTCTTCTTTATAGTAGTATTCCTTTTAACGCTTCTTCATCAATTAACACTTTTCTTGTATTTTCTATAATTAAATCTACTGGTTTTAAAAGCTTTTCTTTTAGTTTCGCTTTTGTAAGTAACCTTTTGTATGTAGAAATTTCACAATTATTTTTTTTAATATAGAGGTCAATATCACCACCTATTTTAGTATCGTCAACGCGGCTACCAAAAAGGTATACACTTACATCATTTCCAAGGTACTTAGAAATAGTAGTATTTATAATTTCTACTTTTTTAGTTGATAGTCTCATTTTTCAGCTCTTTTATTTTTAAAAATTCTTTTTCAAGTTTAGAAGATATTCCGATAAGTTCATCACT
>JAUZSC010000041.1 GCA_030949825.1 Sulfurimonas sp.
TAAGATTTATATCATAAGTTTCGGACAACTATCCTGACACAGGGGGCATTATGATACTTAAGCGAAGGATTAAAGATGCAAGTTAAAAAGAAGCTATTAGATTTAGTTCGAGACAAGATTAGGTTTAAGCATTATAGTTATTCAACAGAAAGAACTTATGTACATTGGATAAAGCATTATATTTTATTTCATCATAAAAAACATCCTGTTGAAATGGGTAAAGTTGAGATAGAATCATACTTAACACACTTAGCTACAAAAGACAAAGTTGCTCCAACTACACAAAATCAGGCTTTTAGTGCAATATTGTTTTTATATAAAGAAGTATTTGGTGTTGATGTTAGTGAGTGGGATATCCAAGCACTTCGTGCACAAAAACATAAGCATATACCTGTTGTTTTAACCAAAGATGAAGTTAAAAATGTTTTGCGAAATATACCTATAGACTATAATTTACTTGTATACCTTATGTATGGTTGTGGTCTTAGAATGAATGAAGTTTTAAGCTTAAGAATAAAAGATATAGATTTTGGATTCTAAGTCTTTAAAGGATAGAACAATACCATTGCCACAAAAATTAAAATCCAAACTTTTAGAACAAGTGGAAATAGTAAGTAAGATACATGAACAAGATTTAAACAATGGATTTGGAAGTGTTTATATGCCTTACTCGTTAGATAAAAAAAAACCTCGCTCAAAACTTGAAACAAAATGGCAATTTTTATTTCCTATGAAAAATATATCGACTGACCCAAGAACAAAAGAGAAAAGACGACATCATGTTATGTCACAAACTCTTGGACGAAATATTAAGGTAGCAGCGCAAAAAGCTAAACTAAACAAACGAGTAACTTCACACATATTTAGACATTCTTACGCAACACATCTACTTCAAGCTGGAATAGATTTACATAGTATTCAAGAACTTTTAGGACATAAATCTGTTGAGACTACTATGATTTATACGCATGTATTCTCTGAGATGAATAAATCTAAAGTTGTGAGCCCTTTAGATTTTTAAATACTTATCTCTTCCTCTTTTTCTTCAATTTCTAAAAGCTCTTCAACTTTTGTTTCATACAATTCTTCTAAATCACTTAACTCTTGAGCAATTTTAGTAAGTCCAATTTCTTCATAACATTTTGGGTCAGCCAAACATTTATTTTTTTCTTCTATCTGAGATTCCAGTCTATCAATTTCTTCTGGGAGTTTTTCGAGTGCTATTTTTTCTTTAAAGGTGAGTTTTAAAACTTTTGTTTTCTCTTTAATTATTTCTATTGGTTTAGCATCAAGTACCTGAGATTCCATTATGGCTAATTCTTTTAACTCTTTTTCAAGGTCTAAGTATTCTGAATACTGCTGGTACGATTCTTCAATGGTTTTGTCGGCTTTAAATATAAAAAGCTTTTTCGCAATCTTATCTACAAAGTATCTATCATGACTTACGATTATAACAGCTCCAGAAAAGTTTGTAAGTTGTTCTTCTAAAATGTTGATGGTTGGAATATCCAAATCGTTAGTAGGTTCATCTAAAATCAAAATATCTACATTTTTTGTAAAGAGCAGGGCAAGAGCGATTCTGTTTTTCTCTCCACCACTCAGCACACCCACTTTTTTTTCTAAAAACTCACGAGGAAAAAGAAAGTTTTTTAAGTAACCATAAACATGGAGGTCTTTGCCTCTTACACTTACCCTATCTCCACCATTAGGACAAAAAGTCTCCATCAGGTTCTTAGAATCATCGAGCATTTCTCTGTGTTGATCGAAATAACCTATGCTAAATTCACCTTGTTTTATTTTCCCTTGTGTAGGTTCAAGACGACCCAAAAGGGCTTTTAGAAGTGTTGATTTTCCACTTCCATTTGGTCCGACTATAGCGATGACATCTTTTTGTAAGATGCGTGTTGTAAAGTTACGAAGAAGTTCTTTGTTTCCTAGTGTCAAACCTAAGTCCTCAACTTCAAAAAGCATTTTTTGTTTATTGATGCTTTTTTCACGGTTAAAATGTTTTGCTTCTCTTTGGAGTTCTACTGACATTTTACGAATTTTAGCAGGATTTGTTTTTGCATCTTCGCGTAAGTTCATTAGTCGATCTTTACGACCCTCATTTCGTTTGAGCCGTGCTCTTACACCACGAGCAAACCATTCATTTTCTCTTTTGAGTACGCCCAAGAGAGTGTCATGCTGTTTTTGAAGTGTACGTATCCATTCTGCTTTTTGAGTAAGATAGTTTGAATATCCACCACTGTAAGCCCGAAGTACACAGTCCTCAACTTCAATAGATTTAGTTGCGATTCTATCGATGAAGTATCTATCATGGGAGATAAATACAAGTGTAAACTTTTCTTTTAAAATAAGCTCTTCTAAAAACTCAACCATATAAACATCAAGGTGATTGGTAGGCTCATCAAGAAGTAAAATATCTGGCTTTTGTAAAAGCAAAGATGCTAAGGCAACACGACGCTGTTCCCCTCCACTAAGTAAGTCTATAGATTTATTTTCATACTGTTTTAAATCAAAATGCTGGATGATACGCTCGATTTTATCATCGAGATTCCAAGCATTATGATGTTCTATAAAAGCAGATACTTTTTCATGTTCTTCAAGAAGTTTTTTATTTTCAAAGTCTTCGCTTAAAAGGAGTGAAAGTTCATTGTATCGCTCTTTTGCAAGGTTAAGTTCTCTAAGTCCATCTTCAACCGCTTCACGCACAGTATGACCCTCTTTAAAGTTAGGTCTTTGGTCGAGCATCTTGATTTCTAAGTCATTTTTTGTGATTCTTTGTCCACCGTCGTATTCTAAAGTTCCATGAATGATTTTCATAAGCGTAGATTTACCACTACCATTTTTACCAATGATAACTATGCGTTCACCTTTATCAACATGAAAGTTAACCTCAGTAAGTATCTTTTGCGCGGAATAATGTTTGGAAATGTTTTGTAGGTCTATGAGTGCCATGGCGTATTTCCTTAAACTTATAACTCTGCTACTACTTCTCGTACACTTTCGTTTTCATCTTTTGCAAGAATGCTAATAATTTCTGCTGGTGTATTAGGATTTTTAGCGACTGCTGCACGAACATTTTCATCTGCATCTTGACTCAATTCTTTTAAAATTTCGTTTGAGATACTTGGATTTACTGATACAGATATACGAACAAATTCATCTCTGTCTTTACTTAGTTTTTCAAGTATTTCTACGGGTGTGTTAGGATTTCCTGCTACCCATGAAACGATGAGTCTGTCTTGGCTTAAGGCTATTAAAGTCTCAACAGATGTATTGAGATGTTCTGCTACAAATTCTCGTACAAATTCACTTTCATCTTTTGCTAAAACATCTAAAATATCTGAAGATGTATTTATATTTGCTGCAACTCGAACACGGACAAATTGACTTTCATCAGCACTCAATATTTCTAGGGCTTTGTTTGAAATATTTGGATTATGTGCAAGTTGTCTTCGCACTGCTTCATTATCACTTGTTGCGAGTGTTTCTAAAATATCTATTGCTGTATTTTCATCATGTGCTAGTTCTAAGTCTGTTTTATTTGACATTTACTTACCTTTATAGTTTTCATTAATTTATTAAATGAATCAATTTTACGAATTGTATCTTTAAATTTTAATTTTGTAAATGAAGTTTTCAAGCTATAATATTATTTAAATAATTATTGGAGAATTAAATGTTAATAGAAGTGAATGAAATACACAAAGTTACGAACGATATTATGAATGTACTACATGAAGAGGAACTTCAGATAATAAATGATTTTCATGATGCAGTTGTAGCTAAAGATATAGATAAAATAGAAGAATTGTTTACAGTACTTATAGAAAATGTTGAAGATCACTTCAAAACAGAAGAAGATATGATGGCACAAAGTACACATAGTAATTTTGGAGCACATAAAAGTGATCATGATCTTATGCGAAAAAAACTAGCTAAGTTTAAAAAGCGATGGGATGTACTTCATGGTCCAATAGAAGTGCAAGGTTTTTTAGAAAAAGATTTTAAAAAGTGGGTGACTGCACATGTTGCAAAATGGGATGCAGACTGCGCATTACAACTGCAGTAGTTTTTACTTATCTGGGTATGGATTAAATTTTGCGATTTCTTCTATAGCCGGTTCAAACTGTTCAGGAGTGATTTGAAATGCATTTACTCCTAAGTCTGCTATTGCGAAAAGTTTGTCTTCATCTTTTTCTAAGACAAGAGCAAATATTACTTGTTGGGGATACTTATCTGTAAGTTCCTTGAGAAGAAAAAGCCCTTTTACAACATCCCCACTCATATCAGAAATAAGCATGTCGTATTTATTTGTGTCCATAAGCTTTAGAGTTTCTTCTGATGAACTAGCTTTATCTACTTTTTTTAAATTCTTGATTTAATACATCACTACTTAAATCAAAGAGTGATGTAAATTCTTCTATAAAAAGAATATTCCATTTTTTATTGACAGGCATGTTTTTCCTTTTTATATTTCTTCGATAAGGCAAGACATAGAAAACTCTTCTTTTTTAGCAAGTTCTTCAACTATATTTGCTTTGGTCTCTGCAACTTCAAAGAGATAAGCTCCACAAATACCTTCACCATTACTGAGAATTTCTTCTGTTATCATTTTTGCATCTTCTTTATTTTTGTGAAAGACTTCTATAAGCACTCGCATACAAAATTCCCACGAGATATACTTATTGTAGCGTATGTACACAAAATACATTTTAGGCCTGTCACTGAGTCCATAAAAGCTTGTTCTAATTTTAATGGGCATTATATTCCTAGAAAATTGTAAAATAATTTTTTTGTGTAATTATAGCAAGATTAGATAAAGAACTACGATGTACAATTTCATAATATTATTTATAAGGCTTTAAAATGAGCAAACAAACAAATATCCTTAAAGAAATTCATGAAATAGTAATGAATATTTTAAAAAGTGGAACGGCTACTGTTGAAGAAGCTGATAAGATTGATGAACTTGAAGCATTGCTTCATAAGCAAAATTGTTTTAAAGAGATAAGTCATCCTGATTATAGCTGTCAAGGTGAAGAAATAGCAAAACTCTTTTTTGATAATAAAACAGATGAAGCTACGGATAAAATGTGTGAATATAAAATCACACCAGAAGATTTTTTCGGTTTTGCACAGTACCATTATGATGATGAACACGAAGATGAAGCACTTGTACAAATATTTACAAATGTATTTATAGCAGATGTGCATAAGGCGTATACATCAAAGTGTAAATAAATGAAACTTCAAGATATACAATTACAAACTCCTTATCTTGAGCTAGATGCTGAGTTTTATGATTTAACTGAGCCTGAGCCACTTGATGAACCCTATCTTATTAGTTTCAACGAAGATGCTGGCAAGCTTATCAATCTTGATAGCCAAACTAAAGATAATCCTGACTTTATTGCCATGTTAAATGGTACTTTTTCTCCAAAAGGCGCACGCAATTTTGCTATGTGTTACGCTGGACATCAGTTTGGTAACTACAATCCATGGTTAGGTGATGGTAGAGCTTCTAATCTTGGTAAGCTAGGGAGTTGGAACCTGCAAGTAAAAGGAAGCGGAGAAACGCTTTACTCACGCATGGCAGATGGACGCGCAGCTGTACGTTCATCGATTCGTGAGTACTTGATGAGTGAGGCAATGCACCACTTAGGTATTCCTACAACAAGAGCATTAGGAATCATAGGTTCTAAAACTAAAATAATGCGTACTAAGACAGAGAATGCAGCTATCGTTATGCGTATGTCAACGAGTTGGGTGCGTTTTGGTACTTTTGAATATTTCCATTATAGGAAGGAACATGTAAAACTTAAGGCATTAGCCGAGTATGTTATAGCTGAGTCATTCCCTCATTTAAAAGATGATGAAGACCGTTTTTATAAAATGTTTTGTGAAGTAGTAGAGCGTACTGCGAATATGATTGCTTCTTGGCAAGGAATAGGTTTTAACCACGGTGTAATGAACACGGACAATATGTCTATAGAGGGTTTAACTATTGATTATGGACCTTTTGCTATGCTTGATGATTTTAGATACGGTTATATCTGTAATCACACCGATAGTATAGGGCGTTATAGTTATGGACAACAGCCTAATATTTCGTATTGGAATTTAACCAAACTTAGTGAAGCACTTCCTAGTCTTATTTCAAAAGAACGGATGCAAAAAAAGCTTGATGATTATGGTACATTTATATATCCAGATGCTTATGTTGAGGTAATGCGAAAAAAACTTGGTTTATCTCTGTCTTTGGATGGAGATGGTGAACTTGTCGAAGCACTTGTTGTAGCACTTCATGACGCTTATGTAGATAACACTTTATTTTTTAGAACTTTGAGTCACTACTATGGAAATAGAGAAGCACTCTATGATATTGCAATGGATCCTGTAGTTGTGGATAACTGGCTAAAGTTATATGATGTCCGCTTAAAAAAAGAAACTCGTAGCCAAGAAGAACGACAAAATGCAATGCTTCGAACTAATCCAAAGTATGTACTAAAAAATTATATGATACAAATAGCAATAGAAAAAGCTGAAAAAGATGATTACTCAATGGTAGATACTCTGTTAAATATTGCAAGAAATCCTTATGAAGAACTTCCTGAGTTTGAATCTTTTGCAGGCGATACTCCAGAAGAGTACAAAAATATTGGACTTTCTTGTTCTTCTTAGTTAGAAGAACTTTTTTCTAAAAACAAAGCCATTTCAGTATCCATTGTTTGGATGTGATGCTGGGTCCATTTTTCTAAATTACCTTCTATATGAATCCATACAGCCTTAGGGTCTTTCATTTTCTCGAAATATTTTTTCCAAGTTTTTAGTTCATGAATATGTCTGTCATGTTCAGCTTTATGTGTGTCGTAGTCTGGAAATCCTGCTTCTTTCATTAAGGCATCTTCAGTAGAAAAATGTAGTGTTGTATGGTCTATTAACTCTTGCATTATCGCCGATGTATTATCCATCTCTAAAGCTCGTGAAGCCTTGTCAAGTCTGTTTATAATGAGTATCTCTTCTAAGTGCATATCATTTAAAGCGGGTATTGCTAGCATTGCTAAGTCGTTTTGTGTCATCATATTTTTTTCCTTATATTTTTAATATTTTATCGAGTTCATCTGCGTAGATAATCTCTTTTTCAAAAAGTAATTTTGAAAGATTTTCTATAGTGTCCCAGTGCTCATTTACTAAGTCTGTAATTGTTGCTTGAGCTTCTTCTAACCATTTTTCAAGGGCAGTATCTATTTTTTGATGATAATGTTTTGTATCATTTGTTTTAAGAGCATTGCCTTGTGCATCCATAACACCGTTGATATTTACATATCCAACTTCTTTGTCCATTCCGTAATGTGCAATGGCTGTATATGCATCCCGAGTTGCTTGTTGTAAATCGTTTGAAGCCCCTGTATCTATGCCATCAATATCACCAAATTGTTTTATTTGAGCGGTTCTACCAGCGAGAGATACGCAGATTTTATTTTTAAAGTCTTTAACTGTCATATTTTCTTGAACATCGGTATAAGTATGTGCAATAAAGTGTTCGTTATTGTCTTTTGGAGTTAAACTCACATGCTCAATATGAACCTGAGGCATAAGTATTTTAGATATTACAGATCGTCCTGCTTCATAAATAGCCGTTTCTTTAAACATATCTTCGAGTGATATATAAGAATGTCTTTCTCCATACTTAATTCTATTTATTTGATCAATCAAAATATCTTGAGTGATTGTATCGAGGCTGTGACGCAAACAATAAAATGAAGCTTCTTTACCTAAAAGTTCAAGCTCGGCACCTGTAAAACCAGCTGTATACATAAGGAGTTTAGCCATGTCAAAAGAACCATTTGTAGGTTTGTTCTTTATAATGTTATTTAAAAAATACTCCCGTGCATCTTTATCGAGTGTGTTTATTTCTATATGAATCTCAACGCGTCCAGCTCTGATGATGGCGCTGTCAATATTTTCTTTATAATTTGTCGCAGCTATTACGAAAATATCTTCACCTTTTTTTAGCAGAAAAGCCATCCATCTCAGATAAAAGTTTGTTGATAGGAATCTCTTGCCCATTTCCATTTCCACGCTTTCCAAGTGTATCGATTTCATCTATAAAAATGATAGCAGGAGCATATTCTTTTGCCTTAGAAAAAATCTGTCTTGTTTTTTCAGGTTGAAGTAACTCAAGTCCAGTTACAGATATAAAAGGAAGTTCAGCTTCCTTAGCAAAGGCTTTTGCAAGCATCGTTTTTCCTGTTCCTGGAGGACCATAAAGAAGCATACCTTTTGGTGGTTCTATGTCGAACTTTTCTAGTTGTTTAGGCTCTTTAAAAAAGTTAATAACCTCAGAGAGTCTTTGTTTAGCTTTATGATGCCCCGCAATATCATCAAATGAAACCTTAGGAATGTCAAAAACAAGACCATCTTCACTAAAGTCTTTGATACGAATAACTTGTAAAAACTTACATGTAGTTACTTTGTATGTAATAACACCATCTTTTTGTGAGATGCTATCCCCAACTTCAATCGTAGTGTTTTTTCTAAAGAGTTCTCGCACAAGACTTTCATCTTTTATAAGTGGATACACTCGCTCTTTTAAAAATCGAGTAACTTCTTTAGAAAGAGAGACTTTAATTTGTTTAAAGTTGCTTATTGGTTTTTCTGAATCTTGAATATACTGAATGATTCGGTTAAAAAATAGAGTGCTTACCTTATCTTTAAGCCGTCGAGCATCTAGCTCTGGAGCGAAGTTAAGTATTTGTATTTTTAAGAAGTCATCAAAGTTATTATTTACTAAAAATTCGATGTTATATTGTTTTTTAAATTGATCTTTATAGGTTAAAAATACTTTGCTAGATATTCTTTCTAAGGCATCATAATCAAGCTTGTTAAAAAGAACTATATTTGCTTTTGAAAACCTTGAAACGAGTTCTGGAACTATAGCTTCTTGTATACCACCACTTCTAGCATCTCTCTTAGTTTCTCTTTTAATAGCCTCTAAAATCATTGACTCGGCTTGAATGTAGTCTTTTTTTACAAGGTCTTTAAATCTATAGTCAAGATACAACTCTTTACCAACACTTGTTGTGATGATAAATAATGTTTGTGTAAAGTCAACTAAGTATGTAGCATTTTCATCACTGTAAATAATATCAGGGTCTTCGTTACAAGGCTCATCTGTGACCTTATCCCAACCACAAGCATCACGCATTTTACCACCCTCAAAGATAGAGAGGAGATTGTTTTGAATGGTATTGTCACATTTTTCAAAAGCGTCAAGAACGATGACAGCCTTAGGATTTCTATGCACAAAACCAGTGAGTTGACCAACCCCAAAACCTTTCCAACCTGCGGGATAACCATAAAGTTCTCCACCATTTTGTTGATGGTACTGTGTCATATCAAATTTCATTATTTTATATTTTGGAAGATGCTCTGACATGAGTTCTGCAAGGTAAGTTTTACCAGTAGCAGGTGAGCCTAAAAAAAGATAAGTATCCTTAGGCCCTTTTTCATCTTTTATATTGTTTTTCATACTGTTAGCAACAATATTAATGGCTTGATCTTGTCCAAACAAATCTTTAGAAAGGTCTTCTTTGAATTTTCGTGCAAACTCTATATCGCTTTGAGATTCTAGAAGTATTTCATCATCTAAGTCATCTTGGCGTGTTCTATTGGCTTTTTGTATTTCTGCTTTTACTGCTTTTTGGGTCTCTGTCATATTTGTACTCTTGATAAAATGGGATTATTTATTGTGGAATTGTAGCTTTTCTATACTTAAGTTGAAAGTATAGAAAATAAATTATGTCTATTTAAACAGTGGGTTAAGTTTAACTTTACGGCGAGAATCTGTAATACGCTTAAGCATATCGTCAATATCACCCGTAGAGCGCACTTCTACAGTGGCAGAAACAATGGAATGCAGCGCAACATACTTACAATACATATCTAAATCTTCACACTTGTTTTCTTTCATTTTCTCGAGAATTATTTTCTTTTGTCCTTCGCTCACTTGAAATTCAAGTTCTACATCAGCATCTGAAGCAAATGTACCTGTTTGTAAAAGTGCAAAAGCCTGAGTTTTGAGTGCAATAACTTTTAAATAAGCAGAGATTTCATCAAAACCATTTTCTATCATTCTTGAGCGTATAGTAGTTTCTTCTTCTGGCGTTACTTTAAAGTTTATAGTCGTTGTATTCATGTTTTTTCCCTTTTTTAATATTTAATTGTTTTTATAAGCCTAACATCTCTTTGATGCCAAACTCAATGAGTTTTAGTTCTTCTTCATTAAGTGTACTTAAAACTTTAGTAATCCTACTTTTAGAGATGCTTCTTAGCTGTTCACACATTGCATCACTGTCTTGTAAGAGTAAATCTTTTTTATTGATTCTTATTCTTAGTGGCAGAGCATCATCTATAAGATTTGTAGTCAGAGCTACAACACTTACTAAATCTAAAATATCATTTAAATCAGTATCTGAGATTATGATGGCTGGTCTTACTTTAGAAATTTCTTCAGGTATTTTTTGAGGATTGAAGTTTACTAGAACAATAGTACCTCTTTTATACTCCATCAGCATCTGCTCCAGATAACATCTCGAGTTCATCGTTAGCATTGTCCTTTATCTTTAGAGCCGCTTTTAAGAGTTCTTGTTTTTTTGTATACTTAAAAAAATCATTTGCTAAATTTACTCCAAGATAAACACCCAAAGTCTTATGTGCTTTTTTATCTTCAACAATAAAACTTTCATTTTTATCTATTCTAAGCAGAGATGGATTTCTAACTATCTCCCTAGAACCATATATAGCTGTCATTATAATGCCTTTATGTCAAACTTATGACAAATATTATAACATTTTTATTAGTGATTTTTACTTAAGCCGTTACCTCAAAAAGAACATATAATGCCAATTTAAGTTTAAAGTGCAACACTCATAAAGTTCAATAGGCAGGTAAATAGAGAAGGTAAATTATAGAAAAATTGAAGTACTTAATGTTATTTAACGAATTGGTAATATTAAAATATGAATACTCTAAAAATTCTTAAAGTAGGGTGCTTGAAGTGGTGACCCCGAGGAGAATTGAACTCCTGTGACATGGATGAAAACCATGGATCCTAACCGCTAGACGACGGGGCCACTTTTGTGTAGTTAATAACAATATATAATTAACAAAGCAACTAGTTGCGTGAGCTTTCTGCTGAAGAAAACCTAGTGTTAACGTTAGAAAAATGGGCTTTTGCTCATTTTCGTAATATAATGTAATGGTGTCCTGTGATGGATTCGAACCATCGGCCACATCATTAAAAGTGACGTGCTCTACCAGCTGAGCTAACAAGACTTAAACTCAAACATCTCTGTTTGTGGATGGGAATTATAGACTAATAGAATCCTTATGTCAAGATATTTGTAGCAATATTATAAAATTTATCAGATGCGCTTATGAAAATTCACAAAAAACAGTATTTTTAGCTAAAATAGAGCTAATGAATTACTATAGTTTTGAATATCCTTTTTTAATTTTACTGTTAATCCCCGTTCTTTATTGTCTTTATAAATGCAAAGAGACACTTATTCCAAGGTTTTTCCCACACTTAGAATTTTTAAAAACAAACAAGAGAAACTTACGATTGGAATGGATAATCAAAATACTTGTTTTCATTTTACTTGTAATAGCACTCACTTCACCCATAATCATAGATAAATTAAGTCCATCAAATCGACATGGAAAAGATATAGTCTTATCTATAGATGCAAGTGGATCTATGAATGCATCTGGTTTTGATACCGAAGATGATTTTAGTAATGGTGAGAGACTCTCTCGTTTTAAACTTACAAAAATAATAGCCACTGAGTTCATGCATAAAAGACAAAGTGATAATGTAGGAGTTGTACTTTTTGGTGATTTTGCTTTTATCGCTTCTCCTATAAGCTATGAAAAAGAGATAGTATCAGATATGCTGAGCTACCTTAACCAAGGAATGGCAGGGCAAAACACAGCAATAGGTGAAGCAATTGCTATGAGTTTGCGTAGCTTTAAACACTCACAAGCAAAAACAAAGATAATAATTCTTTTAACAGATGGAGAACATAACAGTGGTTCTATCTCACCAAAGCAGGCGACAGAACTTGCGAAAAAAAAAGGCGTTAAAATCTATACTATTGCTATGGGAAAAGAGGGTGAAGCAGATGAAGCCTTGTTAGAGCAAATTGCCAAAGATAGTAATGGGGAATTTTTTACGGCAACAAGTGCAAAAGAGTTACAAAAGGTATATGAAAAAATAAATAAACTTGAATCTTCAGATATTAAGAGCAAAGAATATCTTCAAAAAGATTTTTATTATCAACTTATTTTACTTCTATCATTAGTTCTTTTAGCCTACTTAATCTCAAAGGAATTAAAAAGATGAGTTTTTTAAATCCTGAGTACTTTTGGCTTTTACTACTTCTAATTCCGGTTTTTATTAAAAAAAACTATAAAGAGATTAGCTCTATTATTTATGGCTATATGATTACTTTTGTATTTATAGTACTTGCTATGACTAGGCTTGTACTTGAACAAGAGCCCATAAAAACGAATCAAGTACTGAGTGATGTAATCATCGCAGTTGATTTGTCCTCGTCAATGGGTGCTACTGACATTAAGCCCTCCCGTTTAGAAAAAGCAAAAGAAGTACTCAAAAAGTTAGTGAAGTCCGACACAAGTACGCGTTACGCAGTTCTAGGGTTTACTACAAATGCTATTGTGCTTTCACCTTTAACAGAGGATAGCGAGTTACTCATACATTTATATGATTCTATGGATGGAAATATGATTATAACCAAGGGTAGTTCCATCATGTCTGCTTTAGAATTGTCCTCAAAGATGTCAAAGTCTAAATCTCCAAGTCTTGTGATTTTAAGTGATGGAGCAGATGCGCTCTCTTATGTAGATGAAGCGAAATTTGCCAAAGACAGAGGTCTTATCGTCAATGTTTTTATGCTCGCTACTAAAATGGGGGGAACTCTAGATGCTGATGATGGAGCGTTGTTAAAAGATGAGATAGGAAATATTGTAATATCTCGTGAAAATGATGCAATACAATTGCTCCCTCATGAAACGGGTGGTGCATATACGAAGAACTATGATGAATTGCTATCAGCCCTAGATGCTCAAAAAAACACAGACTACAAAACTAAAACAATGATCATCCAAAATATGGAATTTTTTTATTATTTTATAGTTTTAGCACTTTTAAGTTTTTTAGTGGCTACAACTACATTAAAAAGGTATATGTTAGTGTTTTTACTCCTTCTTGGCATCCATGCAGATGCTAGTATAAACGGTGAGTATATTGAAAATGCATTTTCTGCTTATAAAGAAGGTGAATACGATAAAGCCTTAGTAAATTACGAAATGGTGCGTTCAGCAGATGCAGCAACTAAATCTTTAGTGTTTTATAATATAGGAACGACTTACATTCGTTTAAAAGAGTTTAAAAAAGCGCGCGAGGCATTTTTAAAGTCACTTACTTTAAAGTACTCGCTTGAAGCTGATGAAAATATGCGTAATGTTATAGATGCACAGGAACAGATGCAGATGAGTACAGGTCAGGAAAAAACGGATAAAAAATCATCCTATGCAAGACCTGAGGTAAATACGAGTAAGAAGAAGTCTAAAAAAGGTGGAACTTCAAACATGAAAGTCCAAGCTCCTGCTGGAAGTGGCAAAGCAGAGATGGGTGAGAAAACCAAAGCTGATGGAATGATGAATCTAAATAAATCCAATGCAAAACTTAGCTCAAAACAATACGAATTAATTAATAAAGGTAATGTCAATGAAAAGAAACCTTGGTAGCCTAATACTTATAGTCTTCGTTCTTAGTGCAGAACTGTTTTCCTATGAATGGACAGCGTACGCTTCTAAAAAAGAGGCTTACATCAACGATAGTGTTCACTTAAAATATGAATGTGACTTTAAAGATGATGGTGCACTGTATACAATAGACTTTTATCCAAAGGCAGATGCAAAACTCTTTGACCTAAGACTTTTACATAGAAATGAAAAAATATTAGATGGGAAAAAGAGAGTCGTTTTTGAATATGTTGCAAAGTTAAAACAAGCGGGTGAAGTAAGTTTCGACTTTAAAGTGCATATGAAAAAAACAACCTTAGATTCTATAGTCTATACATCAGGAAGTAGAGATGATGACAAGGGCGATAGTAACTTTATTTTAGATGAGGTTGATTTAGAGACATTAAAAGTAAGTGTTTTAGAACATAGCACTTCTATCATAGGCGAATTTACTTTAGAGGTAAAAGAAGATAAAAAAGAGATTCAAGCCTATGAACCCTATCATTTAGATGTGAAAATATCTGGACTTGGTAATTTTGATGATATAAAAGCTATAAAGTACACGATAGATGGAGTGAAAGTTTTTTCTCAAAAGCCGCTTACGCAACTTACACTGACAAAAGATGGCTACAAGGGCGAGTGGAGTCAAAAGTTTGCCTTTGTAGCTCAAAAAGATTTTCTTATTCCTGATGTGGAGATAGCTTATTTTGATAAAAAAACAAGTTCTATTAAAAGATTACATATACAAAAAACACAAGTGAAAGTTCAAGAGATCTATAAGAAAGAAGAACTCTTAGATGAAGTAAGTGAGTCTTTGAAGTTTAATTTTGAGTATTTGTATTATATTCTAACTTTTTTAGCTGGTTGTTTAGTTTCTAAGATTAAATTTAAAAGAAGTAAAATGAATTCGGAAGATACATTGTTTGTAAATAAAGTAAATAAGATTAAGTCAATAAATGAACTTAGTATTTTACTGATTTTACACAATCAAAAACTATTTCAAGATATAATACGCGAAATGGATTCGTCTGAGCCAATTTCTTTAGTCAAGGCAAAGAAAAAAGCGATTAATTTAAAAATAAAAAAGAGATTATAAATGAATAAATATACTTATGTTTTACTCCTACTAATGCCCATCATCTTTATGAGTGGATGTGCACAAAAAGTAAAAATAAAAGCACTTAACCCTGCTGAGATAGACAGAGCAACAAGTACAAAAAGAATTGCAGTTGTTACATTTAAACAAGATAAAGTGGGACTTTCATCTAAGATAGAATCTAATTTATCACGTTTTAGAATCCAAAATAAATCATTTTTTACAATGGTAAGTCGAAGTGATATTAACCAAGTTATAAAAGAGCAGAAGCTTCAAAGTAGTGGTTTAATAGAAACAGGAAAAATTGTTGAGGTGGGAAACTTAATAGGTGCGCAGGCTTTAATATCTGGAAGTGTAGGTCTCCCAAGTATGAGCGATACATATTTTTACGAGACGCGTGCGACCTGTGCAAACAAAAAATGTACAGAACTTCGTTACTATAAAGTGCGCTGTACTAAACGATTGATTAGTTTGTCAGCTGAGGTTAAGATGGTGGACATTGAACAGGGTGATATTATTTATTCAGATTCTTTATCTCGGAGTGCTTCGTACAAACATTGTAGAGATGATTCGCGTGTATTACCTTCGAAATCTAGTGTTGCACAAAACCTAGCGACACAAATAGCAAATGATTTTACATATAAACTTACACCGCATTATGTATACTTTGAGGTTGAGCTTTTGGAAAAAGAAGATTTAGATTTTGATGACAGACAAGAGCAACTTTTAAAAAGCTCACTTACTTACATCAAGCATAACCGCCTTGATAAAGCAGAACGATTACTTAAAGAACTTATAGACTCTACTTCACAACAAAGTTATGTCGCTTTTTATAATTTAGGTGTAGTTAAAGAAGCACAGGGTGATTTACAAAGAGCAAAAAGTTACTATATCCAAGCAGATAACTTAACGATAGAACCAGTTGAAGTTATAGATGCAGCTTATATGAGAATCATTTCAACGATTGATAAACATTCTCAAACATCAAAACAAATAAAAAGATAAGAGAGACAATATGAAAATACTACTAAGCATAGTGCTTATAGCATTGGTTTTTAACGGTTGTGCTACAAAAAAAAGAGTAATCTCTGTAAAAAAAGAATTTCCTTCTTGGTATGAAAACCCGATGATGAGTACAGAAGATACTTTATATGCAGTAAGTGAGGGAGAAACTAAACGAGGGGCTATTAACAATGCTTTAAATGAGATTTTAGCAAGTTTAAGTGTTTCCATATCTTCTGAGTTTAACTCAAAAACAGAAGTCTCGGGTGGCAAAAGACAGAGTTATCAAGTGACATCTTCGAATGAAGTGCATTCTAAAGTTCAAGAGATTAAAATAAATAATTACGAACTTGTTCACGAGAATGATTTTGGATTTGAGAAGTACTTAGTCGCTGTAAAAATCCAGAAGACAAAATTATTTTTAGGACTAAAAAAAGATCTAGATGCTAAGTTCAATACAATAAAACAAGGAGCTTCAAAAGCAAATGCCATTATGCAGTTGCAAGCTTATCAAAAAAATAAAAAAGATTTAGGAAGTATTTCAAATACCTTGTCTGTTATGCATGCCTTAGATCCTAACTTTAACGATGCTCCCTACATTCAAAAAGCTACACAGATAGATAATAACTATGCAAAGCTCTTGTCAAAAATAAGCTTTTCCCTGCATGTTAATACAGATGCAAGAAATCTAAAACCCTCATTAGAAAAAGGTTTGAGTGATAAAAAGTTTCATTTAGCAAAAACACAGAGCAAGAATCATTTTAAAGTGTATATTTCATCTTCTACAAGTAAAGCAAAGGCATACGGATTTGATTTAGCAAGGTCTAGCATCTCCATACAAGTAAAAGATTACAAAGGAGCTGTAATAGGAAGTAATAAGTTCAACCTTATAGGTCAGTCCACCCAAGGTTACAAAATAGCAAAAGAAAATGTTGCGATAAAACTGGGTGCTCTGATAAAAAGAGAGGGTATCTCTCAGGTTGTAGGTTTGGATATTTAGCTTTACTGAGTATTAACTCCACCTTGATATAATTTGCATAATTTACAAGAAGGTTATGTATATATGATTTCTAAAATACAAGATATTAAAAAAGAAGTTGCTAAGGTAGTTGTTGGTCAAGACTCAATGATAGATGGGCTTTTAATTGCTCTTTTATGTGATGGACATATTCTTATTGAGGGTGTTCCTGGACTTGCTAAAACGACTACTGTCAATGCACTCTCAGCAGCACTTGGACTTAACTTTAAACGGGCGCAGTTTACTCCAGACTTATTGCCTGCAGATATTTTAGGTGCAGAGATTTATGACCCTCAAAACAACTCTTTTAAAATCAAAAAAGGTCCTATCTTTACAAACTTACTTTTAGCCGATGAAATCAATCGTGCTCCAGCTAAAGTTCAGTCGGCACTTCTTGAAGTGATGCAAGAAAAGCAAGTTACACTTGGAGACACAACTTTTAAACTCGACCCTCCATTTTTTGTAATGGCAACTCAAAATCCAGTTGAGCAAGAGGGTGTTTACCAACTCCCCGAAGCACAGTTAGATAGATTTATGTTCAAACTTGTGGTTGATTATAATACTAAAGAAGAAGAGTTAGAGATAGCTAGAAGAATCTCAAGTGGAAGTTCTCAAACCATAGAAGCTGTAATAACAGCAGATGAATTAGCCACTCTTAAAAAAGAGATACAAGAAGTTCATGTAGATGCTGAGCTTGAAAAGTATATGATAGAACTCGTAAGTGCTACAAGGAAATCCATCTGAGTATGGCTTAGAAGAGTTAAAAGACTTTATCCAGTTTGGAGCATCTCCTCGTGTAAGTATAGATATGTTCAAGGCTGTTAAAGCAATGGCATACATGCGAGGAAAAGACTTTGTAACGCCTGTTGATGTTGCTTACATCGCTAAAGATATTATGCGTCATCGTATAGTACTAAATTATGAAGCAGAGGCAGAGGGTGTGACTACAGATGAAATCATTCAAAAAGTTTTAGAGACTGTTGCGATACCTTAGGTTTTAAAGATGTCTAAACTAAAAAAAATACTCGTTCGAGCAAGACGACAGGTCTTTAGTGAAATGGTGGGAAATAATCCTTCTATCTTTAACGGTGAGGGTTATGACTTTATTGAGCTTCGTGAGTATACTCCAGGTGATGATATCCGTCATATTGACTGGAATATTACAGCCAAGATGCAACAGCCTTTTATCAAAGTTTTTCGTGAAGAAAGAGAGTTAAATGTAGTTTTAGCATCTGTACTTAACGGAAGTGTACATTTTGGTTCTAAAAAGTTTAAACAAGAAATAATCGCTGAGATAGTAGCACTTTTGAGTTTTTCTACATTAAAAAATGGCGATTTACTGAGTTCGTATATATTTACAGATGCTATGATTTCAAACTCTAAACCAAGTAAAAGACTTCAGCAAGTTCAAAAAAATGTAAATGATGTTTTAGAGTTTGACGCACTGCATAAACAAGTAGACTATAGGTTTATTGCAGATACCTTGTATAAACGCTTGAAAAGAAAGTCTTTGATTCTTATTATAAGTGATTTTTTTGAGATTCCAGACTTTAAACTACTTGCAAAAAAACATGAAGTAATCGCAATAATTGTGCGTGACCACTTAGAGGAAAAACCTCCCGTAATGGGCTTTTCTTCTTTAGTAGATCCCCAGAGTGGAACTTCGCTAGAGGGTGATTTTAATAAGTCTAGTGTAGATGCATATGCAAAAAAAGTACAGGCACATGACCATTTACTTTATGAAACTATGCGAAAACATCAGGTTCGATTTACAAAAATCTATACAGACTCGAGTGTGGCAGTAGAGTTACGCCGCCTTTTTGAGGGGAGATAAATGAAATACGCCGATATTCCTTTGCATGATATAAAACCGATTATGATAGTAGATGAATATTCTCTTTATTTTTTTATTGCATCTGTTCTTCTCGCTTTAGTCGTTTTTATTGCAACTTTTTATGCCGTCTTTTATCTGTATAAAAAATCAAAGATTGTAAGTACGCGTAAACGCTATAAAATGATGATAGAGTCCTTAAATCTTGAAGACACGAAAAATACAGCCTACGCAATAAGTACATACGGTGCACTATTTAAAGATGATTCACCTAGACATCAAGAGATGTTTGAAAATATAAGTCAAAGACTAGCTGCATATAAATATAAAAAAGATGTTGAAAACTTTGATGATGAGACCTTAGGATATATAGAAATTTATAAGAGTATGTTGGATGTTTAGTGGAGTGTTTGATGGGGTATATTTAGAATACCCACTTGTTTTATTGTTTGTTTTTATATTTGTTTTATGTGAAAAATATTGTAAAATAAAATTGCCTTCACTTTATTTTCCCCATGCGCAGCAGTTTATGAATAATTCTCTTTCTGCTTCAAAGCTATTGATTTTTTTAAAATGGCTTGGGATTATTGCTTTACTTATTACGCTCGCATCTCCCGTGCGTGATGAGCCTTACGAGCTAGACCCAAAAGATGGTTATGAAATAGCACTTATCTTAGATGCATCTGATTCTATGCGCGCGCAAGGTTTTGATAGAGAGAACCGCAGATTGAACAGATTTGATGTTGTTAAAGATCTTGTGAGTGATTTTATAAAAGAGAGAAAAGATGATAATATTGGACTTGTAGTATTTGGTGCATATTCTTTTATCGCTTCACCACTTACTTATGATGAGAGGATATTAAATGCAATCGTTTCTCAGCTTCAAATCGGTATGGCTGGAAAATATACAGCACTTTATGAATCTTTAGCGCAGGGTGTAAATCTTCTTAAGGGGAGTGACTCTAAGTCTAAAATAGCAATCTTACTTACAGATGGACATTCAACTGAGGGAGTCGATAAAGTACCTCTTGAAGTAGCCCTGGATATGGCAAAAAAAAGAAGGGATTCGAGTCTATCCTATCGGAATAGGGATGCCAAATGAGTACAACAGAAAAGTACTTATGCAAATAGCAGAAGGTACTGGCGGAGTTGCTTTTGGTGCTTCGAGTGCTACAGAACTACAAGGTGTATACAAAAAAATTGATGAGTTAGAAAAGTCTGAGATTAAAAATGAAACCTTATCATATCTGAGTTATTATTATGTATTTCCTCTTTTTCTTGCTTTTTTCTCTTTACTTTTTTATGTTTATCTTAGAAATAAGCGAGGACATTTATGAGTTTTTTACATCCAGAAGTTTTGTATTATATGTTAGTGCCTCTAGTCGTTCTTTTTGCTTTTTTATTAAGTCAAAAAGAATCACAGGCACATTTCTTTAGCCAAGAGGTCATGGAAAAACTTAAAGTTACTACAAATGGAGTATCATTAAAAACGAGAAATATATTGTATTTATGCATATTTATTTTGATGATTATTGGGATTGCTGGACCTGTTATTAAAAAAGGAAAAGTAGAGATAAAATCAAAAAGTGCAGACATTATTATAGCACTAGATATATCAGACTCAATGCTTGCAGAGGATGTATACCCAAACCGCTTAAAACTTGCTAAATCTAAGGCAATCGAACTTCTTAAAATCGCTCCAAATGAGCGTATTGGAATTGTGGCATTTGCTAAGAATTCTTATCTTGTTTCACCTATGAGTTTTGATCATGATGCGGTTGGATTTTTACTCAAACAGTTAAATACTGATTCAATAACAGAAAAGGGAACGAACTTTTTGTCGCTTTTAAATGTTGTTCAAAACACTATAAAAACACAGAGCCAAAAACATCTTCTTATACTAAGTGATGGTGGTGATTCAAATGACTTTAGTGAAGAAATAGCATATGCAAAAGAGAATAATATTGTAGTGTATATTTTAGGCTTAGGTACAAATAAAGGTTCGCCTATCAAAAAAGAAGATGGAAGTTTTATCACTTATGAAGGTGAAGTTATTGTTTCAAAGTTAAATGAAGATATTTCAAAGTTTGCAACTGCTACCGGTGGTGTGTATATTAAAAATGTGAAATCAAATGAAGATATTTCTACAATGCTTAGAGAGATTGAAGCTTCTAGTGAGAAAAAGGAGCTAAAAACTGAGATTATTGAGAAGTTTATTCCCTTGTTTTATTATCCGGTAGCTTTAGCCTTGTTGCTTTTACTTTTTGCTACAAGTTCTTTAAAAAGAAAGACTCCAGTCGCTCTTGTATTTGTGGCGCTTTTTTTACCTTATGGTGAGTCTAGGGCAGGTTTGTTGGACTTTATGGACTTGAATGAGGCAAATACTGCTTATTCAGATGCACAGTACTCAAAGGCAGAAAAAATATATACAAAATATGCAAGCGATACAAATAATACGCAAAGTTACTATAATCTAGGAAATGCTCTGTATAAACAAGAAAAGTACGATGAGGCTATCAAAGCATATAAAAAAGCAAGCTTTGATAACAATATTTCTAAGGCAAATAATCAAGCTAATATCGGAAATACTTATATTAAAGAGGGCAAAGAAAAGGCATTAGAAAATGCTGTAAAATCTTATGAGAAATCTCTTTCATTTCATGAAGATAAAAAAGTGAGAGAAAATCTTGAAGCTGTGAAAAAAGAAATTGAGAAACAAAAGAAAGACAAAGAGAAAAAAGAAGATAAAAAAGACAAAGACAAAGATAAAAAGCAAGATAAGAGTAAAGATAACAAAGAAGACTCAGACGATAAAAAAGATGGCGAAGACTCTGATAAATCAGATGAAAAAAGTAATAAAAATTCCAAAGATAAGAAAAAGCAAGATAAAGATGCCAAAGAAGATAAAAAAGAAGAAGAACAAAAAAAATCTGAGGAGAAAAAATCAGAAGAAGAAAAGAAAGATAAAAAAGAAGACTTGAAAGAACTAAATAAAGATAAGTCAAATGCAGATGCCAGTTCAGGAAACCCAAGCCAATCCCAAGAAGAAAAGATGAGTGATGCAGAAGAGAAAAAATGGCTTGATAAACTTAATGCACAGCAAAATACATATATGTACAGGCTAAACAATCAAACAAAGGAGGAAAATTCAGATGAAAAACCTTGGTAAAATACTTTTTACACTTCTTTTTTCTACAAAATAATATCTATGCCTTAGCAGTAGCAAGTGTAGATGCAAGTACTGTTGAACTCGGTGACATGGTTACCTTAAGCATTCAGCTTGATGGTGAAGATATACAAAGACCAAATATTTTTAGCATTTGTGGTGAAAATGTTGTTTCTACAAGTTCAAACACAAGTATTGCTTACATAAATGGGGATTATAAAAAGCATTATATTTTATCGTATAAGTTTATTCCTACTGTTAGCTGTACAATTGAGCCAATAGAGATTAGTATAGCTGGTCAGGTAGAAAAAAACATTACCTATAGAGATTAAGGTTCAAAAAGCCTTACAAACAAAAGATTCAAAATTTTCCTTAGAAATGAAAACAAATAAAAAAGAAGTCTATGTTGGTGAGCCTTTTGAACTTACGGTACTTTTTAGACAAAAAAAAATCTGCAAAAGTTCTTGATAATAAATTTACACAGCCATCATTTAAAGGATTTTGGCTTAAGGGTGAACCTAGACAAGAAGTTCAAGAAGATGGTTTGTTT
Source organism: Sulfurimonas sp. (assembly GCA_030949825.1). Classification (GTDB taxonomy): domain Bacteria; phylum Campylobacterota; class Campylobacteria; order Campylobacterales; family Sulfurimonadaceae; genus Sulfurimonas. Next base: position 22,501 of record JAUZSC010000041.1, read on the forward strand.
AGCATTACTAAAATTATTTATACGCTTTCACCTCAAAGAGTAGGGCAGTTGAATATATCTTCTGCAAATATTAAAATTGCAAGAAGAGAAAATACTAGAAACTATTTAGGTGGATTTTTTCCTGAGATTAAATGGAAAACCATCTATTCTAATGCCTTAGATATTAGCTCAAAACCTTTACCAAATGATGTGTATTTAGTAGGTGATTTTAGCATAGAAGCAAGTGTGAATAAAACCCAACTTAACCCTAATGAAGTAGTAAACCTTACTATAACACTTAGTGGAAAAGGAAACTTAGAAGATGTGAAATCTTTTAAACCTTATCTTGATGGCGTGAGTATTTTTGATGAGAAAATTTTAATAGCTAAAGATGTATTGACACAAAAGATTACCTTTGTGGGTGATAGTAGTTTTACCATTCCAGCATTTGAGTTAAAAGTTTTTAATACGCAGACACAAGAAGTTAAAACTATAACAACGAAGCCGATACCCATCAAAATAAACAATGCAAAGAAAAAAGAAGAACTTCTCATTAAAAGAGAAGAAAAAGTCATGAGTGTTCCTGTTATTGAGACCAAAACAAAGAAATTGGATACATTTTATTTAATAGGAGCCGTTCTTTTTGGATTTTTCCTTGGAATAATAAGTATGTTACTTAGACCTTTTCTGACATTTAAAAGAAAAAAGAAAGTGAATTTAAAAGATACGAAAATGCTTTTAGTAAAACTTCTCCCCTTTAAAGAAAACTCTGAAGTAAAAGAGATAATAGATATTTTAGAAAATAATCTTTACGCAGATGAAAAAACCAAGCTAGATAAAAAAGCTTTAAAAGAGATTCTTAAACGCTATGAGATAAATTAGATTTAATCTAAAATCTCATGCAAGGTTTTACCTTGACTCATCATCTCATTCACATTCTCCCAATTATCATCTTCTATGTCTTTTTTGAGTGCATCTAGCTCATTCGTAAAGAGTTCTATCGCTTCAAGTAAGTTCGATTTATTTTGTTTAAAAACATCTTCCCACATAAGTGGAGAACTTTTTGCTAAGCGGCTCATAGAACGAAATCCACCTGCAGCAAGTGCTAAAATATTGTGTTTGTTTTCTTGCTTCATTACCGTGTTAGCAATAGAATATGAGATAGCATGAGGCATATGCGAGATAAAAGCTGCATGTCTATCATGCTCAGATGCTAACATAAAGTACTTTTTCATCTTCAGAGCTTTAAAGATTTTTTTTGCTACACTCGCTTGTAAGTCACCACTGTCTTCTAAGTTACACAAAACAACAACTCTATCTTCGTACAAGCCTTCAAGAGCAGCAGATGGACCAAAATTTTCTGTTCCTGTCATTGGATGCGCCGCGACAAAATTCTTTCGAATCTCAGGTGGTACAGAATTAACTATAATCTCTTTTGTGCTTCCTAGGTCTATAATAGTAGTCTCTTTTGGAATGCCAAGAAGTGTTTTAAAAGTAGATATAACACCATTGACAGGAATGGCTAAAAATATAACATCGCATTGTTTTATTTCATCTAAATCGGCGATTTTTTGGACTAAACCAAGCTCTATTGCTTGTTTTTTATGTTCCTCATTATGGTCGTTTCCAACAATAGAGTCAACAAAGTCAAGTTTTTTTAAACTTAGTGCTAATGACCCACCCATGAGTCCTAAACCGATAATTGCTATTTTCATACAGAATCTTTTTAATAATTTATTCGATTATACTAAAATTAACCACATAAAGGGTAAAATCTATTCTTAATTTATAACAATTGGACACAAATGAAATTTATTCTTTTTTTATTACTTACTTTACTCGCAATAAGTGCAAACGCAATGACAATTACGCATATAAACTATAAGGGTATGGTTCATATATCAGAACCCGTAGCCTTAAGAATGTTGGAATTTGAAGTTGGTGATGAAGTTGATGAAGATATTATTGATGGTGCTATTAAAGCCTATTATAAACAAGGTTATTTTAAAGACATCTGGGTTGATTATGATGATGGAATTTTAACATTTAATTTTCTTGAAAAAGCAATCATATCCCAAATAGTTTTAGAAGGCTGGAAAGAAAATGATGAAGAAGAAATTCAAGCAACGGTAATTCAGATTAAAAAAGGTTCTTTATATAATGCTAAAAAACTCGAAGCTGCTAAAAAAAGAATTATTGCCGCAATTTCACAAGAAGGTTTGATTGACAGTGTTATAGAAATTGAAAAAGAATTGCTAGAAAATGGAAGTATTAAAATTACCTTTGTAGTAAATGAAGGTCAAGAAATTATTATAGAAAAGTTAGTATATGATGGCGTGAAAGGTCTTGATTCAGATGACTTTGATGAAGTAATAGCAAATAAAGAACATGAATGGGCAGGTTGGCTTTTTGGTAGAAATGATGGTGAGATGAGTTTACCAGATTTAGAATACGATAACATGAGAATCCGTGATTACTATATGCAATACGGATACCTAGATGCAAAGGTCGAGCAACCCTTTGTTCGTGTTAACTTTGATAGCTATACAGCTGATATGAGTTACGACATAGAAGAAGGTCCTGTTTATACGATTAATAGTGTTTCTATTAATCAAACTACAGAGGTTATAGAAGAAGAAAAAGTAAGAGAAGTAATTACACTTATAGACGGGGAAGTTTTTAATATTAAAACATTTCGTGAGAATGCCGATAAAATTAAAACGCTTGTAGCCGATTTAAGTTATGCTTATGTTCAAGTTATACCTGATTTGCAAAAAAATAAAGACAATAATACTGTTGATGTTGTATTTAAAATAATTCCAGGAGATAAGGTTCGTATTCGCGATGTGATTATTTCAGGAAATACGAGAACACTTGACAGAATTATAAGAAGAGAATTGTATCTTGGTGCTGGTGATATGTACTCTTTAACAGATTTAAAAGATTCTAAAAATGCCTTAGGTCGCTTAGGTTATTTTGATGCAAATGCCATAGAAGAAAAACGGGTAGATAACGAGACTATGGATCTTGTTGTTAAAGTAAAAGAAGCTGCTACTGGTAATATTCAAATCGGTGGTGGTTATGGTAGTTACGGTGGTATCCTTGTCTCATTTGGTGTAAGTGATAATAATATCTGGGGCTCAGGTATTAACATGGGAATAAATCTTGAAAAGTCACAGGCCTCAACAAGTGCATCTTTTAGTATCTCAAATTCAAGAATGAACGACAGTGACTTTAGTGGTAACTTTAGTATCTTTGCAAATGAGATGGATTATAATGATTATTCAGTTGCAAGTCAGGGTATAACTATTGGGACAGGACATAGATTTACACGACATATAACGGGTTACTTTGGTTACGGCTTTTCTAGTAATGAGTATTCTGGTACCGAAAACTTAGATTCAACTTTATATGATCCAAGATTTTTTGAAAGTTATTCAAAAAGTTCGACAACAGTGAGTGTTAAATATGATGATACAGATGATTATTATTTACCAAGAAGTGGAATTACTGCGTCCCAGAGTATTGAAAAAGCAGGACTTGGAGGAGATGCAGATTTTGTTAAATTAAGAACTGATTTTGGAGTCTTTAAGGGCTTAGACAGTCTTGTAGGTTTTGACGCAATTGCACGCTATAAGGCACGATATTACCATTTAGTAGATAGTGGATATATCCCAATAGCTGAAAGATTTTACATGGGTGGTATTGGAAGCGTAAGAGGGTATGAATCTTACTCTATTTCTCCATCTGATGGTACATATTCAAATGGAGAACCATTTCTTAATGGTGGTACGCAAACATTTTCAAATAGCATAGAAATGAGTTTTCCTCTTGTTCCAAAGGCTAAGATGAGACTTGTAACATTTCTTGATTACGGTATTATAAAAGATAAAAACTCAGGAAATATTTCGCGTGCTGGTTATGGACTAGGCTTGGAGTGGTTTTCTCCAGTTGGACCTATCCAGCTAGTATTTGCTAGACCTCTACTACAAGAAAGTGGAGACAGAACTGCTCCATTTGAGTTTACAATGGGAAGAAGATTTTAAAAAACTATTTTTATATTTTCTATCTCACTTACTTTAGCAAGAGCTTCTTTTGCTAAGTACAAGTTTTTACTTGTATTTACTTGAATAACTCCATCTTCAAATTCCATATCAAAATCAATATTTCTAGGTCTATGTGCGAGAAGTGAAATGCTAAGGGATAAGATATAATTTAGAATATTAATTGTTGTAGCATCTGGAAGTAAGCGTTCATACTTCTTTATATGTTTACTTGAAGGTAACTTATTTTTAGCATATCTTACAAGTGTTGCTATTAGCATAATCTGTGAATGTGTAAAGCCATACTCAAGAGTACTTTTTACTAAGTGGTAACTGTGTCTGTTATGTGAAAAATAATGAATATTATTTCCCGCAGGGTAAAGTCTAGATGCTACTGCTAAATCGTATCTGTATTTTACATCTATACTGAAGTGTGAGTGTGTTAAATCAAAAAGCTTTTTACTTACATGTGCTATTTGATTTGAAAAATTACTCTCTTGTACATTAGCATCTATGAGATAGCGTACTGAAGTATTGTAGTTATGTGGAAATCTATCTTTGGAGTTTCGTAGTAAATCTCTAAGAAAAACACCTTCTCGAACACCAACACCACTTGCAAAAACTTTTTTAATACAGAGTTTAATAAAGACTCTTTGTAAGATAAGCGTACCAGGTTTGATAATATCAAATCTATTTTTCTTGATTCCAAGTCTTTCTAGTTCATGATTGTCCGCTTCTAGTATTTGGTCAATATAATTGATGTAGTTTTGGGGTGTGCACTCAAAGGCATGAATTTTATTAAGTGGATATTCGTAGTGTTTCATCATGGCACTTGCAAGTGCTCTAAATGTTCCACCTATTCCGATGAGTGTAGAGACTTCTAAGCTATCAAGAGCGCTAAGTTGACTGTCAATATAGCTAATAGCTCCATTTATATCATCTTTGTCAAAATAGAGCTCTTTAAGACGAACAGTTCCGAGTTCAAGTGAAAGTGTATTTGAAACTTTATCTTCATGTATACGAGCAAATTCAGTAGATCCACCACCTATATCTATGCTTAAGGCATTTGTTTGACTGGGTAAGAGGTTTGCACATGCCATCGCTCCAAGGTAAGCTTCTTTTTGACCATCAATTATTTTAATATTGAGCTGGAGTTTATTTTTTACACGCGATAAAAAATCTTTTTTATTTGGAGCATCTCTTAATGCAGAGGTTGCAACACAAAGTGTTTTTCTGACATTAAATGATTTAGAAATAGATATGAAGTTTTCTAAGGCATCAAAGGTTCTGTCCATCGCTTCATTTTGAAGATTTCCAGAATTTTGATAAATATTTTGGGAAAGTCGAACTTTACTTTTTGTTTCATAAAGGAGATGAAAAGCAAAACGAGATGTTTTCTCATAAATTGCCATTCTGATGGAATTAGAGCCGATATCTATGACACAAACTCTTTTTGCCATTTTACTTTTCCTTTATTCTTCGATTTCTAGATTTTTATATTTAAATTGAAGTTCTGCAATAGACTCAACATTGTCTTTATCTGGGACTATACAGTCTACAGGACATACTGATATACAAGCAGGTTCATCATAAATACCTACACATTCAGTACATCTATCTGGATCGATGTAGTAAATTGGATCTCCCTCTTCGATTGCTATTGTAGGACATTCTTCACGACATGCATCACATGCTATACATTCATCATTAATTATTAGAGCCATTTAAAAACCTTATATATTCTAGAGTTTTATTTTTATGTTCGATTTATAGCTAAATAAAGCTTTAGTATTTTTTAAACAGCTCAGTTTCTTGGAAGTGTACAGGATAATTTAGAGTTTAATTGTAATGATGCAGTTGTTCCTTCGATACCATCAAGTCTATTTCTAATCTTTATTCTAGCACCTAAAGCATCTGAGGCACTTTTTGCTAAAAATAAACCAAGTCCAACGCCAGATTTATTTCCTTGACGCTTAAAAGGGGCAAATAAGTCTATGCTTTCATCGATTCCACAGCCTTCATCAATCACTTCAATAAGAAGACCAAAATCATCTTGAGAACTCTTGAGTAAAACTCTTCCATTTTTTGATGTAAACTTAAGAGCATTTTGCAGAAAATTTTGAACAATCTGATTGAGGAGTGATAACTGAAGATTTGCCATAAATCCACTTGGCTCAAAACTCATTTCAAGATTTTTTCCTTCATTTGATGCTAGTAACTGAAAATCATTTGCTTTTTCTCTTAAAAAAGCAATAATATCTATCTCTACAGGCTTTTCTAATTGTGCACCTTCTTGGCGTCCTATATTCAAAATATTTGACACAATGATGTTCATCTCATCTACAGTCTTGTTTGTAACCTTTAGGGCTTCTATATACTCCTCTGCGGAGCGTTTTTTGATAAGTGTGACTTGATTCTTTAGTTTTATAACTGCAAGTGGAGTTTTGAGTTCATGCGCAGTTCCAATGAAAAGTTCTTTTTGGTACTTTACAAAGTTTTGAATTCTTGTAAGAAGATGGTTTATTGTTTCCCCTAAAGGCTCAAACTCTGTAGGTAAGGTCTCGACTTTAATAGGGTTTATAAGATGTTCATTCATATTGGAGAGTCTGGCACTTAAAGTTTGAATTGGGCTAATAAGCATTTTAGAAACAGCAACAGCATAGATAAATATAAGTAAAAATCCAACAATGTTAATCATGAAAATATAATTAAGGATTTTATCTAGAATTCGTTTTGTTTGAGATATCTCTTTTGTTATTTTTAGATAGCTGTTTTTTTTTGAATCAAATGGATATATTAATGTCAAGTATGTATATTTATCTTTCTCTTTTTCGTACATATCAAGTTCTGAGTGCATCTGTTTAAGGTAGATTATTTGAATATCTAAGCCAAGTAAAGTATTGCTATTATCTGAATGTATTGAATTTACATCTTTATTTAAAGCAATATTTTTTGCATAGTTTATTAGTTCTTGATGTTTTTCTTCATAAATTGATTTTTCTATATAAAAATACAGGATAAAAGAAAAGCTAAAAATTAGTAAAAGTGAAGCTATAAGGATTTGAATGAGAAAATTTCTACGAATGCTTTTTTTTGAAAACATGTGTTTCTTCTTTGTGAGGTGTAAATTTATAACCAAAAAAGGTTATAAATTTAAGTTAGTTATTAATCAAGTTCTTTTGGAAAACAAAATCTATAACCACGACGACGAACAGTCTCGATAGTTGTTATTCCTAGTGGTTTATCCATTTTTTGTCTAATCTGATTAATCGCAACTTCAATTACATTAGGAGTTACAAGCTCAGGTTCTTCCCAAATTGCATCAAGAAGTTGTTCTTTAGAAACAATTTGATCACGGTGACGCGCTAGGTGAGTAAGTACTTCAAAAGGTTTCCCTTTAAGTTCTATTTCTTGCTCTTTATAGGTAATTTTTTCTTCTTCAGGATTAATGATTAGGTCTTCAATCTCGATGATGTTAGATCCGCCAAAACGAAGACGCGCTTCGATTCTAGCTACTAAAACATCAAAGTCAAAAGGTTTTCTAATATAATCATCAGCACCAGCTCTTAAGGCTTCAACTTCACTTTCGTTATCATCTCTCGCAGAAAGTACAACTACAACAGTTTTAGGTGTATTTGATTTAATATCACCAATGATATCTATTGAGTTTCCATCTGGAAGCATCCAGTCCATAAGTACTAAATCGTAGTTACGAATGTCAAGGTAATACTCTCCATCTTTAAGCGTTTCAACTACATCACTTTGGTAACCATATTCTTTAAGTCCCTCAGCAATCATTTTGTTTAATGTTACTTCATCTTCAATGATAAGAATGCGCATTAATATTGTCCTATTATGTATATTTATTTTGAACGAATGATAGCATAATTTTAGATTACTTTAAAGTTTTTTTCAAGTTTGTTTAAAAAAACTTTAATTTTGGATTAAGAAATAAAGCAGGATGAATTACTGACACTTACCTTACAGTCGGGTAAAATGGATGGTTTTGTGATTTTTAATCGAAGTTTTTCAATCTTAGAAAATTCTTCTTTAAGTTTAGTAGCTAAAGTAAGTAAAGCATCCTCAATAAGTAAAAATTTATTATTAATCATCAGTGATTTTGTGAAATTACTTAGCTCAGCATAGTTAATAAAATCATTTTCATAAGTATAGTCAATCTCTATGTTTATGATGATGTCTTGAGGAGAAAGTCGTTCGTAGTCTAAGATACCAATAATACATTGGAATCTTAGGTCTTCTATATAGATAGTCATTATACGACTTGCTTTTCTTCACCCTTAAATAAACGAACAATATTTGGAATATGTTTATAGTAAAGTATAAATACGATCAATACAACTGGAGCATGTGACATCTCAGGGTGAATGTAAAAACTCGAAGTAAGTAAAGCAGCTACTCCTATAAGTGAAGAGATGGAAGAAATTTTAATCACTTTAGCAGCAATTGCCCAAACAACGAGCGCAATGAGAGTTTCTAGTGGAAGCATAAATAACATTACACCCATTCCAGTTGCTATACCTTTGCCACCTTCAAAATTTAAATAAGGTGAAAAACAGTGCCCTATAACAGATAAAACAGCAATTCCCCATAATGTAGCTTCACTTAAACCACTAAGATATGCAAATGCCAAGACCGTTAAACCTTTCATTGCATCTAGGATTAATGTAGCCGCCCCTAGTCTTTTTGCAAGAACAGGATTACTTTGCTTAACAACGCGTAAAACATTTGTAGCACCAATACTACCACTACCGCTTGCTTTGATATCTACACCTGCAAATTTCTTAGCAAGAATAAGACCAAAAGGTATACCACCAATAAGGTAAGCGAAAATAAAAAACTGAACATTTGTATTGAAGATAAAATCCATTGAATAACCTTAATTATAATTATTTTGACATTTTACTATATTAATCTTATAACTGTATAATCCACATAATAATTTATGAATGGAGAAGTATTTGAAAAAATATATTTTACTGTTGAGTATTTCGTTTATAGTACTCTTTACAGCATGTACGCAAGAAACGCAAAACAAATTAGGTCGTAGTATCCAAAACTGGACAGGTACGGATGGTGTCTTAGATATTTATATGGGTGATAAACTTGTGAAGAGGTTTATTAAAGTTGATAAACTCTCAACAGCTACAAGTACAGATGGCAATACGCCTAGACATTATCGTTACGGTTATGGCTATGTAGATGCTAATTTTAATTATATACAAGATGAGGGTGAAAAAAAATCATATTTTGAAATAAGTAACTATTCTACGCCTTATATATTCTATGATAATCCAAGTAGCATCTAGTGGAGCTTATAGAATTACTTAAAAAGCTGATTGAGAGTAAAAGTGAAACACCTGACGATGGCGGACTTTTAGATTTTATAGAGTCTTATTTAGAGGGTTTCACTGCAATAAGAATTGATAAAGAAGATGTAAAAAACCTTTTTATATATAAGAAATTTTCAGAGGGTGATCATCTTTGTTTCGCTGGACATGTTGATGTAGTTCCTGCTGGAAAAGGCTGGGATACAAATCCTTATGAGATGGTAGAAAAAGACGGCTTTATTTATGGTCGCGGTGGACAAGATATGAAAGGTGGACTTGCAGCGTTTATTCAAGCGGTAAAAGTTAGCGAAAGTTTTTGCGGAACATTGTCTTTACTTCTTACATCTGATGAAGAGGGCGAAGCAATTAATGGAACTGTAAAAGTTTTAGAGTATCTTAAAGAAAAAGATATGTTACCCGACTCTGTAATTGTGGCTGAACCAACCTGTTCAAATATATTTGGGGATGCTATTAAAATAGGGCGACGAGGTTCTATAAATGGTTATCTTACATTAAAGGGTAAGCAAGGTCATGCGGCATATCCAGAAAAAGCAATAAATCCTATACATAAAATAGCGCAAGTTTTAGGAAATATGGCAGGTGTAAATATAGATGATGGTGATGAATTTTTTTCTCCAAGTAAGTTTGTTATAACTGATATTCGCGCGGGAATGCAAGTTACAAATGTAAGTCCTAATGAACTTAAAATGATGTTTAATGTTAGAAATACCACGATCACCTCACAAAAAGAAGTTAGAATGTTTGTTGATAAGCACCTTGATGGTTTAGATTATGAGCTAGAATTAACACAAGGTTCGTATCCATTTAGAACAAATGCAGATAGCAAAGTTGTCCACAATATTGATAGGGCGATAGAAAGTGTAACAGGTATTAAACCAGAACATTCAACGGCTGGTGGAACATCAGATGCAAGGTTTGTTGCAGGATTTGGGATTGAAGTTATAGAGTTTGGCGTTAAAAATGATACGATTCATGGTCTCAATGAAAGAACAACGAGAGCTGAAGTAGAAGGACTTTTCCAAGTTTTTAAAAACTTAATTAAACAATGGAGATAATGATGAAAAAAGATATTTATTATGCTGGCTTTGGTGAGTAGTTTATTTGCATCGAGTATAGATTGGCCAAATAATTACGAAGCAGCACTCAAGCAAGCTAAGGCAGAGAATAAAAAAGTTTATTTATTTATTACATCAGATTATTGTAAATGGTGTAGAGAGTTTGAAGACATAACGCTTAAAGATGAAAAAATACTAGGCTTGTTAAAAAAGGACTATGTGCTTTTGCATCTATCAAAAGAGAGACATACTATAGATAAAAGGTTCAATGAAGTATCTTTTCTACCAAAGCATTTTTTTTCTAAAAGCTAATGGCGAGAAAATTTATGAAGACTATGGTTATAGAACCCAAGATTATTTTGAAAATATACTTAATGAAATAAAGGAAGAAAATTAAATGAAATTCGTACAAACAGATAAAGCACCCTCCGCAATAGGTCCATACTCTCAAGCAATTGTAGCTAATGGTATGGTATATACTTCAGGTCAAATCGCCTTAACACCAGAGGGTGTAATGTTAGAAGATGATGTAGTTGTTCAAACAAAGCAAGTCCTTAAAAACTTAGAAGCTGTTTTAGAAGAAGCCGGAAGTGCTATAAATAAAGTTGTTAAAACTACTATATTTATAGCATCTATGGATGATTTTGGAGTTATTAACGAAATATATGAAGAAGCATTCGGCATGCATAAGCCTGCTCGTGCAACTGTAGCGGTAAAAACTCTACCTAAAAATGCACTTGTAGAAATAGATGCTGTGGCATTATTAAACTAATTAAACTAAACTTAAAGCTAAGTTGGCTATAATTGCGAACTTTTTTAATAGAATTATAAGGAAATATTAATGTACGCAATTATCAAAAACGGTGGTAAGCAGTATAAAGTTCAAGAAGGTGATATCCTTTTACTAGACAAAATGTCTCTTGAGCCTAAAGCTACATTCGAAATAACAGAAGTTTTAGCAGTTAACGCTGGTGAACTTAAAATGGGAGCTCCTTTTGTTGAAGGTGCTAAAGTAACTGCTGAAGTTATTAACGAAGGTCGTGACAAAAAAGTCATTATCTTTAAAAAGCGTCGTCGTAAAGACAGTAAAGTAAAAAGAGGTTTCAGAAGAGACTTCACGCGTGTTAGAATTACGAAAATAGCTGCATAATACAAACTAAGCGTTAGCGTAGTAAAAGGATGCGTTCCTTTTACTTTAAATAAAACAAAAGGTTCCTTTAATTTAGGAACTAAATTTAAGGAGACAAAGATGGCACATAAGAAAGGGCAGGGTAGTACACAGAATAATCGTGATTCAGCCGGTAGAAGACTTGGTGTAAAGAAGTTTGGTGGGGAAGTTGTAATTCCTGGTAACATCATTATTCGTCAAAGAGGAACTAAGGTTCATCCAGGAAACAATGTTGGAATGGGAAAAGACCATACAATATTTGCTTTAATTGAAGGTACAGTTGCTTTTGAGCGTAAAGACAAAAAGCGTCAACAAGTTTCAGTTATACCTGCTGCATAATATAATTCTATAACATTATAGGGGTAAATGCCTCTATAACCCTCAAAGATATAAATCACAATTTAGTAGAAATTTTTTAAAAATAACAAGGAATAATAATGTTTACAGACAGTGTCGAACTAACAGTATCATCAGGTAAAGGTGGACAAGGTTGTGTAGCATTCCGTCGTGAAAAGTTTGTACTAAATGGTGGTCCAAATGGAGGAGATGGTGGAAAAGGTGGAGATATCTGGTTTCGATGTGATAACAACACACATACACTTTCTCACTTTCAAAGAAAAATGCATATAAAAGCAGATGGCGGAGCACAGGGTGAAGGCTCTAATTGTACTGGAAAGTCAGGAGCTAAAAAGATAGTTATCGTTCCTCCTGGAACACAGATTATAGATGCTGATACGGGTGATGTTCTTTTTGACATGCTTATACATGGTCAAGAAGCAAAATTTATCATCGGTGGTAAAGGTGGATTAGGCAATACTCATTTTAAATCATCAACAAATCAAAGACCAACCTATGCGCAACCTGGTGAAAAAGGTGAGACGCGTAGCATCAAACTTGATTTAAAACTTATAGCTGATGTTGGACTTGTTGGTTTTCCTAATGTTGGAAAATCTACGCTTATATCAAGAGTTTCTAATGCTCGTCCAGAGATTGCTAACTATGAATTTACAACACTTACTCCAAAGCTTGGTCAAGTAAATATTGGTGACTTTGAATCATTTGTTATGGCTGATATTCCTGGAATTATCGGTGGAGCACATGAGGGTAAAGGTCTTGGAATTCAATTTCTAAGACATATTGAGAGAACAAAAACGCTTCTTTATATGGTTGATTTAGCTTCATATAGAGACTTAAAAGAACAAATCGAAGTTCTTAAAGAAGAGATTTCAGAGTTTTCTTCTAAGTTAGGAGAGAGCAAGTACGCTATTGCGCTTACTCGTTTAGATATAGTTCCACCTGAGGAGCTCAACGATTTAATCAATGGCTTTTTAGACTTACTTGGATTGAAGCCTTCGTATTCAAATGAGTTTAAATTTGATACTGCAATGCCTTTTTATGTTCAAGACTCCGCAGATGAAACTTTAGGTTATGATAAAAAACTTCCCTATTTAGTTGCACCTATATCTTCAGCAACAAGCAAAAATATAGAAGCATTAAAATATTCTTTATTTAATTTAGTACAGTCTGATAGAGACTAAACATGAGTAGAATCGTACTTAAGGTTGGTTCTGCTGTTTTAACACAAGATAATGTTATTGCAGTAGAGCGAATGCAAGCACTTGTAGATTTTATTGCTCAGCTTAACAAAGAAAATGAAGTTATTTTAGTATCTTCGGGTGCAGTTTCCGCGGGTTATAGTAAACTACAACTCGATAGAAGTATAATAGAAAACAAGCAAGCCTTAGCATCTCTGGGTCAATCGATTTTAATGCGAGCCTATTCAAAGAAACTTGCTGTGCATGATGTTTTATGTGCACAATTACTTATTACTTCTAAAAACCTACATATATCTGATGACACGCAGAGAATCCGAAATACAGTTGAAATACTCTTAGAAAATAATGTCGTACCTATAATAAATGAAAATGATGCAACTTCAACAGAAGAACTTGAGATTGGAGATAACGATCAACTCTCAGCGTATGTTGCAAAAGATATAGATGCTGATATCTTAGTGATTTTATCAGATATAGATGCTTATTATGACAAAGACCCTCGAGCGCATACAGATGCAAAGGTCTTAAAAATAGTTAGCTCTATAGATAAAAAAGAATTACAAAAAGATGTAACACCAAATAATGTTTTCGCAACAGGTGGAATCGTTACAAAATTAAAAGCTGCGCAGTATCTTTTAGATAACAATATTAATATGTTCTTAGCAACTGGATTTGATTTAAGTGATGTGAAAAGTTATTTACTTCAAGGTAAGCATCTAGGCGGAACACTTTTTAAGGTTGAATCATGAAAATTATTTTTATGGGGACACCCCATTATGCTGAAGAAATTCTAAAAACGCTCATAGATGCTGAAAATATTGATGTTGTAGCAGTATATACACAACCCGACAAAGCAGTTGGAAGAAAAAGAGTGATGACTTCTCCCCTTGTTAAAGGGATTGCCGATACACAAAAGATAGCAGTGTACCAACCCAATAGATTACGAGATGAAGAAGTGGTTAAAAAACTTTTAGAAATAGAGTGCAATTATATTGTTGTAGCGGCTTATGGACAGATTTTACCTCAGAGTATTTTAGACCATGCGCCATGTATTAATCTTCATGCAAGTATTTTACCTCAGTATAGAGGCGCAAGTCCCATTCAACAAACACTTTTAAATGACGATAAAAAGACAGGTGTAACAGCAATGCTTATGGAAGCAGGACTTGATACTGGAGATATATTAAAAATCTCTACTTTAGAAGTTCCTCATAATGAGATGCAGGGAAATTTGTTTCTTAGACTTACTGAAGTTGCGTGTGAATTGACTTTAGATATATTGGAAAATTTTAAATCATATACAGCCCAAGCTCAAGATGATGCACAAGCCTCGCATTGTAAAAAAATAACAAAAGCAGATGGTGAAGTTAGTTTTGATGATGCCACTGACATTTACAATAAATACAGAGCATTTACACCTTGGCCTGGAATTTACTTGCAAAGTGGATTGAAATTAAAAAAAATACTCTTAGAAGAAAAAGAGAGTATAAATGAAAGTGGAAAAATTTTAAAAATAGAAAATGATTATATTGTTGTTGGATGTAAAAAAGGAAGTATTCAAGTACATAGCGTTCAAGCACCATCAAAGAAAGAAGTTAGTATTAGTTCTTATATAAATGGAAAAAGATTAAGCCTTGATAATATCTTATCTTGATACACTTGATTCTTCACAAATATATTTAAAAAAATCACTTCAAAATCAATCTATTAAAGCTCCTCATGCAGTAGTCTGTGATATTCAAACAAATGGAGTGGGAAGTAGAAACAATTCTTGGCAGGGTTTAAAGGGTAATTTGTTTCTCTCTTTTGCGCTTCCTTTAAAATCGCTTCCTTCTGATTTAAAGTTAGAATCAGCATCTATATATTTCTCCTTTATTTTTAAAGAAGTTTTAAATGACTTAGATTCCAAAGTTTGGCTAAAATGGCCAAATGATTTATATATAAATAATTTAAAAATTGGCGGGATGATTACAAATATTCTAGATGATAACCTTGTTTGTGGGCTTGGAGTAAACTTAGTAAGGGCTCCCTTGCAATTTGCTTCACTTGATGTTTCTATTTCACGAGAATCATTACTTGAAAAATATTTCAAACTTATTGAAAAAAGGCTCTCATGGAAGCAAATATTTAGTAAATATAAGATAGAATTTGAAGCTAATAAAGACTTTTTTTACACATAAGAATAGCTTAAAAATATCATTAGATAAAGCTATCCTGCAAAGCGATGGTTCCCTAATAATAAATGGCGAGAGGATATATAGTACAAGATGAGTGAAATAATAGTAATTGCAAATCAAAAAGGTGGAGTTGGTAAAACAACTACTGCTGTAAATTTAGCTGCATCACTTGCTGTAGCTGAAAAAAAAGTACTCCTTATTGATGCAGATCCTCAGGCTAATGCAACTACTTCTTTGGGCTTTCATAGGAATGACTATGAGTTTAACATTTACCATGTACTTATTGGAACAAAAAAATTAAAAGATATTATATTAAAATCAGATTTACCTACACTTCATTTAGCCCCATCAAATATTGGCTTAGTTGGAATTGAAAAAGAGTATTATGATTCTGAAAATACAAAAGGTCGTGAACTTGTCTTGAAGGCTGCAATAGCAAATGTTAAAAAAGATTATGATTATATAATTATTGATTCTCCTCCAGCACTTGGACCAATGACTATAAATGCTCTTTCGGCATCTAACTCTGTGCTTATTCCTATTCAGTGTGAATTTTTTTGCATTAGAGGGTTTAGCACAACTGTTAAATACAGTGAAGCTTGTTAGAAAGTCTATAAATCCGAAATTAAGCATTAAAGGTTTTTTACCAACAATGTATTCTTCACAAAATAATCTTTCTAAACAAGTTTTTGCAGACTTAAGACAGCATTTTAAAGGTAAACTTTTTAAAGACACTCATGATAAATATATAGTTGTTCCAAGAAATGTAAAATTAGCTGAATCTCCATCATTTGGAAAACCTGCAATTTTGTATGATGTAAAATCAAGTGGTTCAATAGCGTATCAAAATCTAGCACAAGCGATTATGAAGTAATGAAAGCAATGGCATTAGGTAGAGGTTTAGACGCACTTTTTGGCGAAATAGACGAATCTTATGAAAACGAGGGTACACAAAAAGATGCTGTATCTGAAATATCTCTAAAAGATATTAGACCAAACCCTTTTCAACCAAGAAAATTCTTTGATGAAGAAGCACTTAGTGAACTTTCAGAATCTATAAGAAATGATGGATTATTACAACCTATTATAGTAAAAGAAGATATTGATGGTTATGTATTAGTTGCAGGAGAGAGAAGACTTCGTGCATCTAAGCTTGCAAAGCTTAAAACTATTCGTTGCATTATAGTAAGTAGTGACGAGGATAAGATGAGAAGACTAGCTCTTCTTGAAAATATTCAAAGAGAAGATCTTAATGCGATAGAACTAGCACGGTCTTATGAAGAACTCATTAAAATACATGAAATTACTCATCAAGAACTTTCTTTAATGATTCATAAAAGTAGAACACATATTACAAACACATTAAGACTTCTTCAGTTATCATCAAAAACACAAAAAGCATTGTTAGAGAAAAAAATAACAGCTGGACATGCTAAAGTTTTGGTTGGTTTAGATGAAAAGCAACAGCAGGTAATGGTTCATTCTATTATTGGACAAAAACTTAGTGTGCGTGATGTTGAATCAATGATTAAAAGTAAAAAAAGCAATGATATAATCACTGCACAAAAACCTGTAGAAAAACTCTATGATTTCTCTCATTTACAAAATAAGTTGAATTCTCTTGGACTTAAGACAAAAACTTCTTCAAATAAAGTGACAATAGAATTTGACAATGAAGATCAAATTAATAAGTTTCTAAATAAATTTACAAATTTTTCTCAACTTTAACTATCCTTTCAATATTGACATAGTATAATTGCGCAACTTTTAGGAGGTGCTATGTTAGATATAAATCCGATACTACTTTTGGCTACATTTGTTGTATTTCTTTCGCTTATAGCCGTTTTAAACAGTTGGCTTTATAATCCATTGTTTAGTTTTATGAATAAACGCGATGAAGACATTAAAAAAGACCTAGATAAAATAGGTAATAATGATGATGAAATCCAAGCGTTACATTCAAAAGCTGAGTCAATAATTATGAATGCTAAACTCGAATCTGCGGCCTTGAGGGAGAAAGTTATTACGGATGCTAAGGAATTAGCTGATAGTAAATTAGAGGCAAGACGCGCTGAATTAGCAAGCGAATATATAGAGTTTGAAAAAGCTTTATCTAAATCTAAAGATGAGTTGACGGGTGAATTAATGTCACAAGTTCCACATTTTTCAGAAGCTGTAAAAGCTAAATTTAGTCAAATATAAAGGATCTTATGTGAATAGAATTTTAGTAACTTTACTAACTATGTCAACTTTTGCATTAGCATCTAGTGCAGAACATGCAGATACAGATATTATACAAAGAACTGTAAACTTTTTATTGTTTGCGGGACTTGTATGGTACCTTGTTGCAGAACCAATGAAGGACTATTTTAATGCTAGATCAGTTGGAATTTCTGATGAGCTTAAAAAAGTTCAAGATAAGTTAAGCGAAACTATTTCTCTTAAAAAAGAGGCCTTAGCTAAGATATCAGATGCAGAGAAATTTGCAGAAGACTTAGCTGTGTCTGCAAAAAAAGAGAATAAGCTTGTTAATGATAACATAATGTTGCAGTGTGATACTGAGTTAGAAGCTTTAGTAAAACAAAATACTTCGTTAGTAGAGTTTGAACAAAGAAAAATGGTTCGAACAGTTGTAGAAGATGTGCTTAGTGAAGTCTTAAGTAAGAGCAGTGATGGCTTTGACAAAGAAGCTATGGCTAATGTTATCTTGAAGAAGGTTGCATAATGGAAGAATTAATCGCAAAAAAATATATTAAAGCAATGAATGATGGATCTGATCTAGCATCTATACAAAATATGGAAGAAGTTTTTTCTACATTAGCAGATTCTTTTAAAAATAAGAAATTTGTGCAAATAATAGATAATCCTAATGTAAGCGCAAAAGATAAATTAGAAATTTTATTAGAAGCTGTAGCCTCAGTTAAATCTACTAGAATCAATAATTTAATTAGATTACTTGTTGAAAACAAGCGTATTAATATTATTCCTGCAATTTCGCAAGAATTAAGAAAAAATATAGCGTCTTCAACTAAGACTTATGAAGGTCAAGTTTATAGCAATTCTATGATAGATGCTAAAACTATGAAAGAATTAAGTAGTGGTTTAAGTAAGAAGTTTGACTCTACAATTACACTTGCATTCGTTGAAGATGATTTTAATGGAATTAAAGTGGATGTAGAAGATTTAGGTATAGAAATTAATTTTTCAAAAACCAGAATCAATAGTCAATTTATAGAACATATAGTAAAAGCAATTTAACTTCAATAAGAGGAGAACAATAGTGGTAGCAAAAATTCAAGCTGATGAAATCAGCTCAATAATTAAAGAGCGTATCGATAACTTTGAATTAAGTGTTGATATTAACGAAACAGGTAAGATTGTTTCTTATGCTGATGGTGTTGCACAAGTTTACGGACTTAGCAATGTTATGGCAGGAGAAGTGGTAGAGTTCGAAGATGGTACACAAGGTTTAGTAATGAATCTTGAAGAAAGTGCAGTAGGTATTGTTATACTTGGTGCTGGTACAGAACTTCGTGAAGGTATGTCAGTTAAAAGACTTGGAAAACTTCTTAAAGTTCCAGTTGGTGATGCACTTTTGGGTCGTGTTGTAAATGCACTTGGTGAACCAATAGACGGAAAAGGTCCAATTGAAGCTACTGAGTATCGTTTCATTGAGGAAAAAGCACCTGGAATTATGAACAGAAAATCAGTTCATGAGCCTTTATCAACTGGGATTAAGGCTATTGATGCACTTGTTCCAATTGGTCGTGGTCAGCGTGAGCTTATCATCGGTGATAGACAAACTGGTAAAACTACAGTTGCTCTTGACGCTATTATCAACCAAAAAGGTAACGGTGTGTCTTGTATATATGTTGCTATTGGTCAAAAAGAATCTACAGTTGCTCAAATTGTTCGTCGTTTAGAAGAACATGGTGCAATGGAATATACAATTGTTGTGTCTTCAACAGCTGCTGAAGCTGCTGCACTTCAATTTTTAGCTCCATATGCTGGTGTTGCAATGGGTGAATATTTCCGTGATAACGCAAGACATGGTCTTATCGTATATGATGATTTATCTAAGCATGCAGTTGCATACCGTGAAATGTCACTTATTCTTCGTCGTCCTCCAGGTCGTGAAGCATATCCAGGTGATGTTTTTTATATCCATTCTCGTTTATTAGAGCGTGCTGCAAAATTATGTGATGAAGAGGGAGCAGGTTCACTTACTGCACTTCCTATTATTGAAACTCAAGAGGGTGATGTTGCGGCATACATTCCTACAAATGTTATTTCAATTACAGATGGTCAGATTTTCCTTGAAACTGAATTATTTAACTCGGGTGTGCGTCCAGCGATTAATGTTGGTCTTTCTGTGTCTCGTGTTGGTGGTGCGGCTCAAATTAAAGCTACTAAGCAAGTTGCTGGTACTTTAAGACTTGATCTTGCTCAGTACCGTGAACTTCAAGCATTTGCTCAGTTTGCATCTGATCTTGACATAACATCTCGTAATCAACTCGAACGAGGGCAACGAATGGTAGAAGTTCTTAAACAAGGACCTTTTTCTCCACTTTCTGCTGAAAAACAAGTTACAATTATTTTTGCTGGTAACGAAGGTTTCTTAGATGATTTCGCTCCATCAAATGTAGTGCGTTTTGAAGCTGAACTTTATCCGTTTATAGAAGCTTCTTATCCTCAAATATTTGAGAATATTAGAAGTAATTCAAAAGTTGATGATGATACAAAAGCATTGTTAATGAAAGCTCTTGAAGAATTCAAAGCTAGCTTCGTAGCGGCATAAGGAAAGCATAATGGCAAACCTTAAAGATATTCAAAGACAGATAAAGAGTGTTTCAAATACTCAAAAGACGACACGGGCAATGAAGCTTGTAAGTACTGCAAAACTTCGTCGTGCTGAAGAATTAGCGCGTCGTTCTCGTCTTTATGCTGACAAAATGAATCAGGTAATTGCCGAAATAGCTGGGCGTATTAAATGTTCTAAAATTGGTGGAATTGACAATCGCTGTTTTGCAGAGATTGAAAATCCAAAAATGGTAGATATTGTTTTTGTTACTGCTGATAAAGGTTTATGTGGTGGTTTTAATATTCAAACTATTAAAGCTGTTAAAAAACTTATCAAAGAATACAAAGATAAAAATGTAAAAGTACGCTTGCGCGGAATCGGTAAGAAAGGTGTTGAGTTCTTTAAATATAATGAAGTTGAATTATTTGATTCAGTGATTAATTTAAGTTCAAAACCTGATAAAACAAGATCTGATGAGTTTATAGCTGCTTCTATTGAAGACTATAAAGATGGTAAAATCGATGGTCTACATATAATCTATAATGGATTTAAAAATATGATGACACAAGAGTTACATGTATCGCATGTATTACCAGTTGATGGTTCTCAATATGAATGTAGTGAAGTTCAAAATTCGGTACTTGAGATTGAAGCACAAGATGAAGAACATATGCTAGATTCTTTAGTAAATAGATATGTTGAATATGCAATGTACTATGCACTTTTAGATTCACTTGCTGCTGAACATAGTGCAAGAATGCAGGCAATGGATACAGCAACAAACAATGCTAAAGATATGGTTAAGGTCTTGAAAGTTAAGTTTAACAAAGCGCGTCAAGCTGCTATTACTACAGAACTAATAGAGATTATTAGTGGTGTGGAGTCGATGAAATAATGGAGAAAAATATGATTGGTAAAATAAGCCAGGTTATGGGCCCGGTTGTTGATGTTGATTTTGATGGTTACCTTCCAGCAATAAACGAAGCAATCGAAGTTCAAGTAAGTTTAGAAGGAAATACTACTCGTTTAGTATTAGAAGTTGCAGCTCACTTAGGTGATGGTCGTGTTAGAACGATTGCAATGGATATGAGTGAAGGTTTAGTTCGTGGTATGGATGCTAAAGCAACTGGTGCTCCGATTAAAGTTCCAGTTGGGGATAAAGTTTTAGGACGCATCTTTAATGTTATTGGTGAAACTATTGATGATGGGGATCAGATTACTGATTCTGAGACATGGTCAATTCACCGCGCACCTCCACCATTAGTTGATCAATCAACTACTACTGAAATGTTTGAAACAGGCATCAAAGTTGTTGATTTACTTGCTCCATATTCAAAAGGTGGTAAGGTTGGATTATTTGGTGGTGCTGGCGTTGGTAAAACTGTAATTATCATGGAACTTATTCATAATGTTGCACATGGTCATGATGGTTTATCAGTATTTGCTGGTGTTGGTGAGCGAACTCGTGAAGGAAATGACCTTTACCACGAGATGAAAGATTCTAATGTACTTGACAAAGTTGCACTGTGCTACGGTCAAATGAGTGAGCCTCCAGGAGCGCGTAACCGTATTGCGCTTACTGGTATCACTATGGCTGAGTATTTTAGAGATGAAAAAGGTCTTGATGTATTGATGTTTATCGATAATATTTTCCGTTTTGCACAATCTGGTTCTGAGATGTCAGCTCTTCTTGGTCGTATCCCATCAGCTGTTGGTTACCAGCCAACACTAGCTCGTGAAATGGGTGCATTACAAGATAGAATTACATCAACTAAAACTGGTTCAATTACTTCAGTTCAAGCGGTATATGTACCAGCGGATGATTTAACGGATCCTGCTCCAGCTTCTGTTTTTGCTCACTTAGATGCAACTACAGTTCTTAACCGTAAAATTGCTGAAAAAGGTATTTATCCTGCAGTTGATCCATTGGATTCAACTTCAAGACTACTTGATCCACAAATTTTAGGTGAAGAACATTATGGTGTAGCTCGTGGTGTTCAACAAACACTTCAAAAATATAAAGATCTTCAAGATATCATTGCGATTCTTGGTATGGATGAGCTTTCTGAAGATGACAAAAATGTTGTTGAACGGGCTCGTAAAATTGAGAAATATCTTTCTCAACCATTCTTTGTTGCTGAAGTATTTACAGGTGCGCCTGGTAAATATGTAACACTTGCAGATACTATTAAAGGTTTCAAAATGATTCTTGATGGTGAATGCGATCATATGCCAGAATCAGCTTTTTATATGGTTGGTAATATGGATGAAGCAATCGCTAAAGCTGAAAAGCAAAAATCTAAGTAATTAGAAATAAAGGACTATAATGGATACTTTAAAACTTGAAATTTTAACTCCAAACGGTATAATCTTTGATGGTAATGCTGTGAGTGTAACTCTTCCTGGTGAAGAGGGAGAGTTTGGTGTTTTACCAAATCACTCTTCATTGTCAACTTTATTAGAAGCTGGTGTTATCGACATCGAAAAAGATGACAAAACAGTTGAATCAATTTTGATTAACTGGGGTGTTGTTAATGTTGATGAAGAAAAAGTAATTGTATTGGTTGAGGGTGCCGTAGCTATTCGTGGTGAAAACGAAAGCGCTATCGCACAAGCACTTGAAGATGCAAAAGAACTTATAAGTTCAATCGCAGACTCTAATCCAGCAATTGCTGTTGTTTCTGCTAAAATAGAATCAGCTGCACAAAGATTAATATAGCTTATGACTAACGAATTAATAGACTTTTATCTAAAGAGCCATTCGGTTACTATTGGAGTATTGGCTTTGTTATCATTATATTTTATAATTTTAAATTGGGTATTTTTCTATCGTTATTTTTCTCTTAGCAGTTGGCTTTCGGATGAGACTGATTCTTTTGAATCATTACTTATGGGAGCTTCAACTGTAAGTGACAAATCTTTTTTAAAAAACTTTATAAAAAGTACTTTAAGTGTTTCAAAAGAGATTTTAAGTTTAGCTATGATGGCTGCAACAAAAGAAGCTACAAAAGGATTATCTATCCTTTCTATTTTTGCTTCTACAACACCTTTTATAGGCTTGTTTGGTACAGTTGTTTCAATCTTAGATACATTTACACATATTGGTCAAACGAGTGGCAGTATGTCTATCATTGCATCTGGAGTATCTGATGCTCTAATTGCTACAGCAGCAGGTATATTTGTTGCAATTTTTGCATATACCTACCACCAAATACTAAAAAGACAATCCTTTGAACTTGTTAGTTTCTTACAAATGCAAAGCGATGCTCTTTTATCTCGTAAGGGCTAAATATGTATGATTGGGATGATTCACCCGAATTAAACATTACACCCTTAGTGGATGTAATGCTTGTTCTTTTAGCTATTTTAATGGTAATTGCACCAAATATTATTTATGAAGAAACAATTAAATTACCGCAAGGTTCAATCTCTAAACAATTATCAGAAATACCTCCTGTCCATATTACTATTGATAAGCAAAGAAATATTCAAGTAAATAAGCAAAACTATCAGCTTAATGCTTTTATGGATAATTTCTCACTTTATTCTAAAAACTTAGATTTAAAAGCAACAGTACTCATAAGTGCAGATAAAACTTTAGACTATGGAGTTGTTATGTCAGTTTTAGCTGCTGTAAAGCAGGCTGGTTTTTCTGATGTTTCATTAGCCACTAATGGATAGAAGTAATCCATATTTTCTAGTAAGTGGTTTTATCTCCCTTTCTCTTTTTACACTCTTTCTTTCACTCTTTTTCTATATGATGTTTTCAAGTACAAAGATAAATACTTTTGCACTTAACAAAGATAACTTTATTTCTATCTCATTAGAAACTGTAGTTATACCTACAAAAAAAGCGAATAAGGTTCCCGTAATTAAAAAAGAGGAAGCTAAGGCAGCAGAAGAAGTAAAAGAAGTAGATATTGGAAATCTTTTTAGTGATGTTTGGACAAAAGATATTAAAATAAAAAAAGTTAAAGAAAAAAAAGTTGATAACAAACGCCTTGAACTTATTCAAAAAAAGATTAAAAAAAGTGAAAACAATAGTGTACAGTCAGTAGAAGAAGTTGTAAAAAATGAGCAAGCAAAAGTAATTGATGAAGAAAACAAAAAGAGTTCAAGCGGTGATGAAGTTAATGAATATTTGGCTAAAATTCAAGGATTAGTTTATAAGTACTTTGAACCACCAGCGAACTCTCAAGGTCATAAGGTGACGGTTATTATTGAACTTAGTGCTTATGGAAAAATACTTGATTTTCGTATATTAAAATATTCTGAAAATCAAGCTTTAAATAAAGAGTGTGATATGATTAAAGACAGATTAATGGGTATACTTTTTCCAAGTAATCCTCAAAATAAATCATTTAGTCTAAGTGTAGACCTTATATCAGATAAATAAAGGAAATTTTTTGAAAATATTATTAACATGGCTCTTAGCTACAGTATTTTTGTTTGCAAATGATGCGACAATAGAAGTTATCAAAAAGGTTGAAACATTACCCTCTATAGCTATAGAAGAAAGTTCATCGTCGTATGATGATACATTTAGATTGACATTTTTTAAATCTCTTGTTGCTGATCTTAATGTTATATCTTTATTTAATGTTGATAGACATTATCGAAAGACAGACTATGAAGCAGACGATGTGGTTGTCGAAAATAAAGATATGAAATATGTTTTAAGATATAAGATATTTGAAGATGACAATGGTTACTTTAATGTAAAAATGAAACTTTTAAAAGATGCTATACAGGTACTTAATAAGAACTATAAAATTAAAAAGAAAAATATTTACATGTTTATATCGCATACTATAGCCTACGATATAAATGAGTTTATGGGTGAGCCATCAGTAGAATGGATGAAAAGAAAAGTAATTTTTTCTAGAATAGTTGCACCAAAGAAAAGTGAATTAGTTATTTCAGACTATACGCTTACATATCAGCATGTCGTTGTAAGTGGTGGTTTTAATGTATTTCCTAAATGGGCAAATACAGCACAAAATATGTTTTATTATACATCTTTAGATGGCGCTAAGCCAAGCTTAAAAAAAGTCGATATGAGACTTGGAACAAGTGTAACACTTCTTTCTTCTGATGGTATGATTATATGTTCAGATGTTAGTAATGATTCTACTAAACTACTCTTAAGTATGGCTCCAAATGGACAGGCAGATATTTATTTATATGATGTACAAAGTAAAAAATATTCTAAAGTTACAAAGTACTCAGGAATAGATGTTAATGGACAGTTTGTAGATAATAAAAATATTGTATTTATATCAAATAGACTTGGTTATCCAAATGTATTTTCTAAAAATATAGCTAGTAATGATGTTGAGCAGATGCTGTATTATGGTAAAAGTAATGCAGCATGTAGTGCGCATAACGAATACATAGTATATAAGGCAAGAGAAAGTTCAAACGCATTCTCTGGCAATACATTTAATTTGCATCTTATTTCAACTAAGACAGACTTTATTCGTAGACTTACTGCAACGGGTGTCAATGAATTTCCACGATTTTCAAAAGATGGTGATGCAATAATCTTTATTAAAAATTATAAGGCTCAAAGTTCTATAGGCATTATAAGATTAAATTACAATAAAAATTATCTTTTTCCTTTAAAGCATGGAACAGTTCAGGCAATGGATTGGTAGCAACTGACTATAATAGTTGATTATTAACATATATTTGGTATAATAATTTAAATTTAAATTTTAGAGGAAATAAAATATGAAAAGTATAGTACTGTCTAGTGTTGTTACAGCACTTTTAGTTTTTAGTGGTTGTAGTGATAAAGAACCAGTTGTAGAAGAGCCAGTGAAAAAAGCAGAGATTGTTAAAGAAGTTGAGAATGTAAAAAGTGAAACAATGTCTGCTGAAGATAGTATGATTTCTAGTTCTACTAACGCTATGTCAAATATGTCTGCGATGGAAGGAAAATTAGGTTCTGTATACTTTGGATTTGATGAATTTACAATCAATACTGCAATGCAAAATAAAGTTTCTATGGGTGCTAGTGTTGCTAAAGAAGCAGCTTTAAAATACAGTATCAAACTAGAAGGTAATTGTGATGAATGGGGAAGTGATGAATATAACTTCGCACTTGGTTTAAAAAGAGCTGACGCTGTTAAAAAAGCTTTAGTAGCTGAGGGTGTTGATTCATCTGCAATAACTATGGTTTCTTACGGTGAAAGTAATCCTACATGTCAAGATAAAACACAAGAATGTTGGGCGAAAAATCGCCGTGTAGATTTTACTCTTCTTCCGTAGTTTATGTATAAGAAAATAATAGCTGCATCTCTTGTAGCTATAACTTCTCTAAATTTATTTGCTGAGGAACCCTCAGCATTTGGTGCAGGAAACTTAGATAATCCAAGTCCCTATGGATTAACATCAAGCGAAAAAACCGTTCTTCAAAATAAAACAAAACTTAAAAAGATTGTTGTTAAAAGTAATAACCAAGCAAATGAAGTAGACTCTCTTAGAGAAAGAATTGATGGATTACAAAGTATTATTGAAAGCTTAAGTAGAAAAGCACAAAGTAATAAAAGATCATTATCTAAATTAGAAGATAAAAATAGTGATGACTTGAAAAATTCCGATGAATATGGAAAACGTCTAGGTGAAATTGCTGAAGAAAATTCTAGGACAATTACAAATAATGCTTTACTTTTAGAAAAATTGACTAATGTTGTGGATATTATAAATAAAACATATGTAAACAAGAATGAATTTAATGTTTTAGTAGATGATGTAAATAAATTTAAATCTCTTGTCGCTAAAGAGTTAAAAAATACTCCAAGCAAAGCGAAGAAAAACGACTTAGATTCTATGTCTAATGCTGATGTATCAAAAAAAGCAAAAGCGTTTTACGATAAACAGTATTATACTAAGGGTATAGAGTATTACTCTCATTTAATTCTTAAAAATTATAAACCAGCAAATGCGCATTATATGATTGGACAGATGAATTTTAAAAGAAAAAACTATTCTGAGGCTATTTCATATTATAAAAAAAGTGCTTCACTCTACTCTGAAGCATCGTATATGGCGGAGTTAATGCTTAATACTGCAATATCTATGGATAAAACAAATGATAAAAAGAATGCAAAAGCTTTTTACAATGGTGTAGTTAGTAAATTCCCTCAAAGTTCTCAAGCAAAAAGTGCTAAAAAATATTTAAAATCACTTTAAATGTTTTATGCTAAAATTCAAAAAATAAAATAAAAGGCTTAATAAAATGGCAATAGAAGCAAATCAAATCGTATCAATTGAATATGAAGTAAAAGATGGAGATACAGTTGTTGACAGTAACATGGGTGGAGCACCTTTAGTATTTATGTTTGGTAAAGGTCAAATCATTTCTGGTTTAGAAAATGGAATTGTAAACATGGCTATTGGTGAAAAAGGTGATATTCTTGTTGAACCTGCTGATGCTTATGGTGAATTTAACGATGACGCTTCTCAAGAAGTACCTAAAGATCAATTTGCAGGAATTGATTTAGCAGTTGGAATGACTTTATACGGTCAAGGTGAAGATGGTGCTACTACACAGGTAATAGTAAAAGAAATAGGTGAGGAAAATATCACTATTGATTTTAATCATCCTTTAGCTGGAAAAGCTTTAATGTTTTCAGTTACTATCAATAATATCAGAGATGCTTCTGCTGAAGAAGTTATGACTGGAATACCTGCTGAAAACAAACCTGAAGAGGGTGAGAGTTGTGGTACAGGGTGTGGTTGTCACTAGACCTTTAACTTAGTAAGTTCCTTATTTTAGGGACTTATTAGATATGCTTGTTTGTTTTTACTACATCTTTTTACTACATTTAAGTATTTTAGTAAATTATTTCACTAAATTTACGATACTCCGCAACTATTTTATTTCCTTTAAACCTCCATACAAATATACTTTAACAAAACATTCAGTAACAATCTTCTTACTACATTATTAATAGTATAGAACAGCAGGTATTTAACGTGTACTGAGGATAGATATATCTTTACCTATACAAATATATGGAAGTGACTGATTATGAGCTATAAAGTACTTATTATGTTACAATCAAGATTAAATAATAATAAGAAGAGTAATAAATGAATTATACACCACCATTTAAAATCACTACTAAAATAATTAATCTCATTAGTCAAATCAGTTTAAGTATTGGAAAACTTGAAGCGATTGATTCCTCATCTACTCTTCCTATGTTAAGAAAAGTTAATCAAATTAGAACTATTACAGGGACACTTCAGATAGAAGGAAGTACTTTAGACGAAGAGAGAATTACTGCACTTCTTGAAGGTAAAAGAGTTTTAGGTAAAGTTGATGAAATTGCAGAAGCCAATGGTGCAATCGCTTTATATAAACAACTTGGCAATTTAAATTACAAAGATGAACGAGAGCTTTTAAAGTCGCACAAAATTTTAATGAATGAGCTTCTAACAAAAGCTGGAACATACAGAACAAGTGATGTTGGAGTAGGGGAGAAAATGGTGTTGTTCATGTAGCCCCTCCCAGTGGACAAATAGCAAAACTAATGGGTGATTTATTTCATTGGTTAAATACTACAGATACCCACCCTCTAATTGTCAGTAGTGTATTTCACTATGAGTTCGAGTTTATCCATCCATTTATAGACGGAAATGGTAGAATGGGTAGGTTTTGGCAAAGTTTGATTCTATATAACTGGAACAATTACTTTAGTGTTATCCCTATTGAAAGTATTATTAGAGATAAGCAACAAGAGTATTATAAGGTCTTAGAAGACTGTGGAGCAGATGGAGAAAGTACTCTTTTCATAGAGTTCGCATTACAGTCAATTTTAGAAGCTATTAGATACAGTCGGTAATAAGGTCGGTAGTAGAGTCGGTAATCTAACTGACAATCAACAAATGATACTTAAAGAAATTCAACTTAATAATAAAATATCTGCATCTAAACTATCTGATATTGTTGGTATATCAAAAAGAAAGATTGAAGAAAATTTAGCAAAGCTAAAAGAGCAAGGTATTTTACGAAGGGTTGGTAGTACTCGGGGTCATTGGGAATTCGGCTAATAATGGCTTATAAAATAAAAAAAAGTATACCAAAACGTGAAGCTCCTGAATATAAAGAAATAGAAGACTTTGAAGATTTTTGAATTAATCAATAATGCTTTTTATGAAATGGGAATTAGAGCAAAAGATTTTAAAAAACTAACTAAAAAATATGCTTATTGTGAAAGTCTATCCGAAGAAATAAATAAACAGATAAAATGGGTTGACCCTTTAAAAAATATTGAATCCAAAGATTATACAACAAAGTGAATGTATTCCTATTATTATAGTAGAAAAAACAGCAAAAGAAAATTTTGAAGAAGCTTTAAAACAATTAGAAAACAATAGCTCTGAAATATACGATATTGAACTGGACAAGTTATTAAAACTTAGATTTTGAAAGTTTTAAAAAAGAGATAGAGGTTTTATCTTTAGAAAGTAAAACAAATGAAGAGCTCATTAACCATTATAGCTATATTGAAAGCCTCTTAGATCGTATTCCTGAAATAATTAGAAAAGAATTCTATATAGATTTTTATTCTTTTTACTATGAGGAAAATGACGATATAGTTCAAAAAGATGTTGAGTATGAGGAGTCAAGTGCAACATCATTATATACTAAACGCGAATATAAAAAAAACCACTATATAGAGACAGTTATTGATAGTGATAACGATAAGATTACTAAAACTTTATATCCTTTATCAAAAAGAAAGTTACTAACAGATCATATACTCAAATTTTCATCAAATCATTTAATACTTTACAAGCAAGTAACTGAATTTTTAGAAAACTTATTTAAAGATACTCAAGTGAAATTAAAAAAACAAATAGCTCTTTCTGATGCCTTTTCTGTTATGATTATTACCATGGTAGGTTAGAAGAAGTAGCAAAACAAAATCAGATACGTCAAGAGAAAAACCAAGAGAATGGAATTTTACAAGATGCTATTGAAAGTATAGAGTACATTAACAAGGATAGCTATATGACTGATTCTCAAAAGAAAAAAGGAAAAATATCATATGAAGAAGTTATAGGAATTGAAGACTTAAACTTATTAAAAGAACCGACACTACATAAAAATTCAAAATCTTATATTTTTTGCTGAATCAAGATTTAAAAAATCAGGTATAAATAGTAGCACTGCTTTAAAGAATACTATCAATGGATAAAAGCATATATTGATGGTGAATATATCAAAGTAATAAATACAGAAGTACTCTTATAAAAGACCCTCTTTATACCCACTTTTTTTATAATATATTGGGTACAGAAAAAAACTCTAATGCGATAATTCTCATATATTTACAAATAGGAGTAAATTATGACAACGCTTAGACAATCTACAACAAAAGTATGGCAAGTCATTGCTGAAGAAAAAGAAGCTGCTGAAGAACTTAATATTTCACAAGCAACACTTGACCGTCTGCGGAAAAATGGCGATATTGTTTCAAAACGAGTGAGGCGGTGGAGTTTTCTTCACTATCCATAGTTTAGCATCATTTTTAGATACATAAGTTAGGAGTATATTTTGAAAGATATAGATAATGAATTTCTTATAGATGACATCTTCGGAAGCAAAGAACAATCTACTGAGAATTTTGAAAGTGATACAACACTCCAAGATGAAATAGAAGATGTTAGCAATATATGCGATAATGACCAAAAATTGGAATATCAATAACAGATATTGTTTGTGATGGGAAAGTTCAAGAGTTAAAAAGGATGTAGCTGATGACTATACTACCCCAAGAAAAACAAACAACATTTTCAAATTCCTTATTTAAACAAGGTAAAATATCACAAGAAAATGAGAGGGTTATATTATGAGTAGAAAAAGAGCGATTTACAGCACAGAGTTGAAAACTAGATTAGTAATAGAAGTTTTAAAAGAAGAAAAAACATTAGTAGAGATAGCAAGTGAGAATAAGATTACACCAAATAATCTAAAGAATTGGAAGAAGATATTTTTGGAAAATGCAGAAATGGCAATGGAGCCTAGTAAGGCTGTTAAAGAGTACAAAGAAGAGAATGCTAAATTACAATTAGAAGTTGGAGAATATGCCAAAAAAGTGGGACAATTAACACTTGAAAAGGATTGGGCTGTGGGAAAGCTAAAGGGCTTGGACTTATCTAATAAGAAAGAGCTAATAGAATCTGAGTCTAAAGAGTTGTCAATAGTAAAGCAGTGTGAACTACTTGACCTTAGCAGAAGTAATATCTACTACGAACCTGTAATAAATGAGTATAAACTAGCCATCAAAGAGGAGATTAAATCTATCTTTGAAGAGATACCAATATATGGAGCTAAAAAGGTGCATTGTCAGCTCTTGGAGAATGGCTTTAATTTGAGTCTTAACACCGTAACATCTTATCGTAAAGAGTTAGGCTTAAGGGCTATATTAGCCGTTAGAGAGCCGCTTTGTCTTACTCAGCCAAACATTGCACACCCTAAGCATTCTTATAAGCTTAGAGGCTTGGATATTGTGAGAGCTAATCAAGTGTGGTCAACGGATATTACCTATATTAAGATAGCTGGTGGAATGGTCTATCTTGCTGCTATTATTGATTGGTACTCTAAGGCTGTACTCTCTTGGAGAATATCAAATACTATGGACACAGAACTTGTGATGGGAGTTTTAAATGAGGCACTATCTAAGTATGGCAAACCAGAGATATTTAATACTGATCAAGGGAGTCAATACACAAGCCATATACACACTCAGAAACTCAAAGATAATGGCATCACAATATCTATGGATGGTAAAGGTAGAGCAAACTGATAATATCTGCATAGAGAGATTCTGGAGAAGTGCTAAAGTAGAGAGAATATACCTAAACCAATATAACACAATCAAGGAGTTAAAAGAAGATGTAGCAGACTATATGGAGTTTTACAATTATAGAAGATTTCATGAGACATTGGAGTATAAAAAACCGATGAAAGTTTACTATGATAGTTTACAGATTAACGAAGATAACTATACTTCGGCAGATGTAAAAGTTTCATAAAGTAACATGGTTGGAGGTAATAAGGAATTTGGAAAAGTTGTCTTGACTAATTGGGGTAGTGTGCTATAGCTTTTAAATTCGTATGACATGGTTTTAATACTGTGTCATTTCAATCCTAAACCTCAAGAAACATTCACATAAGAGCCGCCAGGAGCCTTCAAAGAGTGAAAACGATGAAGTATCTGTTGAAGATAGTTTAAACGGTTCTGGGTGGTTTAGATTGGTTCCTGGGGTGGAAACTGCTTCAACTGTTACAACGGTTATAAATGATCCGGTGGAGAGTAGTTCTTGGAATTAATCCTCTATTATATTTTTATCCAATTGGATACCAACCACCTTTCTTTTTAGAAATTGGCCTTTTTAGCATAAGATGGTCTATATTTGGATTAAGGTTTTTATTAACTGATTCAATAGATTCATCCTCGTGGTGCTTTTTGAATGTTTTTTTATTTGCTCAAATAATTTATCATTATTTGCAAGTGTTTTACTTGAGAGTTTGGTTGTGCGCCATCTTGGTAAAAATTTATCCCATAATCTTGTCGTTAAAAAAATATCTTCTTCAGGAGGATAGGTAGCAAAAGAAAATAATCCTTGTTCCTTTATTTTAAGAGGTAATTTTTCATAGTGCTTATTTAATAATAGTAAATCATTTTTAAGGTCAGGAGCCCAAATGAATTCTTGATTCTTTTTCATAAAATAATGCGCAGTTCTTTTATGTAATTTATCTCCAGAAATAAATATATTACAGAAGGGAAGATAATACAAATATGTCATATCAATTTTATTAGAAGGTCTTTTGTCAGAAATAAATCCTCTTAGGACTGATATATAAAAGAACATATCAATTTTAATAATATGTGCTGAATAGGGAGGAAATTCTAATAATGAAGGAAATCCATCTTCCATATATTTTCTATAATCCTTGTCTGATTATCTCTTGAAATATTCAATATAGTTAAAAAGAATGCAAATAATTGAGGTTCATTTTTTAAAGATACTAAGTTTTGGGCAAGTGTATATACGCAATCAGTATTTTTACATGTATCTATATCTATTTCTAAGTTTTTTACATAGCTTTTTTCAAATTCAAATGATAGATTTTTAATATCTTCACGCCATTTTTTAGCATAATCTCGTTCTAATTCAAAAAAAGTTCTCATTTTGCCACCTATTAAATGCTTTTGCTTCTTCAGATATTTCAAACCTATAACCTTTTTACCTTCAGAGTTTGTAGGAATTCCCTTGGCTAATATAGGTCTAAAATCTTCCATATCTATGTTATAACCATATAGATTATTTAAAGCTAATGTTGAATGATGTACATTAGGAACGGACCCTAATTCAGGAGTTTTAGAGGAAATAATCCTTACTCTTGCTTCGGCTTCTTCTCTAGATTTATTGCTGAGCTGTAAATCAGCTAATGTTTCAGCATAAAAAACGGGTGATATATTTGCTAAATAAAAATTATCAAACCATACCGATTCGTCAATGCCTAGAGACTGTATAAATGATTTATCAAATAGTGATATTGGACCCATTCAAATACCTTTTTAAATATACTCTTTTTTTAATTCTTTTGGTTCTAAAATCATTAAGTGAGGTAGCTATTTTTGAATAAACGGAAGTATTTCCAATGTTTGTGTGTATTCAAAAGTAAAATGGATGTTTTTAAACTTCACTATAACAGAGCTTTAAAATTTATTAAAACAGAATTTTTAGTCTTAACTAACCCCGCTATAACTGAAAAGTAGAAAATACTCTAAAATACTTTTCATCTATATCTAAAATTACTAAGTATCTTTATTTCATTACTAAAATCTAAATAAGTTATTTTTACTTTTTTACTTCTATTCCATTACGAAACAAAACACTATTCTTAAATGTTCCGTCTTCATAATATTCTGTTGAGACTCCTTCACCTTTTCCATTTTTTCTGTAAAGTTGAATATGTAATGCTCCATTAGGATAATATATTCTTTCTACACCCTCTTTCAACCCGTTTTTAAATGTTAGCTCTCTTTGGATTATTCCATCTTCAAAATAATATTTTGCATTTCCATCTTGTACAGTATCAAAATAAAATTCTTCAGATTTGATATTGCCATTTTCATAATACATCATTCCCTTCCCTCTAATTTTATTATTTTTGAGAGGGATTACAGCTTGTAAGTTTCCATTTCTATAATATCTTTTTTCCACGCCATCTTTTATACTTCATTCTTATATACAGATTCATTTTTTATTTTTCCATTTTTATAGTATTCAATTTGCTTACCATCTAACTTAGCATTTTTAACAGAGAATACCATATGTACAGCCCCGCTATCATAGTACTTTTTACTTATGTCTGCATAACCAACCACAGATAAAATACATAAAATCAACAAAATATTTTTCATTTTTAAAACCCTTTTTTGTTTATTATATCTCTTATTGGGTAAATATACCTATTTTACTCTCTGGCTTTTCTTATACCAATAATCAGATATTGGCTGATTCCCAATATTTCTATAAATAATACTCAAGTTATTCATTGAACTAGTATCATTGTTGTTTTTTAATATCATTTTATAAATCCTTATTGCTTTAGTGTATTTCTTTCTTTTTTGATAACTATATGCAAGGTTATATAGCACATTTTCATCACCATATTCAAAAGCTTTTTGATACCAAAAAGCCGATGTAGTATAGCTCTCTTTTTCAAAATACTGATTAGCAATTTTATTTATTCGCTTGAGTTTATCTTTTTTAGTTGTAATATATTTCAATTCCAGTAAATAATAAATTTTTGCATTTTTAAAATCATTTTTATTAAAATAGATATGTGCTAGTAACATAGCTAAAACTTCTTTCATATCATCTTCAGAAGTTTGCTTTATATGCTTTATCACACCAATCTTTAGCTATATCTAAATTTACAGTTACACCTTCTCCCTCTATATAGGCATTACACACGCCTAACATAGCTTTTTAGACTTACCAAGTTTAGCAGATTTTAAAAGTACCCAATTGCTTTTTTATATTGCTTTTTCTTTTTAAATTCTAATCCTTTCTGAAACAACACATCAGAGTTATTGGATTTAAGATGTTCTTCATTAATATTAT
>JAUZSC010000042.1 GCA_030949825.1 Sulfurimonas sp.
GGCCCTCCAACAGTGCTTGAAACTTTTTCGCAATACTAAGAGTGTTGCTGTCTCTGCTAGAGCCTTTTCCTTTCGTCGCAACTCCTTGGCTAAGGCTTTACTCTTACTTCTCTCCTCCTCTAGGGCTTTCTTAGCGGTAGAGTCTTCAGGTTTATGGACTTTAAGGAAGTCCTTCTCCCACTCTTGGAGTTGATGTTTAAATAGACCTTTCTCTCTGCAGTAAGCACTGAGTGCTTCATCGTTCATGCTGTAGCTTTTTTTAGGATTTGGAGCTTATCAGAAAGTGTTATCACTCCATCTGTTGTTTGAGTATCCTTAGTATTTTTTAGCCATATGTGCAGGGTGGCTTTTTGAGATATTTAAGCCTTTTGCTATTGTTCCCATAGTTTGGGTGTCTCTCATTTCCAACACTTTTTTTACTGCTTTTTCTTTGTATGCTTTACTATATCTCATTCTCTTGTTCCTTATTAAGATTTATATCATAAGTTTCGGACAACTATCCTGACACAGGGGGGGGGTATAGAGAATATACTTTATGAAACAATCAAAGAGTTAAAACTAGATGCTAAACTAAAAGAGTTAGGTTTTACAAATATTCAATACAATAGTGCTATAGGCACTCTAATAGCAAAGATTGCTAATCCTAGTAGTGAAGCTAAAGCTTATGATTACTTATGTAATACAAGTGCTATTAATGAGCTTATAGGGTGTGATTATAATAAGATATCTTCTAATAGTATCTATAGAATATCCGATAAGCTTTTAGCTCATAAAGATGACTTAGAAAAGCATCTATATACTACCCAAAAAGCAATATTTGAGTATGATGAAACAATAACTCTTTATGACCTTACTAACACATACTTTGAAGGTGGTGTTGAGGGAGTAGAGAAAGCTAAAAGAGGAAGAAGTAAGGAAAAAAGAAGTGATGCTAAAATCATTACTCTAGCAGTAATGCTTGATAGTAGTGGGTTTGTAAGAAAGAGTGAGATATTTGATGGGAATATTGGTGAAGCCACAACATTTAAAGAGATGTTAGATAAATTGAAAGTTCCTCAAAAAGAAAAAACCTTTTATCCTCTCATAAATCATTATTGATTATGGATGCTGGTATAGCATCGCAGGAGAATATTGATTATCTTATTGAGAATAGCTATGAATACCTAGTTGTCAGCAGAAAACGCAATAAACAGTTTGATGAAGAGAAATCAACTCCTGTAAAATTAGATAAAAATGACAATGCTATAGTAAGAGCTATGAAGGTTGTCAATGAAGAAACTAAAGAGACTGAGTTATTTATACACTCTACTGCTAGAGAGGCTAAAGAGGAAGCTATGCAAAAAAGAGTACAAACTCTTTTTATAGAGAAGCTACAATATTTAAAAGATGGACTCTCTCTCAAAAGAAGAACTAAGGCTTATGATAAGGTGATAGAGACCATAGGAAGGCTCAAATATATCTCAATACTATTCAACTACTGTCACTAAAGACCCAGATAGCTATAATGCAATAGATATAACTTGGAGTGAGAAGAAGACACTTGATAATAAAAGTGCTATTAATGGTATCTATTGTCTTAGAACCAATAACCAAACAATGGATGAGAAGACTCTATGGAAAACATATACAACACTTACTGATTTAGAATCAGTATTTAAGAGTTTAAAGTCTGAATTAGGATTAAGACCTATATTTCATCAAACACAGACTAGAGTAGATGGGCATCTCTTTATTACTCTTTTAGCTTATAGTATTATCCATACAATAAGGTACAAACTTAAACAAAAAGGTATTCACTATAGCTGGGATACGATAAGGCATATTCTGAGAAATCAAAAAAGGATTACTACCAGTATGAAGTGTAAAGATGGCTCAACACTCTATATACGACAAAGTTCAGAATTAAATGAGAAGCAAAAAGAGATTTATGATGCACTTGAGATTAAATACGGAGCAGGAGATGTTACTAAAACTTTTATAGAATAATATAGATGTGGTACAGGTAAAATATTTTAAAAGGCTTTAAAGCCCTGAATATAGGTCTTTTTTAATTTTGGATGATGAAGTTGGGTTAAAGGTGCTATTTATAAATCAATAGATGAAGAAGATTTTGAAAATACTTCAAGACTTTCGGATAAAATGCTAAACTGAATTTAAGAATACTATTTCAGTAGCTAATATCAATGTTGTAATTTCATTTACTAAGTTTCTTCAGATGAATCTTTTAGGAATGAAAAGTGCAAGGTAGTTTTATAATCTTGCTATGGAGCTAAATGTGAAGCTTGTTGATATTAGTAGTAACTGCTATGCGCATTTAATAGATAATACAATCTACCTTTATGTTGATGGAGAGTTCACAGAAATGCTCTATGCTGATGGTATAGAAGCGATTGATGATCCGGTACCACCTTATTATGTATGAGATAGAACTTTCTTCTAAAGCTAGTTTATATGAGTGTATGCAGTTTATTTAGTACTAGTATTATATTATTACTCAATGATTTTTGCTTCCTTAACTATCCTCATTTTCGTTTGCACTATTTTTAATTGATTCTGAAGTAGACTTTTTTGTTTCTTCATATTTATTTATAACTTCTTCACTGGCTGATTTTTTTGAATCTTCATAATCTTCAATCACTTCTTTTTTTAAATCTTCACCAATAATTCCAATTGTTTCTTTTAGTTCTTCCAGGATTACATTAAAGTCAAATGCATGTGCATTGATTGATAAAAATAGAACAAGTACTAATCTCTTCATTCTTTTAGCCTTTAATTAAAAATTTTGTAAATTATACATTAAACTTTAGGAATTACAATAGTTTTTACGAATATTAATAAATAATATTCCATATATAGTATATATTTAGTTAATCTTATGTATTATACAAAATAATTTTTTACAAAAAAAATGGTATGAAAAGGCTAATTATGGACGACTGGAAGGAGAAACAAGAAAAGCTATTTGAAAAACTTAGGGGGCTTTCATTTATTATAACCATAATAATAATTATATCATCGTATATGGAAGCATGGGACAGGAATCATGGGTTTGCTGGCTTGTTTACAGCACCATTGGTAGGTCTTGGTTATTTAATTGTATTATTAATATTTTCATTTATTCTTAGTTATGCGATTCCATTCGTAACTGCAATGCTCAATAAGTCAAAAGAAGAGGCTCGGGTACGTGCAGAAGAAAATCAAAGAATAAAGAACCGTGAAGTCAGGAACAAAGCAATTTATCAAGCTAAAGACTTATTTACTATAACAGATTTAGAAGAATTAAAAAAATATGAAAAATATAATCCAGAAGTTAGTAGTCAAGAAATGCTTAATGGAATTAATTTAGAGAATAAGGAATTCATTGATTACTTATTTACTAAAAATATCAAAATAAATGATTTAAATGAAAATGGAGATACGATTCTTCATAAAGCAGCCAAGGGTAATAATCTAGCAGCAATGGAGTTTTTTCTACTAAAAGGGGCTAAGGTTGAAAAAGAGAACAAGAATAAAGAAACTCCTTTAATATTTGCTGCAATCAATCTTCAAAAAGATGCTGTCGAATTTCTGATAAATAAAGCTGCTAAGTTTGACATAAAAGAGCCAAAACACATAGAAAATTTAACTAAAACTTTATTTACTAATCAATATAAAGATCTCTATGCAGCAGTAAATAATGAAGACTTAAAGGCCATTACCTTTTTTCTAAATAATGGTGCAGACATAAATGGATGCAATGAGAGTGGTCAAACTTCTTTAATAATAGCTGCAGGGAATACTTCTCTGGAATGTTTTACTTATTTATATGAATACACTTCAAATACAGATATAGAAATAAGGGATAATAATGGTCTAACTGCACTCCTTAATGCTTCTAGACATGGGAGTAAGAATATTATTGAGTTTTTATTGTCTAAGGGAGCTGATTCTAAAGTTATAGATAATGATGAGAACAATTTACTTCACCATGCATCCGTAAGTGCTAATTCAGATACCGTAGAGTTTGTTTTAAATCAAGACTTGGATATAGAGGCGTGCAATAAATCTCAGCAAACAGCATTATTTATTTCTTCTGCCCCTAGAGAAACAACTCAGAAAAGAACGAAAATAGGAAAAGAACATACAACAAATTTACTATTAAAATACGGTGCTAAGCTAGATATAACTAATGAAAAATTTGTGAAGTATGTAACAGAGACAATATTTTCAAGAAGTTATACAGATATTTTAGATGCTGTAAAAGGTCATAACTTAGAAGCTGTTAAACTATTTTTAAGTCATGGGGCAGACGATAATATTTTAGATGTAGAAGGACGAACATTATTACATTTGTCAGCTACTTATTTTTATAAAGACCTGGTAACATTTTTTTTAGACAGAGGTCAAACTTTTGATATAGATAATACACAAGATATGAAAAATATCTCTCAAGCACTTTTTAGAGGTTCATATGAGGATATAATAGAAGCAAGCAGACATAATGATATAGAAGCGGTAGACTTCTTTCTTTCTCATGGAGCGGATATAGAGGCTTCAAATAATCGTGGTTTTACAGCTTTAACCATAGCAGCAGCTAATGATTGGAAAGAAATAGTTGAGTTTTTATTAGAGAAAGGAGCAGGTATTGATACCAATTCTAAAGTAGCTGTGGAAAATATTATAAAAGTACTATTTGGTGTAAAAGTATCTAATATAGTGAAAGCATCAGAGAATGGTCATAAAGAAATAGTAGAGTTTTTATTAGAGAAAGGTGCAAGTCTTGAGGCTACAGATGATCGCGATAATACCGCTTTAATGATGGCAGTGTCCCGTGGTCATAGAAATATAGTAGAATTTTTATTAGAAAAAGGTGCAAGTCTTGAGGGTTCTTGTAAAGATGATGAAACACTTTTAATTAAGGCATTAAAAGCTCAAAATACATCATTAATTGAATTACTTCTTACAAAGAAGCAGATTTAAATATTTTATCGAAATTCCCTGATATTGATATAGTGTGGCTCGTTAAAATTAGACGTATTGAGCTCGTACGTGTACTAATTAAACATGGGATAAATATTAACAAAAAAAAATGAAAATGCTAAAATAGCTCTAAATACAGCCATCGAAAATGAAGATATTTCTATGCTGGAAATGCTACTTGAAAATGGTGCAGATATTAATTCTAGTTGCCAGCCATTATTTCAGGCCTATATAGAGAATAATAAATCAATTATTGATTTACTTTTAGATAAAAATGCGCTTATAGAATATAGTCGTGTAACAGAACAGGCAATGAAAAATGGACTTATCAAGACTATCCAAAATGAAAATATAGAGTTTATGAAAATTCTTATCGAAAAAGGAACCTTAGTAGATAATGAAGGTAGTAAAACTATAGAGCCATATCTGACGAAAGCATTAAAAAATGAAGATATGGATCTTTCAAGATTATTGATACAAGCTGGAGCCAATAATGCGAATATATCATTGGATAACATCTTGTCTGCATACCAGAAAGGAGATCGGAACCTACTTGATCTATATATAGAGGTCAGTAAGGATAAATTCAATAAAAAAGATTTAAATGACAAGGTAATGGATGCTATTGATCTAAATAATTTAGAAATGGTTAAATGTTTTATTGAGTTTGGTGCAGATGTTAATCATACTTTTGTGCAAAGAAACAACAATGAGTGGAAGGTATTATCCATAGTCGAACATAAATTAGGTGGAGAAATATTGAAACTCGATAATGGTAAGTGTGTTGTGAATACTTTTGGCTCAAGACTAGATTCAAATACTCTTTTATTAGACAATGGTGATAAAGTTAGACCTGGTACAATCATAAAAATACTCAAAACAGAACCTACAAATATAAAAAAATATAAGCTTCCAATGATTACTCCAAGCGAAGATGGTGTACAAGTTGTCGCTTCCTGGCTTACAACATCTCCTTTAATCAAAGCTTTACAATCATCTAATCTTGAGATAGCTGCATATTTACTTCAGATAGGTGCTGATACAAAATTGGCTGTTAATCAAGAAATATCCCTAGCTGAACTATCAATTCAAGATGGGCATAGTGGTACATATCATTTGAAATTAAAAACAGGACAGGTTGACAAATTTAGTTATGAGCTAGTATATGAATCCGGTAACGAGAACTCAGTACAGAGCTTTTTATCAAAGCCAGATAATTTGAAAAAAAAGTTAGGTTTATCATCAGAAATGTTATGTTTTATTGATGAAAAAGCTGACGATATTGTTGTTAAAGTCTACAATGATTCAAAAGAGTCACAATTGTTGAACAAGCTCTTGATCGACGGTAAAAAACCCAAATTCTTTGATATGAAGGAAGGAAACCACACGTCCTATTTTTATTTCGAAAAGATACCGGGGGTAACAATTGATATATGGAACCATCAAAAACAACTAATTGAAGATATCTTAAAGATTCCTATTGAGATTGAAAAATATGATTCAGCTCATGAGCTATATGATAGCGATTTTTGTGCTCATGAACTCATTATTATCAAAGAATCCTCTATAAGTTCTATGCCAGGGAACCTTGGAATAAAAGGTCAGTTTCTCAAGCAAGCAAAAGGTCAATGGATCTTTGAAAATATTGAACAGGATGATTATGAAAAATGGAATGAAAAGCTGAGCCAGATTCAGGATTATCTTGGAGAAATATCTATTATTGTTTCTTATGATAGTTCAAAAGGACATCTCCATCTTCAAGAGTCCATTGATGGACGTTTACCAAGAATTCTGAAAATTGAAGAGGATGGAAACTATCCTGAACTCATTCACATTGAAACCAAGCATAATACAAAGCGGAGCCTCTACTATTCTGAAGTAGATGGATTAGATAATTTGACAAAGTGGAAGCGTAAAACCAAGGAGATTATAAAAAAACTTGGAAGTAATGTCTTTATTAAAGAATTTCACAATCGAGATAAAACTATCCCTGTCGAAGCTGATCATATGATTCTTATACAAGAGGTTGATTATATCCCTGAGCCAAAAGAACTTTCAGGTCTCGATATTTTAAGTAAGCAACGAAAAGAGAAGCTTTATTGGGGTGTCGGTGCTGAAGGAGATTATTATACCAGTATCTCGGATGCCACTCATATGCTGGTTATGGGTGAAAGTGGTTCAGGTAAATCTAATTTCATGAATGGCTTAATTCTCTCACTACTAAATAGTCTAGAGAGCATCGAACACATTTATATGGTTGACTTAAAAGGTGGTGTGGAACTTCATGAATATGCTGATTTCGCCCCACAAAAAGTCGCTATGATTAGTTCAACACAAAAATTACTAGACCTTCTACTTAGAATTAAGCTTGAGATGGAAGCCCGTCTGAAATATATGAAGGAAAATCGTCTTAAAAAGATTACAGATAACCCTATCTTTTTGATTATCGATGAGTATGCGGATATTCAGCAGATGGATGATCATACTTCGGAAGAACGACAAATTAAGAATGAGGTACTGTCACTGCTTAAGGACTTGATACGTAAAGCACGTGCTACTAATATTAAAATTTGGGCAATGCTGCAAGAAGCTTCTGATGAGAATATGGATAAAGGTTTTAAAAATCAGCTCAAAAGCCGTGTATTACTTAAAACAACTGAAGAAAGTACTGCTAGATTTGCAATCCCTGATAATTACTTGGATGAGCTTCAACTGGATGTTACTAGATTACCGACAGGTCGTATTTTATTTGTGGATGCATCCGATGATAGAGCAAAAGGTGTAGAGTTACAATTCCCTCTAGTAGACGCTCCTGAAATTCATCCAAATGATAAAAAGTTCTATCAATTAGATTTACAACAAGATATAAGTAAAGACTTTTCTAAAACAATAGTAACCTATTTTGAAGAAGTACTTGAAGAATTTCCAGATCTGAAACATGTTGTCGAGACGACTACAAATTCATCAGAAGACAGAATTACTAAACCAATAGATGCACCTAAAAATAGCAAACAATATGAGTCTATACAGACGAGTGAAAACATCGGAGAAGTGGTTGAGCTTTCTCCGACTAATGAAGAGTCAGATAGGGACGCCATGCTATTTAGCACTAATAAATTTGACGTGAACCAGATTCTTGCAGTATCTGATGATACTGATGAAAATGAAAGCAATAATCAAGACATAGAAAACCAAAAAAAACTCAATGAGGAAGCCAACCAAATGGCAGAACAATTTAAACAAGAAAACAATCTATAATAGGAGTATAACATATGTCAGAAATTTCTTATAGACAATGCTTTAAGGTGTGGGAACATGTTTCAAAAATAATGCTACCAGCTCTTGAAGAGAATATGAAAATTTATCAAAAAGAGATAAATAAAATCCCATCGCATGAGCGTCTCAATCGAGCTAGAGGTATTTCGAAAGCAGCTAGTAACGTTCTCAATAATGGTTATCACAGTGAAAAACATTCGAGTAAAAATATTGGAAGGATTTTAGATGAGCTTTCGCGTAAGGAATCTGAGATTAAAAAAGCCTCCCAAGTACTTGAAACGATTCTTCAGGATAATCGGCATTGGTATAAAGGTATAATTCAGAAAAATATGCAAGAAAAAGTAGAGTTAATGCGTAAGATAAAGGAAGGTACAACTAAGGCTTCTGAATTATTGGACGAAATCAGCACATGGGCAAAAAAAGTTGAGACTAGAAGTATGCAAGATATTCCGAAAAAACTACATCGAGTGACAGAATATGTTAAAAAAACAGAAAGTAGTATTTGCGAAGAAGTTGATCGACTGCATTATGAACTTAAAAAAGTTGACACAACTGACTTGGGTACTATTCGTGATCACGAATGGACAAATATGCCACAGGAAGTATTGTTTGGGAATTATGGAGCATTTACGTACAGTACAGAATATTAATTGTATATTTGGCTCAATAAAGCTAATAGCAAATTTTCAACTGTATGCTGGAAGCGCTAAAGATTTATATAGTTAATTATCCTTCCCAAACCTTGTTGCCTTTACTATCTTTAACGTATACGTATTTGTTGTTCTTTTCTGACATTGCAAGAGCAATTGCAGAATCAAGGCTCTTTTCAGTACCTAAGTTTGTATCACCACCAAAGTAGTCTCTATAAGCTGTAAACATTTTAACTCCTGATTTTATTATTTTTTGATTATAAAGTATAGCATAAATACTGAATATACTAATAGATAACTTTAAATAATTCTCTATGCTTTTGTTCTGTAGAATCTATAGCATCGAATTACATTATTAAAAATTGCACTTGAGGTTATAATTAGCGTGAACATTTTACTTCTTGTTACTTGATTAAAGTAAATATTACTTTTGCTAAATCAGTTATATTTTTTTCACATATAACATAGTCAAATGACTTTAACATCTGTTCTTTATAAGATGTAGTTCCAATATACATAGCATGAGTACGAATACCAAGCTTATGATAGTATTTCTTATCTAATTCTTTATCATCTATCATCCCGTCTGTTAGAATCCAAACATAATCACTTTGACGAAGTA
The DNA here is from genome assembly GCA_030949825.1 of Sulfurimonas sp. Taxonomy (GTDB): domain Bacteria; phylum Campylobacterota; class Campylobacteria; order Campylobacterales; family Sulfurimonadaceae; genus Sulfurimonas. Next base: position 9,508 of record JAUZSC010000042.1, read on the forward strand.
TATTTTTATTTTTAGTCATAGTGTTATGAAGTCCTTCCGCACTAAATCGAGCTTCTATTCTATCAATAACATCATTCTCAAGAGGCATAGGCAATACTTCGTAAACAGAAGTATTAAGCACCCCTGTGAGAATTAATGTGGCACTATTATATTGTTTTGCGTCATTTTATTTAGTACATCTATCAATAGTCGCATATTTGAAATTGTTGTATCCATTGATCCTGATAAATCAAGTATAATAGTTACTTTTTTTTTAACTATAACTTGAGTAGATTTTCTTCTAAATTTTTTATTATTTCCTGAAGTAATTCGTTTTATACCTAACCTTTTTGATGGTATTTCAGTTGCTTCTTTTCTGTGAGATATTATAAACATTTTCTTCATTGTTGCAAGTAACATATCTCGCTCCCCCAATGTCAAATACTGTACTTGTTGCATTCTTTCTTAGTAGTGAACCTGATTTAGAACTACGTAATAAACGTTTTGATCTTGAGTTACTTTGAAGATTGTTGCTTAAAGCTTTTGTATTTATTCCAAGTACATCATCCAACCCTATTAATAGTTTATCAAACTCTGAATCATTACCAAATACTTTAGATTCATGTAGAAATAGAAAATTATATTTTTCTATATTCACTATGTCTCTGGGTGTATTTGGAAATATTGCATACCATTTTTTTTATAACAGCTATTAGTTCAAGGGATGAAGTACACTTGAGTATTTCTATATAAAACTTATATACAGTTTTAAAAATATCTTGAAACTCCTGCGAAATAATATTTTGCAGCCTATGTAAGTTATCTTTTTGATGCCTCCGATTGAATTATATAAAATAATATAGCTAATGGATCTGTTGCTTCCATTATGTTCTCATACTTATTCCAGTTAAATAACTTTTTAGTATGGAGTCTCATCTTCTCCTCGATTCTGGCATCTTCAAAAAGATTAAAAACTTCAAATGCATACTGCTCGGTTCTTAATACATCAATAATAATGTTAAGGTCTTCTTCTGTCCATATACTATGCGCTAACTCATGGTATAAATAAGATCTTAAGTAATTTTTTTTATCGTCTTCTGAATTATTATTAACCATGTCTATAAAAATATCTTCTCCTATAACAATCTGATGCTTATTATTATAAAATCTCCATGAAGCAGTATTGTAGTTTGGTTTTATGAAAATCTCATAACGTTCTTGAGGTAGAGTTTCATTTATCTGCATATCAACATACACTCTATTGACATATTTTGCCATTGTATAATTATCCATAAATTTTTCTCATGACGCTTTTAACTGAAGTAACCTGTTCTTGATTTGGTCTTCCATCATAATCCCTATCCACCCATAATAAAATTGAGTCTTCGAGAATTTCTTTTATTTCTAAGCTATTACAAGCTAGTTCTATAGCTTCATTCAGATGACGTATATTTACTATTTTAGTTAATATATTTGTATTAAATAGACGAGTCATTTTTGAATAGAAATCCATTAATAGATTTACATTATCTAACGATATATTCTTTTTTGTGGCACTATTTATCAAAATTCTTCTTAATTCATTTTCAGTTGTATCTTTTCTAATCGGCTTAAACCTATCTATTAAAGCCTCATCCATAGATTCAACGGCATAATTTGCTCCTAAGTTGGTTGTACCAATTACCCAGAGGTTATTAACCGGAGCACTAATTACTTCTTCAATCGCTATATCATTTTCAATACCCATAGCTCTACCTGTTCTTAGTACATAGTTTCCTTCTATTGGTGAAAGAGATGAAATCAAAATATTTAATTCACGTTTTGGTATTCTAAGTATCTCATCAATTATGAGTACTACTTGCTTACCACTTTTAGCTTTTCGAAATGCTTCACTCAGTGCTCCATCCTTCCATATAAGTTGTGAGTCTTTTTGTTGTATATAATGCCCAAGAAAATCAATTGATTCAAATTGTTCATGACCACCTATAAACACTTGGACGATATCTTTTTCTTTACCCCACATTACTGCGCTGTAAGTTTTACCACTCCCTTTATCTCCTTCAAGTAAAATATGTTTTTTAAAAGCATATCTATTTAATTTGCTATCAAGTAGATTATTCGCATTATTATTGGCGGTATTATTTATACCATTATAGTAGTTTGAATATAGCTTATCACATACATCATTAGGTAAATTAGATAGGAAAGTTTTAATATGCTCACACATAGTATCAACTATTTCATAATTTTTTTGGTTAAATCCACAAGAAGGGGATCTTGGCAAAATTTTAAAACTATCTTTAACTGCCATTGATATACTGTTATCTAATTTATTTAGAGTGCTTTGAACTAGTTTATTCGCTGTTTCTTGTGTTATGGCACCTTCAAGGTATGAATCACCACATTTTAGAATATACTTTCCATTATAAAAACTAAGAACAGTTAGATAAGATGTACTAGAATCAGAAGTTAATGTATACAAACTATAGTATGAGGTGTTATACTCATGTTTTTCTATACTCGCAAATTGAGATATAAATGGAGAAGCACAGTATCCACTTTTATTCCATCTAAGCTTTTTACTTGTTGTTTGAGATTTTTTTATAAGTAAGTTTAATTCATCTTTTGTCATGAGAAGCTCCTTGTAGAGTTATAGTATGCTAAACATATGACAAATTGTGTCATATGAATCTATGTTCAAGGTAACTTTTTGCTTCATTTATATCTTTAACAATTACTTCTTGCTTTTCTCTTGTACTTTTTGAAAATTTTTTTGGATTATTGTTTTTCAAGGCTATTTTGTAAGCGGTTTTTAATTCTGCCAAAGTGTAATCATGTGTAACTCCTAATAATACTAAAGAACCTTCTAGTTTCATATTTATTCCAGTTTGACTATAGTCTTGTATGTAGGTTTCTATATTTTCTTTTTTTGCTTTAATAGTGTGCTTTATAGTTTTAAAATCGACTTCTTTCTTAGTATATACTTTTTCAAAATTAAGATTAATAGAGTTATATATTCTGTCAAGTATGAAAAATAATATAAATAGAAAGGTTGAAAGTATCACTAAAAATGTATTTGATAAAATGGAATTATATGTAATTGCCCACATTAACATCAATAAAGATGAAGGGTGAATATAAAAAATATTCTTTAAAATTACTTTACTATAGATAGCAAAAATATAAAATAATATTACAGTGAAAATACTCATAATATTTAATTTCTCTATAAATAGATTAAATTCCATATATGATAAAATATGAAAAATTATGAAATTCAAAAATATCAATATATATACTTGCATGAAAACCCCCCTTTGTAAAAGGAAGTGTATTCAAGAAAAATGACAAGTTATGTCATTTTAAATTTATTTTTTATAAAAAATGAAACATATTTCTCATATTGCAATAAATATGAAAAAAAGCATTAAAATACTAACTTCTATATAATTTCGCATAAAGATAAAGGACCTATTCTTTTTCCTTTTTTTTATAGGTTCGGCGCCATAAGAGATAAAAATAGGTACTATCATAGCAGCCAAAATTATTAAACTAATTCCACCATTTAAAATTAATGATATACCTCCAACAAACAGTAAATATATTATATGAAAAATCATAACGAGAATAACATAAGCTAGAGCAAATACAAAACCTATAAGTTTTACAATGAATAGAAAAATATTAAATAGAAGAGCGGCGAGATTGTTATCATCATTTGGGAACCACTCAATATAAAACTTGTAAACATCTTTTACTGAAGAGGGTATTAGATATAATTCATCACTAAAATCGAAAAGAAATCTACTCACTTGAAAATTACCATAATAATAAAGTTGCAACAAATAAAAAATTAAAAAGACAGACGAAAAAAGTAAAATATTGTAAAATGTCGTTTCATTATTTTTCCATGAATAATCTGTTGTTAAATCGATATTTTTAAGAGGAGAAATAAGTAATATACCTAAGTAATTGTATAAAAATAAAACTTCTAGTTCCACATAAGAAGATATTACATATAAAATAAAAATAAAGTAAAGTATTATAAGACTCATTATATATTCCCCCCATATACTTTTGAAAATAATTCAAAAAGTACTGCCATTTTTTCTGTATTTTGGTAATACACTAAGTAAAATATAGATAAAAGTCCACTCATTGAGCCAATAAAAATCACCATCTTTTTCTTGGTTACATAAGATATGAGAAATGATATAATAATAAAAATTCTATGACTGGTAAATAATAGAACGAATAATTTTATTATGAACCATAGTAACTCTTTGTTTAAATCAATATTTAATCCCATTTCATGAACTAACTTATAATGGGTGAGTTCAAGTATAATCTTAGAAAAAGTCGCATCTCCCATAAAAATAAAGTTATCTGTATAATATCCTGAACTTAAAAGGAATCCAAGAAGCCATAGAGGTGCGGTAGCAATTATTACAATTGTAAATACAATAACTTTTATTACATCTAAAAAAGCTGTAAATAAAAAATATAAAACAATAAGTGATAATACAGCTAGTAGTAAAGTGATAAATAATTTTCCTAAAAAAGTATAAAAACTTTTATCTTCTGAAGCCTTAAGCTCCATTCTTATGGGTATAAGCCATAATATTATAAGTAAAGACGCTATTATAGGAAAATAGTTTATACTAATATATAGGAATGCTAATATTATTACAAAAATTGTATCTAGAAATGAATGCCTATTATACATAACAGTTGCTACCTTCCCTAAAGTAGGAAAGTTGTTTTTATAATAACTATTCTTTTCTTGCATATATGCAGCCCTCCATCTATAATCATAACTTTGGGCGATATTCAATAGAGGCACTTTAAACCAATCGGCTACCCAAAATGATTCCTGCCCATCTAAAGGCTTTTGAAAAAGTTTTCTATTTTGAGATTCAAACATTGCCCTTTTATACAATCTATAGTCTTCATTTGATGAGATTTTCCAATATATTTTTATTTGCATTAGCTCTTCATCTTGCATTAAAGGTGTTAATACTTTATCCAATTCATTTTTCAATACTTTTCGTTTTTTTAGTGCAACAGCAAAAGTTTCATGTCTGAATTTTTCTTTTACTCTAGTGAATATCTCTTCTTTTAAGTTTCTAAAGTAGAATCCCTGAAGTTTAGGAGATGACTTAAGATGTTTCTGTGTAATGTATTCTTTTGATGCTAAATCAGGTGAAAAAGAGGCTTGTAACTGTATTATAAAAAATGTTATAAAAAATACTATTCTCATGATGCTCCTTGATAAAAATGATATTCTAACTAAAAACTAGATTCATAAACTTTAAAAATACTATCGATTATGATTGAGGTTTTTTTCTGTTGTAATATAGTATCCCTGCTTTGGTTCTGCCTTAATATTTAAACCTATAATTTTTTCTCTCGTTCTACTAACCAATCGTCTCAAAGAATCATCTGAGCTTAAAGTGTTTTTGTAAACATATTCATCTATTCTTTCTTTGCTTACAATATTTCCAATATTTTTAAATAATATAGAAACAAGTAATAACTCTTTTTCAGTAAGTTTTATAATTTGATCTTCTTGTTTTAATATCTTATACTCAATATTAAACTCATAGTTTCCTAATTTGATGATACTTTCATTATTTTTTGGTTGATATGTTTTAAGAGTGACTGCTGCAAGAGCAATAACAGCCTCAATATTACTATCCTCAAATGGTTTGGGTAAAAAATTTAAAGGAGCAACGTCCATTGACTCATTTAAAATAGCGGTCTCATGGTATGAAGTTATAAAGATAGATGGAACTAAATATTCATTTTTTAAAATATTTGCGCATTGTATACCATCTATAGAACCATGTAGTTCTATATCCATAAAAACAAAATCAGGCTTAACTATTTTTACAAATGCTATCGCTGAATTTGCATTATCAAATGAATTTAAAATTTCATGTCCTAATCTCTCAACACACTCTCTTATTTGAGCAACGATTAAAAAGTCATCTTCTACAATTAATATTTTCATAAATGTATTCTATTATATAAAATCTAAAGAGGCACTTGCAAATTCAACAACCCGAAGCAGCTAATTTTTCTTCATAGCCATTTTTAAGATTTAAAAAATGACTTAAATTTGTTTCTTGTATATTTTACACTATATTTATTTAAATATCATTTTTCACTCCGTGCTTTATATTTTTGCTCTAATTTCTACAATATGTATCACTCTTCTTTTGTTCTATATCACAAGATTTAAACTTTGATGGATACAGATAGATAAAATTCCAAATGCTAAAACAGAGGCTACTTTATCAGCTCCTTGATAATAGATTTTATCACATCCAAAGTCATCTTTTAAATATTTGTTTACTCTTTCAACCATACTTCGTTGGTTGCCCCCTGTGTCAGGATAGTTGTCCGAAACTTATGATATAAATCTTAATAAGGAACAAGACAATGAGATATAGTAAAGCATACAAAGAAAAAGCAGTAAAAAAGTGTTGGAAATGAGAGACACCCAAACTATGGGAACAATAGCAAAAGGCTTAAATATCTCAAAAGCCACCCTGCACATATGGCTAAAAAATACTAAGGATACTCAAACAACAGATGGAGTGATAACACTTTCTGATAAGCTCCAAATCCTAAAAGAAAGCTACAGCATGAACGATGAAGCACTCAGTGCTTACTGCAGAGAGAAAGGTCTATTTAAACATCAACTCCAAGAGTGGGAGAAGGACTTCCTTAAAGCCCATAAACCTGAAGACTCTACCGCTAAGAAAGCCCTAGAGGAGGAGAGAAGTAAGAGTAAAGCCTTAGCCAAGGAGTTGCGACGAAAGGAAAAGGCTCTAGCAGAGACAGCAACACTCTTAGTATTGCAAAAAAAGTTTCAAGCACTGTTGGAGGGAGAGGAAGTATGATACCTCTAGCAGTGCGAAAAGATATCTTAATCCTTGTTACACAAGCACATACAGATGGAGCACCTTTTTATAAAATAGCCCCTATCGTAGGATGTTGCACGAGAACACTCAAAAGATGGCAAGCTAATGAGCAGGATAAGCGAACCCAGCGAATAAACTTCGAACCAACTAACAAACTCTCTCAAGAGGAGAGAGAGCAGCTGATAAGCGTTGCTAACAATGAGAGCTATAAAAACCTATCCTCGCATCAAATAGTGCCTAAGCTTGCAGACAAAGGAATTTACCTTGCATCTGAATCAACATTTTACAGAGTACTCAAAGAGCATAAGCAACTGACCCATAGACATAAACAAAAAGAAGGGAGTAGACATAAGCCAACTCCTTTGGTAGCCTCAGAGCCTAATCAAATCTACAGTTGGGATATTACTTATCTACCAACAACAGTGCAAGGTGTATTTTATTACCTTTACCTCTTTATGGATATATATAGTCGCAAGATAGTCGGATGGCAAATCTATACCAAACAGAGCAGCGAGTTGGCTTCTGAAGTTATTAAAGATATAGCTATTAATGAAAACATCAAAGTAGATACAGTAACACTGCACTCAGACAATGGCTCCCCTATGAAAGGAGCTACATTTTTAACAACACTTCAAAAGCTAGGCATTATGCCCACCTTTAGTAGACCTAGCGTGAGTAACGATAATCCTTACTCAGAGTCCATGTTTAAAACACTCAAATATACACCCTCCTATCCTAGTAAGCCATTTGATAGTGTAGTTGAGGCAAGAATATGGTGTGAAACATTTGTGACTTGGTATAACCATCAACACTGTCATAGTAGTATTGGGTTTGTCACACCAGTTCAAAGACACTTGCTTCAAGATAAGGAGATTTTAGAGAAAAGACATCGAGTATATGAGAAGGCTAAAGCAGCCAACCCTCATAGATGGAGTGGTAGTACTCGTAACTGGTATTTCACAAAAGAAGTACATTTAAACCCCAATAAAGCAAAGGTAAACAATATAGCTGATAAAGTTTCAGCTGAAAGACATTCGGGTTAGACAAAGGTGGTACTTTCTAGGTACTTAATTTGGACAACTAGACTGACATCTACCGGTTGTAGTGATGGATATCCGAAGACTGAGTAAGACCGAAATATTCAAACTTTTCTTTCTCATCTTTAATGAGTTGTATTTTATCTCTTAGTTCTTGCGAGTTTTTTGGATTTATGACTTAATGAAAAAAACGAGTGCTTGATTATAATTATTTATGATAATAAACTAAGTAGAAATCTACTATTTTTAACTTCAAGCTTTTAGTGAATCCACTATGAATATTCATTAACTTTTTCATAGGAGAAAAAACCCCACCATCAATAGCATTTGTAGTATTATCTATTTTAAAGTCTGTGTACTTTTTATACGTAAAAAGATAAGGTATATTTCTTCTAATACTTTTGTATGCAGATACAACTTTAGGGTGAGTATATGAAGCTTTCTTTGTTATTGGACTTATAGACTTTTCAAGTAAAATATCTTTGTATTTTTCATACCATACATCGAGCTTCTTTGTGAATTTTTCTTTAGTTGTACTTTTTAAAGTACGCATGATTTTCTGAAGATCTATTGCTAAACTTAGTTTAGGTATTCTAGTTAAATATCTATTAATAGTCTTTCGTTGGTGGAAATGGCATAATTGTATTGGATACTCTTTAAAAGCCATGTGCAAGCCTTTAAAACCATCTGTAATGATTGCATTTACTGTATAACCTAAGAAAAGTAAGTAGTGAAGTAGCTGTTTGTAGTCTTCTACTGTTTCAGTCTCAATATGCCTCCATATCAATATTTCATTACTTGTTATATCTTTAAAAACTAAAGTGCCAAGCTTATCCTTTCTTTTTTCCATAAAAAGTAGCATCACAAACTATGACAACTGGTCTTGGATTGTAAGTCTGTTCAGGTGGTTCGTATGCAAATATTTTATCTCTAATCCAAGGTATACTTCTATTATAATCTTGAGCTAAATGCTTAAATACTTGCCGTCTTAAAATATACTTTTTAAAGATTATTTCTGGTAGTTTATTTAGTCTTCTTTTTGAGCTAAAAGATTGCTTACATTCAGTACAAAAATATCTAATTATTCCTCTTTGTTTTCCCTTCTTAATAACACTCTTTGAACCACAATTTATACAACTTTTAGTATTTTTTACAGTCATTTGCAAATAAACCCTTTTTAAGCCCTATAGTGCCGAGTTAAACTTAAGGTTTTAAGCACTCGTTTTTTTCATTAAGTCGGGAATTTGCAAGTGGCTCTAAAATATAACATACTTTGTCACAATTTTATTTTATAGTCTTTTAATCAAATAAAGAACACTAAGATATAATAGTGATTCTAATAAGGGTGATATGATGTTGAAAATATTATTGACTTTAGTTTTTATTGCAATTGGTGCAAGTGCATCTACATTTTCGTTAAATGAGCAATTTAACCTTCTATTTTTTGGTGCATTTGGCATGATCATTGTATATAATTTTGCTTACTATATAGTAGTTAAAGACAGTGCATACGCAGACTACTTATTATTTCATATTTTTGTATTTTTAATTATGTTATTTTATACTGGTATATTTAATTTTCAAGTCTTTGATTTTAGCATACAAAGTATCCCTGTAGGTATGTTCTTATTTGCAGCTATGTCTTTATTAGCATTTACAAGAGACTTTTTAAATGTGAAAAGTATTCATATAAAGATTGAAAAGTATATTAACCATTTAATGGTTATTCTTGCAGTATTTATTGCCATTTCGGCTTTACCCACTTTAAATATGTTAATTGTAGACATTGCGATTGCATTCATTGCTTTACTAGCATTCGGACTTTTAGTATTTTCTTTCTACCTTAGCTTTTTCAAAGAAGTGTTTATACTAGTTTTTATCTTGTTGCTTTTATAGGTTTATTTATCTCTATTATCCTCTCACTTTTAAGTTATTTTAATATAATTGGGTTAAGTTCTCAACTAATGTATATGATTGAGTTTACTCTTCTGTTTGAAGCGAGTGTATTTTCATTCGCACTTTCTTATAAACATAAAGTGACAGTGTTAAGTCTTAAACAAAACGAACTTCTTTTTAAAGAGTTGTCACATAGAGTTCAAAATAATTTACAGTCAATTATAAGTATCTTATCTCTTCAAAAGAATCGAGTTAAAGAGATTGAAGTAAAAGAGTATTTGCAAGAGACAATCAGTAGGATACGTGCAATCTCACTTATGCATGAAACACTTCAAAATTCTAAACAAGTTGGGGAAGTAAACATGCAGGAATATTTAAGCGCTCTTATTAAGCCATATAGAGACTTAAATAAAGAGATTAGTTTTAGTTTTAGCTGTGATGACAATTTACTTCTTGGGATTGAAAAGCTAACTCCATTAGCACTTATAATCAATGAACTCATAACAAACTCTGTTAAACATGCGTTTTCAAATACAGAACATCCAAGTGTTACATTAAAACTATATAGTTCTGATGGTTATGAGTTTATATATGAAGATAGCGGGGAAGGATATGGTGAACCTAAGGAGTCCTTAGGCAGTTTACTAATACAAAACCTTTCTAATTCACAGTTGAAAGGAAAATATCATATTGATTCTAAGGAAAAGTATATTTTTTCTTTGAAGTTTTAAATCATTTATACTTGTGGAGAACCAAAATTCCACCTGATGCATAGTAAAAGGTAAAATAAGAAAAGTTACAATGTCAAGTGTGATATTTGTATTTCGGTATCCCGTATTTTTTATTATAAAGTGGTTGAAAGCTTTCAAAATGTAGCTACTTTTTAGCACTTTTTTTAAAGTATAATGTATCCCTTTTTTAGTACCAGTAAAACAACTTTTCACCTTTCTACGATACCAGTGGTAACAGTTTTACTCCTTCTGGGTCTAAATTATTAGCAGCTTGATAATAAACCTCATTTGGAGTTTTATATCCAATAGCTGAATGTAATCTTTTTGAGTTATAAATATTCATATATTTTTCTATTGCTCGATTAAGAGATTTTATGTTTCTGTATTCGTTTAAATAAATTTCTTCATACTTGATACTTCGCCAGAATCTCTCTATGCAAATATTGTCTGTTGCTCTACCTTTTCCATCCATTGAGATTTTTATATTGTGTTTCTTTAAAATATTTACATGAGCTTTAGCAGTATATTGACTGCCTCGGTAGATGTCAGTCTAGTTGTCCAAATTAAGTACCTAGAAAGTAACTATATTCGCAAATGAGTGCAATATAACAATCTCAAGAGATGCTACAAAAATGATAGCAGGTAAAAATGGAAAAAGGAAACTTCAAAGAACTAAAGGAAAAACTCTAAAATTAAGATTTATAGTTGAGAGATTAGTCAATGATAAAAATGAAGTTGTAGCAGAGTGGTTACTTGCATCTATCTCTTTGATGAAGAGATAGATGCAAAAACATTAGCGCAGTGGTATTATTACAGATGGAAAATAGAAAGCTATTTTAAACTACTCAAATCCTCAGGGTTTAATTTAGAAGAGTGGCAACAAAAGGAGCCACTAGCCCTATTTAAAAGGCTTCTTATCATTTCTAATGCCTGTATTCTTATTTGGAAAATTGCAAATGATAACAGTGATAATACAAAGGCAATACGAGATTTTTTAATATCATTAAGTGGTAAACAGATTCAAAGAGGTGTTGATTTCACATATCCAGCTTTACTTAGTGGATTAGAAAGTTATTTAGCAACATTAGACTTATTACGGCAATTTAGTGTTGAGGATATTTTTAAAATGAGAGATGAATTAGTTGAAATTATTGGGATTGAGATTTAGATGATAGTTGTGTAGAGAGGTATGAATATTATATATAGTACTTAAGTCAGAATCTATAGTAAGGTTAATTACTTCTAAAAGCTTTTGATTATAGTCAATAAGTGACTCTTGAAAAAATGGATAACATCCATGATTAATATAATTAGTAAATTGTTCTAAGGGTCTAACTCTCTTCATAATTGATGCAGCTATTTCATAATGACTTTCTCGTAACTCATCTAATGTGTAGGAAGCGAACTCTTCACCCTGTTTGCATCTCAATAAACTCTCTTAAGGAGAGGACACCTAAGTTATGAATAACGGCTCTTCTTGATAAGTCTCCACTAGCATGTTCAATTTGTAGTGCTGATGAACCAGAAAAAATAACATTTAAATCAAATACATCATAAATAGCTTTTAACTCTTGAGAAAAGTTTTTATGTTTATGTATCTCATCAATTAGAAGTCACTGCCCTCCTCTTGCATAAAAATGCTCAGCTATTTCATAGATACTCTCCCCACTCAATGCTGGATGATCACAAGTAATATAAAGTATTTTAGAGAGCGATATCTTAGACTCTAACGCATGTTGAAATAGAATTGTACTTTTACCAGAACCTCGTGGTCCTTTAATACCTATGAGCTTTGAATTAAAGTCTATTTTACTAAAAAGCCATCTTTTATAAGCAGGTCTCTCTTTACTTAAAATTTGAGCTGATATTTTTTGTAAAAGTTCTAAGTTCATTTCTAATCCTTTTATTATAAAGTCTATTTACTAATTATACATACTTTATTGTTAAATTCATTTTATATTAGTTCGAAAATATACTAATATTTATATATGCATGTAGAAATTGCTACAGTAAAAGAAACTTTCTTAATAAACTGTTTCAATGAGATTTATTATAGTGATATAGGAGATTTTGAAGTAGTTAAGTATATATTTGAGATTGCTTGGCAAAATAAATCATTTTTTAAAATAAAAGCTTTAAGAGACAGTTATTTGCTAATAGATACTTATTTGACAACTAATAATAAAAAAATACCACTTTTACTCATATAAAAGCAGTAAATAACTAATAATGAACTTTATCCATAAAGTACTCAATATAAATCCATAAATATTCATTTTACTACTTTTAATTTTTTATGATTTATCTATTTAAAGAGTATCCTATCACATAAACTTCTCGTAATTTTATAATATTATACTTAATTACACTTTATGTATAATAAAAAAGAGGTGTTATGGGTCGAATAAATTTAATTTATGCTTTATTTAAGAATCACTTTTTTAGCTATTTTTATGTTTTTTAGGCTTCCTTGTGTCAATCCTTAAAAAAATGTATAATATGGCTAACTTAAATGAAAAAGGATTAATAAAATGCAAGAAGAGGAAAATATAGCTACTAATGAAGAAAAAGAAGTTATTATTGAAATAATAAGTAAAAGAGTAGCTTTTACTGCAATAAATATAAAAAGAATGAAATTAATTGCAACAGCACAAGAAAGTGACTTTAAAGATATGAAAGAGAAAGAAATCTTTGATATTATTACAAATAGAGCTATTGAGGCTTATTTTAAATCAGATGAAATTAAAACAACATTCGATATATAAAAAGCTCATACTATTAAGAAATGTAGAAAATAGTACACGATATTATCTTTTACAAGTATTTAAGACACTTTTTGATAATTATTTACTTATTAGAGAGTACGGTGCTCTTAAAAATAGAAAACCTACAGGTCTTATAAAAATGTATTTCAATACAGAAAAAGAATGTGAAATAGAATTAGAGAAGATTTTAAGAAATAAAATTAACAAAGGTTATTACATGAATAAAGAAATAGCTTTATAGGTTAGCGTGTATGAAAGCTAAACCAATAAAAGAAAATAAAGACTTCCAAACTTATGGAGAAGCTTGTTATATAGAAAACAGTTCTCTTTATATGGTGAATGGATCATGGAAGAAAAAAATTGAGATAAAAAATAAGCCCCAACGGATGAAGAGAGAAGATGCTGCACGGTATTATAATGCTAAGTTGTCTGAGTATTGGGCTGCCATATAATAAGTGAAAATATATCTCTTATAAATTTAATTTAAATATTAAAGACAAAGAAAAATACTCAAACACCTTTATCGTACGCAGTAGCATTAGTTAAAAATATTATCTAATAAATTTTTAAAGATAGTGATATATTATTTATGTTAAAATAAAGCTACAAGGAAATAAAATGCAACTTCAAATAGATGTAAATAGTGTAAAATCAACTATCTTTTTGGAACTATTAAATTTGTTCAAAAAAGACAATATGATAAATGATTATAAAGTCATAGATGATGGAAAAACTGCATATGATGATGAAGTATTAAATGATTTATCTATGATAGGAGATAGCCTAAGAGATGCAAAAAATGGTTTAGGTCATAGAACTTCAACAATAGTAACAATTGAAGATGTATAAATATACAGTAGTAGAACAAGAGTTATACAAAAAAGCTTTAAAAAAATTATCTAAAACATACCGAAATATAGATTTAGATATTAAAGATTTTTTACATTCAGTACATACAAAAGAAGATTTAGGAATAGAGCTAAAATCAAATGTATTTAAAGTAAGAGTAGCCAATAGCGATAAAAATAAAGGTAAAAGTGCTGGCTATAGACTCATAAGCTATTTAGCAGTAATTGAAAATGAACTGCACTTATTATATATTTACGACAAAAGCAAATTACTCAATGTAACTGAAAAAGAAGTTGATGACTTTGTTACAAAACAAATCATAAACAAACATACTACACACTAGAATGCTCTCAAAAGAAATATATCTTTTGAGAATGAGTACTATTGAGCGAGCAGGTCTTTAAACTTAGGATTATTAATAACCTCATTGTTAGAGAGCGTAATCATATCTTGATATAGTATCTTATTATCACTTGAGTATTTATTTGGCAGAGCTACTATATGCAAAATTATAGTGTTTTAGGAGTTTAATAATTTGTCCTTATCGATAGACTCAGATAATTTTTTCATCAAATCTTCTCTCTCTTTAGAACTCATATTTTCAATATCAATCTTATCTATACTCTCTAATGTATCTACTTCAGGGACTAGCTCAGGGAAAAGATATTTAGCAAAAACAGCATCAAATCTTATTCTAATAGGGCTTTTTACAGTATTTGAGATTAAAAAGTCTCGCTTTACAAGTTCTGAAATAACATTTCTTGCGCTTCTCTCTTTTAAACCTAACACTTCAGCAGCTTTACCCCTTGGCATCTCGCCATGAATTAATAAGTAGTTAAAAAGTTTACTGCTCTCTTTTGGTAAAGGATCTATTTCAATAAATCCACTTCTTGACTGGGATACAACTTTTTCGATTCTTTGAGATAATTCATCCATTTTTAAATATTTACTCATATACTCAATTTGATCTATAGAAGTTTCAAGCATAAAATCCACAAAATGATTTAAGCCTCTAGAAGAAAGATTCCCTCGTCCATCTGTTGCACCTTGTCTTATCATGTCAGCATAGCTCAAAGATTTTTTATATTCTTCTGAATTTTTAGCCAAACCTCTAGAGATATTCCAAAGACCATAACCTGGTATTTCAATAGAATGCAAAGCTGCATCTAAAGCAAGTCTTGACACTCTCCCATTTCCATCTAAAAATGGATGCACCCATGCTAATCTATGGTGTGATGATAAAGCATGAATGTATTGAGTTATTTTACTAGTATTCATAGATTTACTGTATAGATGTTCAAATTCATCCATTACACTCTCAACTTTTTCACATCCTAAAGGATTGTGACTACCAACTTCTACCTCTAATTTTCTAAACTCTCCAGGCTTCATAAACACTGGTGTATCATTTTTTGAGACATTGAGAAATTTATCCATCCCCTTTTGAGTATACAGCCTTTTGTGGATATCTTTTATAAACTGTTTGGAATATGGAGAAAATGAGCTATTTGACTCTATGCTCAGCTCTATCTGTTTTTGAACATTAATATGTGCTAAAGATAGTTGTTGAAGATTTTTTTCTTTAGTGTTTAAAGAGTACTCATTACGCATAGCTTTTTCTATATTATATATATGAGTGCCGTCCCCCTCTATTTTATTTGAATAATAGCTATTGACCTTTCTCAGTAATTCTTTAACCTCATTAATAACAAATTGATTTTGTGAACCATATAAAGTGGCACTTAAAAATAGTGCTTCTTCAGCTTTTTTTAAAATTTTCTTATCAATACTACCTTTGATATCTGTTGGTGCAATTGGAGTAATGTACATAATAATTATCCTTGTGAGATATTATAACATAAATTTGCCGATATTAATGCCGATAATAAAATCCTATTTTTAGAGTAAATATAGAATATATATAGTATTATATTTATAAATTTGCCGATATTAATGCCGATAAGCTAAGAAAGTTTGGTTCTGGATAAGATTAGGCACTCAATAAGAAGCTACTTATAAAAAATTTAGCTGATTTTGCGCAGAAAGTCTTGTGCGTTTACTACATAATATCGTAAACTTTCTATTGTTCTCAAAAGAAATATATCTTTTGAGAATGAGTACTATTGAGCGAGCAGGTCTTTAAACTTAGGATTATTAATAATCTCGTTGTTAAGTTTTTGTACAGCAGGCACAAACGATCGTTGCATTTCAGAACATGCTGAACCAGCAAAATAACTTGAATCGTAATCATATCTTGAATTAGTATCAAAACTTGTTCCATTAGAAGACTTAACAGTTACCTTAAACTCCCAATAAGCATTTCCTAATGTTGTACTTCCATAAATATCATTGAGGTTAGCCGTTAAGATATTACTTGATTTTGGATCGAACTTATCTGCTAACATTAGCTCTTGTGTTAAAGCATCCTGAATATAAGATGTGAATGTTTCTCCATTTGGTGTTCCAATAGGAGTAGCAAGTCTACACATAACTTTTGTTTCTTCATTCCCTGAATCAGTAAATTTTCCCACAGAAGTTTTAGCATCTGAAGACATACCTTTAAGCTGCATAATATTTGCTGTTTTTGGAGAATAAGTAGCCACTTTATTTGCACAACCACTAAACACTACTGTTAGCACTAATGCTAAACTTCCTATAACTATTTTCTTCATTTTAAACCTTTGAATTAATTTCAGAAATACTATCTTTTTTATATATAAAACTCACTTAAAAATCTTAGAAAATAGGTAAATTCTTTTGTGTTTGGTGCAAGAGGAAAAAGGGTAGTAATATAATAGGCTTCTTGGCTTTAGCTAATTTTTTAAAGTCCAATATGTTTTCCTTTGTCAAGAACCCAAATTGCATACACTGCAACTACGAGTAAAGATAAGCTTGTCACAATCAAAATTGCGTCAAACAAATGTTCTCTTGTGTTGTTTTTTTCTTTTCGTATTTTTCTTTCCTTATTTATGTATTTTTTGCTATACTTTTGTCTGTGAATACAAACTTATTGGTATCAACGGAGCGGTAAAAGCTTTTTAAGGTCGAAGGATTAATTACCTTTCGACCTTTTTTTTTACCCTCCAAGATACCAAATAAGGGAGATTTTATGAATAAGCTTGTATTCACATTACTGCTTATGTGCGTTTTCGCACCTATGTTAAATTAACATTGTCAAGGGACTTGCTCCCTTGTCTCCCAAAATCTAAATAATTCTAATACTCTTCATCTTCACTCTCTCCACTCATCTCTTTAAGCATTTCTTTGTGTTGCATTTTAGATGTAATATCTCCAGCATTATTAGCAATTCTTTGTCGTTTAGTAGCCATCTCGCTATCCATTCTCATATCTTGTAATATGCTGTTTGTAGTATTGTAAACATCTTTATTACTTAAATCTGAGCTTGATAAGGCATTAGAGAATGTTGCCCCCATATTAGGGTCTTGCATCATTTGGCTAAATTGTTGGTATGGCATACCGGTATCTTGTCCGTTCATCATTAGATTATTGCCTTCGCCTTTACCTGTAGTGAAGGAAGCCATTTGACCGAATGCGTCTTGCATCATAAATCCACCGCTTCTAGCTTCTGATAATGAAGCTATTGTTTGTAGATTATTTGCTGATGACATTTGAGCATTTGCTACATTGTCTGCGGCTATGGCTTGTGTTGTGTTTTGCATTGGTTGTGCTGTGAATGCTTGTTGGGCGTGTGGTGGGATGAACGTACCATTTTTCATAGCACCTTCTATTGTTCCATCTGCCATATCTGTACCAGTTATAAATGATGTAGGATCTGCGGCTTGCATTAAATTGGCTGCCTGAGAACTTACTGCTCCCAAACCTAAAGCGGCTGCCGACATAGCGAATTTTGATTTAAGTGAACCACCACCATCCCAAACATCAGATAGAGCATCCATTTTTGAACCAAAGAAACCTTTACTGCTAGGAGCAGGGCTATTACCCATACTCTGATTATGAGCATCATCGAGTGCATCTAAAGACATTTTCTGTCTCTCTAGCATCTCAGGAGTTCCGCCATTGTTTAAAGCGTTTTGTTTCGCATAATCAGACTCCATTCTTGCTCTTGTTTTCTCATACTTACCTTGCTCTTCTATTTGTTGTATTATAGACTTGCTTGAGTCCTTAGAATTTGGTATACTCTTACTATCTGAATTACTTGAGGAGTCTGAAATGTCAATACCAGTTTTAGCATTACTATCAACACCTGTAGCTTTATTTGCTTTAGTCTTAGTTGTCTCTTGGTTTAAATCTGCACCAGATGATTTATCTAATTTTTGATTACTTTGGTGTTCCCAAATGCCATCATCATTTTTCACTCCACCTGCTTTTTTAAATTCTTCTGGGCTCTGCCATACAGTCTTACCATTAGAGTCAAGACCTTTTTCATGCCCTCTAGCCTTATGATAAATCTTAGCAACACCATCAATAGCAGCTTTTCTTCCTTTACCTTTAGTAAGCACTTGGTCTGCTGCCATAACTATCCCACCATCTTTTACAAGCTCTGCAACAAATTCTGCGGCATCACCCTCAGCAATTCCTGTTTCCTCTAAGGCTTTTTGAACCAATCCTGAAGCACTTATGTTATAACCACTATCGTCTTGTGTTCCATGTCCAGTTTTTTTAGTTTTATGGTCTTTATAGTTAGTTTCAGTATCTCCGGTTGCAAGAGAATTCAAAGATGTTCCTTGAACAGTAGAGTTTTCCCCTAGAGCACCCGAAAACGCCATTCCACCCACAACGGCAGCATTTGATGAATTCATATTATTAGCTTTCAAGAAACTCATTCCTGCTACCCAGTTTTCAGGAGTAGGATTATTATTACTATCAACAAGTCCAGCATTTTGCAAGCCTTCATTAACTTGTCTTAATCTTTCAGAGCTCTCTTGACCAGCTTTATTTTGCATTCCTTCTATATAGTTCGCTCTATGACTTTCAGGAATATCCATAAGACCTTTTGTTTCACCGGCGGATTGTTGAGCCTTAAGAGTAGCACTATCTTTTTGAAGTCCTAAAAAACCGCCTTTATCTGCATATTGCTTATCTGATTCAGCTATATCTGCCATACTAGATACTAATTTCCCTGCTGCTTGCGTTCCCGCAGTTCCAGCTATCATATCCATAGCACTCTCAACATTACTACTAGCTAATCCATCTTTAGCACCCGCAGCTTTTAAAGTCTTATCAAGTGAATCTTCTTGAACCTTAGCTTTAATAGTCGCATCGCCAACATCAATTTTAACTGCACCAGCAACTCCATCTTGTGCTTTTAGTTTAGCAGTTGTGCTTTGTTGGCTTGATTCTTCTCCGTATTGTGCGTTATCTGCATAATCAACACCAGCTTTTTTATTCGCTCGTACACCTTTAGCCTGACCAAACATAGAATCAGATTTACTTCTTTCTATATTCTCGCTATCGCTTTCAAACTTTTCAATATCTCCACCGTATTTAGAGTTTTTAAACCCTCGACCTTTAGCAACTTCACTAGCCATTCCCATAGCAGCAACTCTTTTAATATCAGTCATAGCAGCTTGCATCTGTTCTTCTGATTTAGTTTCTGCCCATTGACCCATTCCCATAGCTTGATTAGCTTGTTTTCTAGACATTACTTCTTGACCTTTAGCATACTCGCTAAATTCACTTTCTTTGCCTTTTGTACCGTCAGAATTAAATGCCATTGATGAGACTAAACCTTTAGCAGCTTCTACACTCTTAACAAGACTATCAGTTGCCATGACTTTTGCAGCATCAACTTGTGTTTCTCTGTTATATTCTTCATTATCTTTAGAAAATTTACCCTTAGCCGCAGTAGCTTGAATACCTGCTTCTGAATCGGTCTGTGTCTGATGCATAAAATCTGCTCCAGCACCATCTTTAAATGCAGCACTCGCACCTAGTCCACTTGCAACATCTTTTCGTAAAGCAAGTTCAGCATTTCCTTTAGCAGCTTCAAGTTGTGCATCTCTACTAACCAAAGAACCATCTTCTTGCGCTAAAGAACCTTTATACGCAGTAGCTTCAAACCCAGCTCTCGAATCAGTCTTAGTTTGATGAGCAAAATTGCTTAAAGCATCGGGGTCTTGATTAATAGACTCTAATAATCCCGTTCCACTAGCAATACTAGCAGTCACTTTTTGCATACCAGTACCCATGCCTGACTCTACTCTTGAAGCTAAGTAATCACCTTGACTTCCATACGAAGAGGCAACTCTAGCTTCTCCCATAGCACCGCCTAACTGTTCGGCTTGACTTGATAATTGACTTAGGTACTCACTCGCTAAAGCACCTTTAGGGGCGACTTCACCATTGTAGTCATCTCGAAGTACTCTTGCCGCGTGTTGTTCATAAGCAATAGCTTCTGCCTCGTGAACCACAGCCGATCTTTGTAAAGAGTGTTCCGCACTTGTACCACCTTTGTCGCCTTGGTACTTATTCGATACTGCACTAAACGCAGCCGAAGCAGCCATTGTCTCACCTTTAAATACAACGCCAACTACAAGAGGAACAGTAATAACCGCAGCTAATCCCATCATACCACTCATATAAGCCATCTCTTGCATATATAAAGGCATAGTTGTCACATTTAAAGAACCACCTAGCATAACCATAGCACTTGCCATTTTGTCCTGATAAAAATAAAGAGATATAGACTGAACGATTGCTAAACCAACATCTATAAAGTTAAAAGCAACTATACCACTTGCGTAAGCCACAAGCATAGCTCCACCTTTTCTAGCACCGCTCACTCCAGCTACTATCCCCATAGGTAAACCCAAAAAGATTAAGATTGCAAATATAATGTATTCTATTATTGGAATAACTTTAATCATCCATTTAAACTGACCTGTATTATCTGTCATTCCATCAAAAAGTGTTTGTTGTTGTACTATGGCATTGGAAGCTTCTATTCCAGTTAAACCAATTCCGGCTTTACCCATGGCGTTTCTTAGAGCACCTGTTGTTGCTATATTCATTCTTGCATTAGCAATTTTATTGAGTCCTGCTCCTGCGGCTGCTTCTATCCCTGCTATTGCAGCCATAGAATCTGCCATACCCGATAAATTAACACCCGGATATTTAAGTTTTAAGTCTCCGGTTAATTTATCTTTAACAGTTATTGCCTCGCCACCTATATTAGTATCCCAAAAGGCTCCACATGTTGTAGCATTTCCGTTTAGATCATTAACCGCAGTAGTCGATAAATTGGCAAAGTTAGTGGGTTTTAGTGCATCGAATTGATCGCCTTTAGGGTCGAGTATTCCAAATACAGCACCTTTATCATAATAAAGAACCTCTTTAATTAAACACACCTCTATATAATGCTCAAGAGCCTGTCCAAACTTTGAAGTAGTGTAGTTACTATCACTTGAGTATTTAAAGTTAGCGGTATTAACCATACTCTCAACAAGAGTCATAGGAGTTGCAAAGCCACTGTCTCTAAGTGAGCCACCAGCTATTGGAGTTAAAGCATCTGTAGATTCGTTAATAATATGCCACTTTAAAGAAGAAGCGAGCGAGGGGATAACAGCTAGATATAAGGGTATGTCATCAACTTTATAGTAGCTCTTATTCTCTGTTATTGTGGTGGAGTTAGTGTCTACGGGGATTATATATCCATTCAACGCTCTAACATCGAGGATATGTACTGTTGCTGTTGGAATCATTAGCATTGTAACAATACCTAAACCAACAACTACATTCCACAATCCACCTGCTAAATCTTCGCTATACCAGTTCTTCGCTGCCAACAAAGAGGATACGGCAAATGTAGCTTGAAAGAAAGGCTCCATGAAAGTTGTATCGCCTACTATCATTGCTATTGCGTCATAGACTAACTTATAGTATTTAGCATCTCCAAACACATATATTCCCCATTCGTCATCAAAGTTTGTTCCAAATACTAAAGATGGAACAAGTAAAGCAAAAAGTAAAAAAATTAGCTTTTTCATTGTTTATTTTCCTTCTCTGAGCAGATACCCAGGGTGTATATATTAAATCTTTTAAGAAGATAGATTGTTGTCGATATGCCTATAAATAAAAAGAATCCTATTGCTCCTATAGGCGTATCAGGAGAGCTTTCAAAATTAAAAATAGTGACAGCTGTAAGTAAAAAGATAGTTAAAGCAAAAGACACAAAATAACATTTTATATAAAAATTAAATACCTTTGAGAACTCTTTGCTTTTAAAAGTATCTACAATTTCTTGCACATATTCTTCGCTCAGAGTGTATGCAGCAATTGCAGATAAAGCTATCCACACAAAAGCACTTTGCTGAGGGTTTTTAAATACAAATGCGTCTACTGCAATAGAAAAAACTCCCATAAAAAACAATACCCATGCATAAAGTGATTTATTCTCATAAGGTGTAAACATCTACTTCGCTCCTTGTAAGGCAATTGGTTTTTCAACTGCGTAACCTTGCACAAAGTTAATAAGTGCCTAACCAAAATTAATGACATAAAACTGGATTGAAAAATGCTTAGAGAAATATATGAGATATATAAGCCTAAAACAAGAAGTAATACAGCAATTACAAGAAGTTATAAAAACAAATAAAAAACATAAGAGTAGAATGAGAGCTCAAGCACTTCTATTGAGTAATCAAGGGAAAAAAGTTCAAGAAATAGTAGAAATAATTGGATATTCACAAAGAACACTCTATCGGTGGTTTGATAGATTTAATCAAGATAATATAAGTACAGTTCATGAGTTGGCAGGTAGAGGGAGAAAGCCTAAATTAACAATAGCTAAACATGAGTCTTCAATCAAGATGTATATAAAAAACTATAATGTAAATGAGATTCTATTAGCCTTAGAAAAAGAGTTCACTACTCTTGAGGTAAGCAAACGAACTTTAAAAAGATTTTTTAGAAAGATTGGTCTTAGCTATAAGAGAGCTAAAAGGTCATTATGAAAAATAGTAAATGGAAAAACTATTTCGATAAGTTTATTCAGCTTAAAATGCTTAGAGAATGGGTAAAAGAAGGACTTTGTGAACTCTCCTTTTATGATGAAAGTGGTTTTTCACTTAATTCAAATATTCCGTATAGATGGTCGGCAGTTGGGACACCTGCACTTATCCCATCAATAAGATTTACAAAAAGAATTAATGTACTTGGATTTCTTAATACAGATAAAAAAGTGTATTTTATAAAATGCTTACTGGAAAAGTTGATACTGATGTTGTTATAGGTTTTTTTGATGAATTTGCTAAACAAATTAAAAAACAACTATCTGTGTATTAGATAACGCCTCAACTCACACTAGTAAAAGTTTAAAGCTAAGCTTCAAGAATGGAAAGAGTTAGGACTACATATATTATACTTGCCACCTTACTCCCCAGAGCTAAATCCTATTGAGATGCTCTGGAGAGAAATGAAATATACATGGACGGATTTGAATGCTATGGACTCATTTGATAACTTTCATGAGCACATTAAAAAAATGCTTGATGGCTTCGGTTCAGAATATGACATTAATTTTGGTTAGGCACTTACCTAGTCCTTGAGCAAGTTTAATAGTAGCTTCTTTTTCCATGTGAATAACCATTATTTCCAAGTCTCTTGATTGAGCAAACGAGCAAATAAGTTTTACAAACTCTAAGGCATTTTTATCTGTTTCCATATTTCTAACAAGTCTGCTTTCAAGTTTTAAGAAATCAACATCAAGCTGAAATAAATTTGTAAAGTTAATGTTTTCCATGCCTATATCATCAAAGGCAATTCGCACATTATATTCTTTAACTTTTTTAATAAATGCTTGGATTTCTTCAAGTTCCATTTTTTTAAAAAGAAT
>JAUZSC010000043.1 GCA_030949825.1 Sulfurimonas sp.
ATCTTTTATTTAAGCATAATATACAAAAGTCCTATAAATATTAGAAATTATTGCATTTTGTCATGTTTTTTGTTTTATTTGTATTTTTAACTATCATTTGAAATGATAGTTAATTTTAGTTTTTAAGAGTTTTTTGTATATAATGATATTAAATAAATAGTTATATCCAAGAAGCCACATTATCTGGAAATTTGGATATGCCTATTTATGAAAATAAATTGGTAAATTTAATTTTGGAGTCTCAAATGAAGAGATTAGTTTTAAGTTTAATATCTATTATGGTGTTTATAGGTTTAAGTGGGTGTGCAACGAATACTGTTGTTGTTCCATATAAAAATGATATTAAAAAAAGTCTGAAAATTTCATTGTTAAAAGATAGTAATGTAACTATTTCAAAACAAGTTTTAACTTCAATTAATGAACAGGTAAAAAATGGATTAATAAAGCGAAATTTACTATATTCAAATGAAACAGACTTCAATAATGTTGAAATAAGATTAACATCATATAGAATGAGACCAGATGCGGCTAGACTTACTGTAGGTATATTAGCAGGATGCGATAATATTAAAAGCGATATTATTATTAAAAATAATGAAAATATAATAATTGGTCAATCTAAAATTGAATTTAAAGAATGTGCTGCTTGGGGAGTTTCTTCACAAGTAATAACTGCATACAGTAAAGAAGTAATTAAATATCTAACACAATGATATGCTTCTCGTTCCCATCCGTCCTCGGTGGGAGTACATATACAAACACAACTGACTAAGAGATATAACAAATCGTAGCAAGAAAAATATGTTACCACAGCCGATTTTTAACTTTGAAAACTTCAAAGATTTGGATACTATTGTAAAACTTAAAAGAGTTCAAAACAGGTAACATATTTTTGTACTCAGTAGTTGTATCCAGGTTGCCACATTATTTGGAAGTTTGTATATGCCTATTTTATGAAAGTAAAATTGGTAAATTAAATTTTCGGAGGTCTCTTAAATGAAGAGATTAATTTTAAGTACAATAGCTATGGGTGTGTTAATTGGTTTTAGTGGATGTAGCAATAACCCAGAAGATACTTTACAAGAAAGTATCAATAACTACAAAGAATGTATGATTGATAATGATTTTAAATGTCAAGTAGAATTTATGGATATAACTGCGATGGAAGAAATGACTGGAGCAAAAGTAGATATAGATGCAGTAGTTAAAGAATTTAAATCCTCTGGAATAATAGTATCAAATATTCAAATGAATAAGCCATCTAAAATTACTAGAAATGGAGATATACTAAGCTCTTCTATTTCATATTCTATGACAGCTAAAATGCAAGGGCAAGAAATAAAAACTGATGCTTCAATAAATGCAATTTCTAAAGATAATGGTTCTACATGGCTATTTAGTTCAGAATATTAGGAGCATAAAATGGCATCTGTATTACTTGAAGAGATGATGAGTTGTGAGCAATGTGGGCATGATACTTTATACAGAAAAAATGCTAAAAAAATGAGTTGGATTTTACATATTATTTTATCTGTTGTAACAATGGGTGGATGGCTTGTAATTTGGGGAATATTATTTCTTTGGCATATAATTAATAAAACAGGAACAGCATTAACAAACAGCTGGACATGTAGTGCTTGTGGAAATAAAAAGTTAATTGCACTTTAAAAGATATAAGGAATTTCTATGGGATTAAAATGTAACAATGTTGAAGCTTTAAGAGTAGCAATAAAAAATGCTTGTGAAGAAGAAAAACCAAACGGACAGATAAAACACCAATTTGTGGATTGTGTTGTAAACACATACGATACTGGTTCAGTTGTTATTCAAGATAATAGTAAAGAGAAAGCAACCCAAAATCAAATTGAGGATTTAATAAAATCTATAAATAGTTTAGATATTGCCGTTTGCAACAAAAAATAAACTTATGCAAAACTCACTTGAGTTTTGCTATAATGATTTAAATGTACACTAAAAGGATTAATCATGCAACTTCAACCAAACTATATAGTTGATACTCACAATCATAAAATAGCAGTTCAGTTAGACATAAAAACTTATGAAAAAATCACAGATGTATTAGAAGATTATGCACTTTTTAAATTTATGGATGAAAATAAAGATGATGAAAAATTATCTTTAAAAGATGCAAGAACATTATATGCTTCACTAAAAAAATATTCTTAAAAAGTATGGAAGTTGAATATAGAAAAAAGTTTTTAAAAGAGCTTTCAAAGCTACCAACAGAATATGCGAAAACAATTGAAGAGTTTATTTTTGATGACTTGCCAAGTTATTCATGCTTGAGTGATATTGGAAAAGTTGAGAAAATGACTGGTTACAAGAATTATTTCAAAATAAGATTCGGTAATTATAGAGTTGGTATCAAAAAAGAGAATGATTGTATAATCATAGAAACAGTAAAGCACAGAAGAGAAATTTACAAGTACTTTCCATAAATTAAAAGCATTAAAGTAAGTTCAGATACAACAAAACATAGGAACGCAATAAATTACCTAGCGGAAATTTATGGTTCTATTCGACCGTTGTATCAGATTTTCCAAGTGACTATAAAAAATACAAATATCGTAACTAATCACCCTATTTAAAGCTAAAAACAATTCAAAAATTCAGCTCAAAATACCTCTTAAGAAAGCCTATTTATAGGGTTTTTTAGCTATAATATCTTTAAATAAAAAGAGGGTTTATGCTTGAAGAAAAATAGAATAAAATATCAATTTTCATTAAAATCAAAAGAAGAATTAGAACAACTAACACATGAAGAATTACTAAAATATGTGAATGATCTTCAAGATAATTCAATACAAGAAAAGCCACCAAAGAATTGCCCTGAAGCGAAGCTGAGGAAATGCCCTCGGGGTACTAATAACTCAAGTATCTCACCATCAAGTGAGATAGCACCTCCCAAAAAAAGAAACAATAAAAACCAATCTCTTCGAGAGAAGAGTAATAAAAGTGTTGGTGGGCAATTAGGAAGAGATGGAGTTACACTTTTACAAAGTGATACTCCTGATGAGATTGTTACACTGCCTTATTCTTTGACGCACTGTAAAAAGTGTAATGTCGATATATCTACTGTAGTAGCTAAACTCAAAGAGAGGAGACAAGTTCTTGATATTGAACTCTCATCTATAGCTCATAAAATAACAGAGTATCAAAGCTTCTCTAAAAAGTGTTTCTCTTGTGGATATGAAAATCATGACAATAGTTCATTTACAATAGCTCCAAATATAAGTTATGGTTCAACTGTTATAGCGATGGTTGCATATCTAAGTGTTTCTCAATATATGTCAAATATGCGAATAGTAGAACTTATGAAGAATCTATTTAACATCAAACTATCAGAGGGAAGTATTACAGGTTTATTAGCAAAAGCTTCAAAGCTTTCACTAAGCACTATAGATAGGATTACTACCATCTTAGAACAAGTACCTATTATAGGTATTGATGAAACAGGATGTAAAATCAATAGTTTTAAATATTGGCATTGGACTTTTCAGAATGAGCGTAACACTTTGATTATTGCAAACAAGTCACGAGGCACAAAAGTTATCAACAATACATTTGAAAATGGTTTTAAAAATGCTTGTGTAGTTCATGATAATTATTCATCATATAGCTCACTTGAGTGCAAGAGTGAACAGTTATGTTTAGCTCATAAGATGAGAGATTTAAACTATGCTATTGAGTGTGAGGGTACGAAGCTAATGAAAGACATTAAAACATTACTCAAAGAAGCTATAAGAGATGATAAAGAGAGTTTAAGCTCTACTCAAAGAGTGCTACTCAAAGCTCAGTATGACAAAATGCTACAACATCTTTTATCTATGCCATATATAGAAAAAAGTGAAACGCATAAACAAATAAAATCACTTACAAAGTCCAAAGATAAACTCTTTACTTTTTTACTTGATGAAAATATACCAGCTGATAATAATGGAAGTGAACGCGCTATTAGAAATGTAAAGGTTAAGCAAAAAGTATCAGGACAATTCAAATCACTTGAAGGTGCACAAAATTATGCTAACTTACGATCTGTTATTGATACTTCTCGTAAACGCGGCTTAAATGAATTTGAATCCTTGGTTTCTATAATGCAGGGGAATTCTCTCTTTTAGAGAGGGTGATTAGTTACCAAATATCTTTATAATCTTAAAAAAGTTATAATTAAAAAAATAAAATTTCAAAGGTAAATAATGAGTTTAAGTAATGAAATAAAAGATAATGCAAAAAAAGTACACACAACAGAAATGAAAATGTCTATAGGTGAAATTATTAGTATGTACAAAGAAAAAGAAATTATTATTAGACCAGAATTTCAAAGACTTTTTAGATGGAAAAAAGAACAAAAATCAAGATTTATTGAATCAATTTTAATTGGAATACCTATTCCAACCATATTTGTACAACAAATAGATGATGGGCGATGGGAAGTTATTGATGGACTACAAAGAATCTCTACAATTTTAGAATTTGTAGGAATTTTACTAAATGATAAAAAAGAATTATATCCTCGTTTAAAATTAATGAAAACAAAATTTTTACCTAGTTTGGAGAATGTAACATATGAGAACTTTAAAGACAATGATATGCAACAAGAATCAAATATCACTTTTGATATGGAGACAAAATTAATCTTTAAAAGAACAGCACTTTCTATACAGATAGTAAAAAGAGAAAGTGATGATACAACTAAATATGAACTTTTTGATAGATTAAATTCAGGGGGAACACCTTTAAGTGGACAAGAAATAAGAAATGCAATATTTTTATTAGAAAAACCAGATGCTGTTTTGTTTATTAAAAAATTAGCAAAAAATGAAGATTTTATTAATATTATTGCTCTATCAGATAGATTGAATGATATTGCTTATAATGAAGAATTAGTTATTAGATTTTTTTGTATACATAACAAATCCTCAAAAAGTTATAAGTTCTTCATCTGTTAAAAGTTTTTTAGATGACTATTTAAGAAGTGATTTTCAAAATGAACAAAAAAATAGTTTAGAAGAAAAATTTATAAATTTCTTTAGGATTCTTAATGAACACCTTGATTATACAGTTTTTAGACGTGAAAATAAACGTGGGATTTTAAGTGATTTCAAAATTTCAAAATTTGAAGCATTAGTAATCGGCTTGTCAGACAATATTTCTATCTTTAACACAAATCCTGAATGTTTAAAAGAAAAAATTAAGCTAGTTGAAAAAGAGGATTGGTTTGAAGAATTTTCAAGACAAGGTTCTATGGCAAAGAAGAGGATAGCTAGTTTTATTAGCCATGCACCAAAATATTTCAAATGTTAAACTTTGAGGTTACTTTAGAAAAATTGGAAGAAAATTTAACTAAAGATATAACTTGGAGAAAACAAGAATTAGTTAATTTACAAAATGAAATTAACTCTAAATTTGAGTTAAATAATCAAGAAGTTAGTTTTTTGATTAGAGGCTCAATAGCTTTGATTTATGCTCATTGGGAAGGAAGTGTTAAATCTCAGTTAACTAGTTATATTGATTTTTTAAATACCTTGATAGAAAAAAATCATTTAGCATTAGAAGAATATGATGATGAAATTTTAGATTTAATTTTTCAACCTACTATAAAAATATTAGGACACAATACAAAAGAAAAAAGATTAAAAGGTATAACAGATTTTAAGCAAGTATATCTTAACAAAAATATTTTAAAAATTAACTCTAAAGATGTAATAGTTACAAAATCAAATCTTAGTTATGAAGTTTTAACTAAACTTTTTCAACTCTTTAAAATTCAAACAATAGATAGTATTTATAAAACATTTATAGAGACTTTACTTAAAGACAGAAATGCAATAGCACATGGTGAAAAGAAATATACAACTGTTGATGCTTCTTTAAAACAAAAAATAGAACAAAACTCTACAAAAACTTTGAAACTAATTAATGAAATTAAAAATAATATTCTTGTTAAAGCAACTACATATAAAGAAATATAAATATGATTTAGAGAATAGTTAAATTGTAATACACTTAAAGATACAACAAAACAGAGTATCCAATAAATTACCTAGCGGAAATTTATTGGCTATCTTCGACCGTTATGACTATTTATATTAATTAAATTTATGGAGTATGCAAATGTATACAAATTACAGTGAAGTACCATTTTATCAAAAGCAATGGTTTTTTTGGATTATGTTTTTTACATTAAATCCAATCGCAATTATTATTTTATTAGTTAAAGATGTTTACTACGAAAGAGGTGGAAAACTTCAAAATTTTGGAATTGCTAATAAAATATTTATTATTATTCTAACTATAGGATTTTACCTACAATATTTAGGGTACTAAAAATAATAATTAAATATTTTACTACAAAAATATTGTAAAATTAATAAAATAAATTTCATTAATTTAAACGATAATTTATCTAAAGATGATAAAATTATTGACAAGTATTCAGATGATGGAATACATGTTAATAGCAATGGTTATAAAATTTGGCGAGATAAACTAGATGTGTTTTTAGGGCAAATCTAATACTTCTAAAAATAAAAGCATAACAAAACAGAGTATCCAATAAATTACCTAGCGGTAATTTATCGGCTATCTTCAGTCGTTGTGAGTCAAATTACACACTAATCTTGATAAGTAATGATATTTTAAAAAAGGCTTTTGCATGTATAACTCTTCTTAATATAAAAATAAAGCACCACAAAACAAATAATAAAATAAGGATTCATATGTTTTTAAAAAGTATATATACAATATCTGCTATTTCAATTTTATTTTCTGGTTGTGCAACTATGCAAAAAACAGAAACACATAAAATTCCAATAAAAGATGAAGTACAGATAAGTGAGACTTTAAAAGTCAAAAAGATATTCCCACGGGATTAAAAGAAAAGTTGCAATTGGTAGATTTACAAATGAAACTAGATATGGACAAAGTTTTTCTAGATAAGAATAATGATAAAATTGGGAAACAAGCGATGGATATTTTATCAGCAAAACTTTTTCAATCAGGAAGATTTATAATGTTAGAGCGTGTAGATTTGTCAAAAATTGAAGATGAGTTAAAAATGGGTAATCATGCAAGTCTTGATAATTCTGCTGATTTCTTAATCTTAGGTTCTGTCCACAGAGTTCGGACGAAAAGAGACAAGTGAAGTTGGTGTATTTAGTCGCGTTAAAAAGCAAGAAGCATTTGCTAAAGTTCATATTAGAATTGTAGATGTTAGCACAGGACTAATTATCTATTCAGAAGAAGGTAAAGGTACTACATTTAGTGAAGCTGGAACAGTAATGGGTGTAGGTGGAAAAGCTGGATACAACGGACAACTAAATGATAAAGCAATAGATGCTGCAATTTCTGACTTAACATCAAATATCATTGAAAACATGCTAGATAGACCATGGAAAGGATATATCCTTGGTTACGAGGATGGAAGTTTAATAACATCAGGTGGTAAAAGTCAAAATATTAAGTCTGGCGATAAATTTGATTTATATAAAGAAGGGAAAAAAGTTAAAAACCCTCAAACAAATATGATGATGAATTTACCAGGTAAAAAAATTGCAACAATTGAAATTGAAGCGACATTAGGAGATACCCCAGATACTGAAGTATCCTTAGCATCTATAGTAGACGGTAATATTAAATCATACATAGATAGCAAAGATTATTCTAAACTTTACATTCAAGTAGGAAAAAAATAATGAAAAAAATAATATTAACACTAGGACTATTTATCTTCTTGTCTTTTTCAGGATGTGGATATAAAGAAGGTACTGTAACAGCTACACAAAAGTCATACCTTTATTTTACTGGAGATGTAAGCAATACACTTGTCTCAATAGACAGTGGAGAGAAGTTCAATGTTATATATGGTCAAAATAATCAATACCCTATTAAACCAGGTAAGCATTTAGTTGAAGTATATAAAGATGGTAAAATTATTATTAAAAGAGAGCTTTATATTGGTGACGATATAGCTAAAGAAATAGAGGTGCGATAATGAGAAAAAATATAATTATAGGATTCTGTACAGCTGGAGCGATAGCATTGACTATGTCTGGATGTGGGGCACAACCAAAACCATTGTATACATATGGTAACTATAGTGAAAACTATTATCATTCAAAGAAAAATATCAGTCCAGAGAGTGCTTTAGAGTTACAAAAATCAATAGAATTTGCCATTGAAAATACTGAAAACACTCGTTCTGGGAGAGTCGCTCCAGGTATGTATGCAAACCTTGGTTACATCTATTTAAAGGGTGGAGAAACTGATAAAGCGATAGAAAGTTTCACTAAAGAAAAATCTATATATCCTGAATCAGCTCATTTTATGGATAGGATGATTAAAAAAATAGAAGTAGCTCAAGGAGAGAATAAATGATTAATAATAAACTTATAACTTATTTAGTCGTTACTGTATCTATACTTTTTCTTACAGGATGTGGACCAACTACAACAACAAAGGGAATAGAGTTTCCTAAAATGTATGAACAGCAACCTCGCTCAATACTTATACTTCCCCCAATGAATGAAAGTACCGATGCTGAGGCTAAAGATTATTATATGACAACTACTGAAATGCCATTCGCTCTCATGGGTTACTATACTTTTCCTACTGAAATGGTTAGCGATATAATGAGGCAAGAAGGGGTATATGATACTGAAACACTATACAATATGCCACTCGATAAATTTTATGAATACTTTGGTGCAGATACCGTTTTATTTACCCGTATTAAAAAATGGGATTTATCATATATAGTCGTTGCTGCAAACTTAACAATTCAAATTGAAGCTAAAATTATGTCAACAAAAACATCTGAAGAACTATGGACATATATAGGTACTGTTGTAGTTAATTTAAGTGGAAATAATAGCGGTGGAGGTATTGCTGGCTTAATTGCTTCTGCGATTGCAACTGCTATCAATAGTGCTGCTGCTGATTATGTTAAACATGCACATACTGCTAATAGAAGAATTATATCCACACTTCCAGTTGGACCTTATCATGAGTGTATATGAAAGATCAAGATCTTAAGTTTATTGACCAAACTCCAGGGAAATAAAGTCAACTCATATACATGACATCATAACAAGTACTCATATAATAACAAATAGCAATTGAGCTATCATAAACCTAGAGAGTTAAGTGCAAATAACATATCGGACAAATCCTAAAACAGCTAGTTTTCTTAAACAAGAAAATCAGTTAGTTTGACTCCAAGTCAGATAGTTATACTAAAAATTTGAGTGGCGACTGAATCGGTGAAAGCTAGATTGTATATCATGAGACGAAATTATGTATAACGCGGTTATTTAATCAAGTAAGAGATTATTTCGCTCCTACCCTAACGAACTCTCAATATTAAAATAGTGAGGTTCTATTATGTATTCTATCGGATTAGATGTTAGTAAAGCAATCATTTCAATTCATGTCCCTCTCAACTCTCTAGATTTAGAGATTGAGAACAACTTAAAATCGCTAAAATCTTTTTATGCGAAACTAAAAAAACTCTATAAAAAAGAGATAGATGACCTTGTGTTTGTTTATGAACCTACAGGTAGTTATTCAGCAATTCTTACAAAGTTTTGCAGCACTAATTAGCAAAAGTTGTAAAAACAGCCTATGATTATTTTAAAGAAGAGAAGCCAAAAATAAGTTCAGCTATTGCCCATAGCTTTACAAATCAATATGCTAAACCATCTTGGGAATAGCTACAGAGCAATAAATATTATCAAAACTAAAGTGAATTTCACTTTAGTTTTGATATAATTAATTTAATAAATATTTTAGAAGGATGATTTATGCAAACTTTATCAATACAAATACAAGATAGTTATATGCAACAATTTATGAATTTTGTAAAACAAAGTCATTCTAATATAACTGTTTCAAAAGATAAAAATCTTGAAATTGACCCGTATTTTTATGAGAGAAAGCGAGATTTAGAGCAAATCATTGAAGATTCAGAAAACGGGACAATGGAAATGTTATCTCAAGAGCAGTACGAAAAAGAAATGAAAATATTTTTCAAAGATTTAAATGCTAATGCAAATCTTTAGAACTAGACTATATAAAACTCAATTACTAAAAATTTTAACATATATTTCAAAAGATAAAGTAAGTGCAAGTGAAAATTTTTATATAGATTTAGACAAACAAATCAACAATTTAGTTTATTCCCCACTTAAATGTAGACAATCCTTTTACTCCGATGATGCCAATGTAAGAGATATGATATTTAAGAAATATACAATCCAATTTAAAATTTATGAAAACAAAATTAGTATTTTAAAAATCTTCAACAAGAGCAAGCCTAAAGAAGAAAGATACAACAAAACATAGGAACACAATAAATTACCTATCGGAAATTTATTGTTCTATTCGACCGTTAGAAATAAGAGAATGTTGAGGAGATAAACTCTTAAAGAGTTTATTAGAAACTATTTTCTAGCGTCTTTTAAAGAGTCTGCAATTAAAAATGCAAGTTCTAGTGATTGGTCTGCGTTAAGTCGTGGATCACAATGTGTATGGTAACGAGAAGATAAATCTTCTTCAGTTACAGTAAATGAACCACCGATACATTCTGTAACATTTTTACCAGTCATTTCTAAGTGAACACCACCTGCATGTGTACCCTCAGCCTTATGAATAGCAAAGAATTCTTTCATTTCTGTAAGGATGGCATCTACTGGACGCGTTTTATAATTATTAGAAGATTTAATCGTATTACCATGCATTGGATCACATGACCATACAACTTTTAAGCCCTCTTTCTCAACTGCTCGAATTAAGGCAGGAAGTCCATCACCAACTTTTCCTGCACCCATTCGAACGATTACATTTAAACGCCCTGCTTCATTCTCAGGATTGAGTACGTTTGCAAGTTTGATTAAGTCCTGAGGATCCATAGTAGGTCCAGCTTTTACACCTATAGGATTCTTAACACCTCTTAAATACTCAACATGAGCACCATCAAGTTGACGAGTTCTATCACCTATCCATAACATATGAGCAGATGTATCGTACCAATCACCACTCATAGAGTCTTGACGCGTAAATGCTTCTTCATATGGAAGTAAGAGTGCTTCATGTGAAGTATAAAAATCAGTTTGTCTTAAGGTTTTATATGTTTTTGAACTCACACCACAAGCTTCCATAAATCTTAGTGAATTTTCTATCTCTTCTGATAGTTTTTCATATTTTTTAGTTAAGTCACCTTGATGAGCAAAATCTAAAGTCCAACTATGAACCTTATTTAAATCTGCTAAACCACCCGATGCAAAAGCACGAAGAAGATTTAAAGTAGCAGATGCTTGATTGTAAGCTTTTATCATACGCTCAGGATCTGGCACACGAGCATCTTTTGTAAACTCAGAAGCATTAATAATATCTCCACGGTATGAAGCTAAAGTAACTCCATCAAATGTTTCTGTATCTGAAGAACGAGGTTTTGCAAATTGTCCTGCCATTCGTCCAACTTTAACAACCGGTAAACCACCTGCGTAAGTCATAACAACAGCCATTTGCATCATCGCTTTAAAACTATCTCTAATATTATCAGCATGAAATTCTGCAAAACTCTCAGCACAATCTCCACCCTGAAGTAAAAAAGCCTCTCCATTAGCAACATTTGCTAACTGACTCTTAAGTGAACAAGCCTCGCCTGCAAATACTAGTGGCGGGTAATTTTTCAACTCTGAGAGAACTTTATTTAATGCTTCTTGGTTTGGATAAGTTGGTTGTTGTAAAATCGCTTTTTCTCTCCAACTTGATGGACTCCAAATACTCATATTATTACCTTGTTATAAATTTTTCTGCATTCTACCATAAAGATAGTAAAATTGTAAGCTATCTTTATGATTATCACTGTATAATTGCCTAATAATTAAAAGAGGATTTATTGAATGACTAAAGAGAATCTAAAATCTCTTGTGACCCAAATGTACGAAAACTTACTTGAAAAAATAAACCATCAAGAGACAGCAAGCAAAGATGATGTTATAGAATACCTTAGGGATGCTGTTGAAGTAGTTGCTAGTATAGCAGATGACAAGATAGATTCTATCGAGCATGCTAAATCAGCTTTTAACAATGCTTATCAAGAAATCGCAAATAAAAGTATTTCATCGTATCAGCATACCAATGAACGCTTTGAAATTTTAACGCAGATGCATGAAGAAACATTATCAAGTTGTAATAGCTCACATATAGATATTCCCTTTATTACTGAAAAATTCAATGATATCCAAGAGCATATGCTTGAGGAAGTCAAAAAAGCAAATGATATTATCTCAAAATTGTCTTCAAAAGTAACAAGTTTAGAGAAAGACTCTAACTTAGATTCACTGACAAAAGTTTTTAACAGACGCGCATTATCAAAATATCTTAACAATTTATGTTCCCAAACAAAACTTAGCTATGAGCTTCACTTACTCATCTTAGATATTGATGACTTCAAAACCATCAATGACACATATGGCCATATAGCAGGAGATAAAATTTTGATTTTTCTTGCAAATATTCTCAAAAAAACACTTCGTGATGGCGATAAAATATTTAGATACGGTGGGGAAGAATTTATTCTTATACTTAACCGTATAGATGCCTTGCATTGTCAAAAACTAGCTAGTAGAATTTTAGAACTTGTTAGTAAAAACAAACTTATCTACAAGGGTGAAAGCTTAGGTGCAACAGTCAGTATAGGAACAACTATATTTACACAAAAAGACACACCAGATAGTCTTATTGCACGAGCAGATAAAGCACTTTATAAGGCAAAAAAAGATGGTAAAAATAGAATTTGCACGGAGTTAGATGATGGAAATTAATTACTTCGACATAATAGTCACAATAATTATTCTTTTTCTTGGACTCAAAGGTATTTTAAATGGATTTTTTAAAGAACTTTTTGGTTTAGTAGGAATAATTGGCGGTATATTTGTAGCTTCAAGACTTGGTGATTCTGTTGGTACATTTTTAAATGATTTAATCTTTAATTTCGACAATGCTTCCGCTGTTAGCTTTACAGGATTCATCATAGTATTAGCACTTTTTTGGTTACTCATGATAGCTATTGGAATGGCATTTAAACACTTAACACTTCTCAGTGGACTTGGTCCCTTTGATAAAATCCTTGGCTTTGTTTTTGGTGCAGGTAAATTCTTTTTTATCACTGCAGTTATCGCCCATGCTGCTTACAATATCAAAGCACTCAAGTCTGTTATAGACGAGACAAGTTTAAAAACAAGTGTACTTTTTCCTATTCTTACTGAGACTGGTTCTTATATTATGCAACTCGATCCGGTTGGACTTTCTCAAGATATTAATAAGTCAGCCTCTTCCTTAAAAAGTAAGGCCTCAAATATTGCAGATGATACAATGAAACAGCTTCAAGATTCAATGCCAAACATGGAGAAATAAATGTCAAAAGTAAGCACAGACTTCAAAGATAAAACAGTGGAGTACGAACAACTCCTTGCAGATTTCAAAGCACTTTTAAAAAAGAATTCTCTTAAATTTACAATTCAAAGAGAAGTAATTTTAGAATCTCTTTACAAATCAGATGAGCATCTAACACCTGAGTCACTTCATCATCTCATTCAAGACAACTTTGCCCAACTAAAAATTGGAATAGCCACTGTTTATAGAACCCTTTCTTTACTTGAAGATTCACATATGGTAACATCATTATCATTTGGAGCACAAGGGAAAAAGTATGAACTTGGAGCAAAAGAACATCACGACCATATGATATGTACAGCGTGTGGAGATATCACGGAGTTTGTTGATGAAGAAATAGAAAACCGTCAAGATTCAATAGCCCACCAACTTGGCTTTAAAATCTCTGACCATTCAATGCAGATCTATGGTATCTGCAAAAACTGCCAAAAAGGAAAATAATGGCTTTTGAAAATAAATTCGTCCAACAAAGAATAGAAAAAGCAGAGCTTCTTCGAGCCGAGGGAATTAACCCTTACTCAAACGACTCTCAAAGAAATACAAGTATTCAAAAATATATGAATGTAAATGCTGACATAGAACAAAAAGAAGATAAACGAGATGAAAATCGTCACTACATTGTAAGTGGGAGAATCAAACTTTTTAGAATCATGGGAAAAGCAAGTTTCATTAAAATAGAAGATGAAAGCGGTATGCTACAAGTCTATGTGACGCGTGACAATTTACCTGAGGGTTTTTACAACACTGTGTTTAAAAAGCTTATTGAAGTTGGAGATATTGTTGAAGTGTCTGGCTTTCCATTTGTAACAGGTAAAGGCGAGTTATCACTACATTGTTCTGCCTTTAAGCTTTTGACAAAAGCAATTTCACCACTTCCTGAAAAGTTTCATGGTGTTACAGACAAAGAAATTCGTTACCGTAAAAGATACCTCGACCTTATTATGAACACTGAGGTGCGTAAAACTTTTCAAACGCGTTCAAAAGTTATCTCTTTAACACGACGCTTTTTCGAAGACAAAGGTTTCTTAGAAGTAGAAACTCCTATGATGCATCCTATTGCTGGTGGGGCAAATGCTAAACCATTTGTTACACATCATAATGCACTAGGAATCGATAGATTTTTAAGAATCGCACCTGAGCTTTACTTAAAACGCTTAATCGTTGGTGGATTTGAAGCTGTTTTTGAGATTAACCGTAACTTTAGAAATGAAGGTATGGATGCTACACATAATCCTGAGTTCACTTCTATAGAATTTTACTGGGCATATAAAACATATAAAGATTTAATCGAGATTACAAAAGAGTATTTTCAATACCTTTTTGAGCATCTAAACCTTCCAACAATGTTGCCTTATGATGATATGGAAGTAAATTTTGATAATTTTACTGAGATTCCACTTATAGAGTCACTTACAACTATAGGTGGTGTTCCAGCAGAATCTTGTAATGACATAGATTCAATTACTGCCTATTTAAAATCAAAAAATATTTCTGTAAAACCGGGAATGAATTTAGGTCAACTTCAGGGTGAATTGTTTGACGAATTTGTTGAGAAAAAACTTATTGACCCTACTTTCATTACAGAATACCCAGTTGAAATTTCTCCACTTGCACGAAGAAGCGATACAAATACTGCCATTACAGAAAGGTTTGAACTTTTCATTGCTGGACGAGAAATTGCAAATGCATTTTCAGAGTTAAATGACCCAATAGACCAATACGAAAGATTTCAAGGTCAAGGAGATGCTAAAGATGCTGGAGATGACGAAGCACATGAGATGGATGAAGACTTCATCGATGCACTTAGCTACGGAATGGCTCCAACTGCAGGACAAGGAATAGGCATAGACAGACTTGTAATGCTACTTACAAATGAGCATAGTATTCGTGATGTCCTCCTCTTTCCCGCGATGAAACCTCTTCATAATGAAGAGAACACTACAGAAGAAGACTAAGTAAATGTTAGTCCATATTTGTTGTAGTGTGGATTCACACTTTTTTTTAGAAAAACTCCAAGAAGATTATCCAGAAGAAAAACTCACTGGATTCTTCTACGATCCTAACATTCACCCCTACTCCGAATACCAACTTCGTCTTTTAGATGTACAGCGTTCATGTAAAAAACTTGGCATCGAAGTTCTTGAGGGCGAGTATGATTATGAAAACTGGTTACAAGCTGTTCGTGGCTTAGAAAATGAGCCTGAAAAAGGTGCACGTTGTGAAGTGTGTTTTGACAAAAGATTCTCAGTGAGTGCAGAAAAAGCCTTAGAACTCGGGGAAGATAAAATCACTACTACCCTCCTCGTTAGTCCATTAAAATCCCAAGAACAGCTCAAGCGTGTAGGTGATGCTTTTTATGAAAAAAATGGTGTTGAGTTTATTGCAGTAGATTACCGCTCAAACGGTGGAACTCAGGATCAAAGTCGTGTAACAAAAGAAGAGCAACTTTACCGTCAAGATTATTGTGGTTGTATTTTTGGTTTAACAATGCAAAGAGACCAGCAAGACAAACTTATGGACGAGATGTTTTCTCCACTTTCTGGTAATACTCTCCCAGCATCTATTGAAGAAAGACTAGAGATGTATAAGTATAGAATGCAACTCGATGATGAAGAGACAAACTATAAGATTATAAAACAAAAGTTTTTAAATTATCGACAATTTTCTTTTAGACTTTTGCAGGGAAAAACAAAAACTTTAGACTCTTATGCCCTTTCCTATTCAACACTCCCAAGAAAAAGAGCTCAAGGAAAAATAGAGTTTGAGCATAATGGCATTCATTATTTCAACCGTGAAGAAATCAAATTTATTACACTTTCATCTTTTAATAGCCTTGCAAATACGGAGTATAAAAATATGAAAGAACTTATTTTTGATCCTCTTGATTTTACTCAAGAACTTAAAATTAGAAAAGAACTATTAGAATCAGATTACGACCTCACTCCTATTATAGTAGTAGATGAAATCATAAGTTCAAAACTCACTATAGAACTCCATGCAAAAACTTACGAGGACACAAAAGAAAAACTAATCATTTTATAATGTAATTTAGGGTAAAATAATCAAAATTATTTACAAGGCTCTACTTTATGATTATGGATGTTATGGAAATACAAGAGATTATTCCTCACCGTTACCCTTTTTTACTTTTAGATCGCGTTACTGACATAGTTCCAAATGAAACACTCGTTGGTTTTAAAAATGTAACTATTGGCGATAATATTTTTCAAGGTCATTTTCCAGGTCATCCAATATATCCTGGTGTTATGATTTTAGAAGGAATGGCGCAAGCTGGTGGCATCTTAGCTTTTAAAAGTATGGACATGACAAAAGAAGAAGCTGCAAATAAAGTAGTTTACTTTATGAGTATAGATAAAGCAAAATTCCGTTCACCTGTTACTCCAGGCGATAGACTAGAATATAAAATCACAGTTATAAAACAAAAAGGTGCTATTTGGGTACTTAAAGGTGAGGCTTTTGTTGATGATAAACTTGTATCTGAAGCTGAACTTAAAGCAATGATTGTTGATAAATAGGCTTTTATTTTGAGTACTAAAATATCCCCTCACGCTATCATTGAAGATGGTGCTGTAATTGGAAAAGATGTTGAAATTGCTGCTTTTTGTTTTATCTCTAAAAATTCTACAATTGGCGATGGCACTACAATCGCACATAACACTTGCATTTATGGAAAAACAACAATCGGAAAAAATAATAAAATCTTTTCACATGCCGTTATTGGTTCAATTCCTCAAGATTTAAAGTTTAATGGTGAAGATGTTGAGCTGATTATTGGTGATGATAATACAATTAGAGAGTTTACGCTATTTAACCCTGGAACAAAGGGTGGTGGTGGAAAAACTATTATTGGCAATCACAACTTATTTATGGGCTATGTGCATCTAGGACATGATGTCATCATTGGAAATCATTGTATTTTGGCCAATGCTGCTACACTAGCAGGACATGTTGAGCTAGGTGATTATGTTGTAGTAGGTGGAATGACACCTATTCATCAGTTTATTCATATTGGTGACTACGCTATGATTGGTGGAGCTTCTGCACTTGCGCAGGATGTACCTCCATTTTGTATGGCTGAGGGAAATCGTGCAAATTTACGCGGTCTTAACTTAACAGGACTACGCAGACACCTCCAGAGAGAAGATATCAATGCATTAAAATCTGCATACAGAGAACTTTTTGAATCAGGACAGCCTTTAAAAGATACTGCGAGTAAAATACTAGAAGAAACAAGAAATCATTATGTAAATGATTTATGTAATTTTGTCTTAAAAACAAAAAGAGGGATTCCATTTGAAAGAAAGAAAACTGATGCTTAAAAATGCGCTAGTGCATTGGGCTTTCTGCCGAAGAAAACCAAGTGTTAACGGAGATAGCGAAATTACTTCCGATATCGATGCTTATAATAAGAGGAAAAATATATGACGACTAGAAATTGTAGCTTTTGTGATGCGACAGAGAATGAGGTTAATCCTTTAATCGCTGGAAACGGTGTTTATATTTGTAAAAACTGTGTAACTTCAGCCTATAAAATTATGTTTGGTGATGAAACAAATACTACAACACAAGCAGATAATAAAGAGCTTACAGATGCTGTAACTGAGCTTATGACACCAAAAGAGCTTAACAACTTTTTAAGTGAGTATATCATTGGTCAAGAAAGAGCAAGAAAACTTTTAAGTGTTGCTGTGTATAACCATTATAAACGAATATTTAAAGATACTGACGCACTTGATGATGATACTGAAATTGCTAAATCAAATGTGCTTCTTATCGGGCCAACTGGTTCTGGTAAAACACTTATGGCTCAAACAATTGCAAGAGTTTTAAATGTTCCTATCGCCATTGCAGATGCTACGAGTTTAACAGAAGCTGGATATGTTGGTGAAGATGTTGAAAATATTTTAACTAAACTTCTTCAAGCTGCAGATGGAGACATTAAACGAGCGGAACAAGGCATAGTTTTTATTGATGAAGTAGATAAAATATCTCGCATGAGTGAAAATCGCTCTATCACAAGAGATGTTTCAGGTGAAGGTGTTCAACAAGCGCTTCTTAAAATTATAGAAGGCGCGCAGGTAAACATTCCACCAAAAGGTGGAAGAAAACATCCTAATCAAGAATTTACATCCATTGACACAACAGGTATTTTATTTATCTGTGGTGGTGCATTTGATGGTTTAAATGAAATATTAAAGAAAAAACAAGGTGAAAACATCTTAGGTTTTTCGCATGATAAAAAAACAAAAGAAGAACAAAATACCACCTACGATATGGTGGAGCCAGATGACTTAGTTTCTTATGGTTTAATCCCTGAACTTGTAGGTCGTCTACCAATCATTGCTTCACTAAGTGAGATTACAGAAGATGATATGGTTCGTATTTTAACTGAACCTAAAAATTCTCTTGTTAAACAATATAAAAAACTTTTCTCCATTGATGAAGTTGAGCTTAACTTTGAAGAAGACGCACTACTCGCAATTGCAGAAAAAGCAATCAAAAGAAAAACTGGAGCCCGTGGACTTCGTGCAATTTTAGAAGAAAATATGATAGATATTATGTATGAACTTCCCGAATATGCTGGATATGAAGTTTTAATCACAAAAGAAGTCATTGAAGATGGACAAGATCCTCTCTACATCAAAAAACAAACTAAAATCACAGCATAAGGCGTAAAACATATGATATTTAATAAAATAATAGGACTTTTTTCAAATGATCTAGCAATAGATTTAGGAACGGCCAATACTATTGTAATTGCTAAGGGTAGAGGCATTATTATCAATGAACCTTCTGTTGTTGCTGTTAAAACTGAAAAATATGGGCAACAAAGAGTACTTGCAGTTGGACAAGAAGCAAAAGATATGGTCGGGAAAACTCCTGGAAATATTAAAGCAATTCGTCCAATGCGAGATGGTGTAATTGCTGACTTCGATATGACTGAAAAAATGATTCGAAAATTCATTGAAAAAGCACATGGTCGGTCATCTTTAATCAGTCCTAGAATCATTATTTGTGTACCATACGGTCTTACACAAGTTGAGCGAAAAGCAGTGCGTGAATCAGCACTTAGTGCTGGTGCGCGTGAGGTTTTTCTTATTGAAGAACCTATGGCAGCTGCTATTGGCTCAGGGATTAATATTCGTGAACCGCAAGGTCATTTAGTTGTAGATATCGGTGGTGGTACTACCGAGATTGGTGTTGTTTCTCTTGGTGGACTTGTTCTGTCAAAATCAATCCGTACAGCTGGTGATAAAATAGATGCAGCCCTTGTGAGTTATGTAAGAAAAAAATACAATCTTCTCATAGGTGAGCGTGTTGCTGAAGAGATTAAGATAAACATAGGTACAGCTATGACACTTGATGAAGAGGTTACTATGATTGTCAATGGTCGGGATCAAGTTGAAGGGCTTTTAAGCTCTGTTGAACTTACTTCTGAAGATGCACGAGAAGCGATGAAAGACCCACTTCGTGAAATTGCAGAAGCGCTGCGTGATGTACTTGAAAAAATGCCACCAGATTTAGCAGGGGATATTGTTAACCACGGTATCATACTAACAGGTGGTGGTGCACTTATTCGTCAGCTTGATAAATATCTATCTAATATTGTAAGAATTCCTGTTTTTGTTGCTGATGAACCGCTCCTTGCTGTTGCTA
The DNA here is from genome assembly GCA_030949825.1 of Sulfurimonas sp. Taxonomy (GTDB): domain Bacteria; phylum Campylobacterota; class Campylobacteria; order Campylobacterales; family Sulfurimonadaceae; genus Sulfurimonas. Next base: position 20,158 of record JAUZSC010000043.1, read on the forward strand.
GAGGAACTGGTCGTGCACTCGAAGAGATAGACTTACTCCAAGAACTTTTCGATAATGAATAAAGAGCTTTTTAGCTTTTTATTTGTTTTCATTGCTCTTTTAGTAGGAGCACTTTACTTTAGTGACCTGATTCAAAATCCTTTTATAAAATCTCTTAATTCTATCAAAACAAGTTACCATAAGAGCATTAAATTTACTCAAAACACTATTGACAAACACTTTTTCCAAGCCCAAACCATTAAAAAATTAAAAGAAGAACTCCAAGAATATGAAAACAATCACCTTGTAATGCAACAATTGGCTTCAGAAGTTCATGACCTGTTCCAAGAGAATAAATCAAGTTTAAAATCAAATCCCTCTGCCCAACTTGTTCGTGTTATATCTTATGAAAAGTTTGGAAACTTTAACCGCTTATGGATAGATATACCCGATTATAATGCTTCTAAAATTTATGGACTTGCATACAAAGAAGTTGTAGCCGGAATAATAATACCAAAAAATAATCGTCCGCTAGCCTTACTTAACAAGGACATTAAAAGTACTTATGCTGTTCAAATCGGAGCATCAGAGGCTCCGGGAATTGCACAAGGAAATAACAGTGAAAATATTATTATCAAATACATTCCAGCATGGCTAGAGATTAAAAAAGGTGATGAAGTGACAACTTCAGGACTTGATAATATCTTCTTTAAAGGCTTAAAAGTAGGTAAAGTAGTCTCAGTTTCAAAGTCTAATGGCTTCCAAGATGCTATTGTCATACCCTATTACAATTCAAATGATCCAAGCTACTTTCATATGACTAGGACTAAACGATGAGATTTATACTTTTAATATTCTTAGCATTTTCACAAATATTTGCAAATGACACAAAACAAGAAGTAACTATTGGTGCTGGACCTTTTGCTCAAACGCAGCCTTATGTAAATGTAGATGCAAAAATTATTGCTTCACCTGTTTTGTTTTTTGATAATGAACTTTTTTACATCCGTTGGAGTAGAGCTGGTGTCTATTTTCTTGGTGACAAACAAGATGATTTTTCTTGGGCATTTTCTTTAACACTACAACCAAGAGTGTATGGTTATGAGTCCTCAGATATTCTCGGAATGGACAAACGAGAAGAAACTTGGGAAGGTGGTTTAGCATTGAGTGCTAAAAAAGAAGATGCATATATTGAAATTATGATACTAAATGATTTGTTAAATAAATATAATTCTTGGATTTTAAAAACAGAAATTGGCTACGAATTTGAGCTTGCTAAGTTTTCAATTTATCCTAGTTTTATCGCTGTTTATCAAACATCAAAATTTCTTAATTATTATTACGGTGTAAAAAAATAATGAGGCTGTGCTAAGAGGCGAATCAGCATATACTCCAGATGCTGGATTTCAACTTGGAGTTCAAACATATATAAAATATCCTCTCACAAAAAACTTCTCTGCACTTGTAAACTTAAGAGCCGATAGATTACCATCATCTGCATATTCTAGCACTATCGTAGAAGATAAATACATTTACTCAGGATTAGCTTCTCTTATATATACTTTTACTTATTAATAAACTCTAAAAAAAGCATTTAAACTCATCAAGTTTTAAGTGCTTTTTACCTATAATAAACAAATTTTTTCTATACAAATATTAAAGGTAAAAAATGCCAAAACGCACCGACATTAATACTATTTTACTTATAGGTTCTGGTCCAATTGTCATTGGCCAAGCTTGTGAATTTGACTACTCTGGAACACAGGCTGTCAAAACACTCAAAGACTTAGGTTACAGAGTCGTTCTTATTAACTCAAATCCGGCAACGATTATGACTGATCCTGAATTTGCTGATCGAACATATATAGAGCCTATCAAAGAAGATGTTATTGCTAAAATCATTAAAGCTGAAAATGTAGATGCAATCTTACCTACAATGGGTGGACAAACTGCATTAAATGTTGCAACATCCATGTATGAAAAAGGTATGCTTGAGGGAATCGAATTTTTAGGTGCAACTCCAGAGGCTATCCATAAAGGTGAAGACCGTTCAGCTTTTAACGATGCCATGGAAAAAATTGGCATGGATTTACCAAAAAGTAGAAATGCCTACAGTGTTGATGAAGCCATAACTGCCGTTAAAGAGATTGGTTTTCCAGTCATTAGTAGAGCTTCTTTTACACTTGCTGGTGGTGGTTCTGGTGTAGCATATAACATGGAAGAGTTCAAAAAACTAGCCCAAGAAGGCATCGCAGCATCTCCCGTAAATGAAATCGAAATTATGGAATCTATGCTTGGTTGGAAAGAATACGAGATGGAAGTTATCCGCGATAGAAATGATAACTGTATCATTGTTTGTACCATTGAAAATTTCGACCCTATGGGCGTTCATACAGGAGACTCAATAACTGTAGCCCCAGCTCTCACACTTACAGATAAAGAATATCAAAGAATGCGCGACGCGTCTTTTGCAATTTTAAGAGAAATCGGTGTTGATACGGGTGGGTCAAATGTTCAGTTTTCAATCTGTCCAAAAACTGGAAGAATGATTGTCATTGAGATGAACCCTCGTGTTTCACGCTCTTCTGCTCTTGCATCTAAGGCTACTGGTTATCCTATTGCAAAGGTTGCAACACTTCTTGCAGTTGGCTTTACGCTCGATGAAATCACAAATGATATAACAGGAACACCTGCCTCATTTGAACCAGTAATCGATTATGTTGTTACAAAAATACCTCGTTTTACATTTGAGAAATTTCCAGAAGCTGTAAGTACTTTAAGCACAAGTATGAAGTCAGTTGGTGAAATTATGGCAATTGGTAGAACTTTTAAAGAATCTATGCAAAAAGCACTTTGTTCCCTTGAAACTGATCTTTGTGGATTTAACGAGATAGATGCAGATATAGAATTTGTAAAACATGAAATTCGTCGTCCAAATGCAGACAGAATGCTCTATGTCGCTGAGGGTTTTCGTCGTGGAATGAGCATCGAAGAGATGTACGATACTTGTCAAATAGACCATTGGTTTCTTTACCAACTTCAAGAGATAATAGCATCTGAGAATGCCCTTACTGATAGGGTTCTTTTTGACGCGGACTTAATGCGTACTCTAAAAGTAGATGGTTTTTCAGATAAAAGAATAGCTCAACTTATCCTTAAAAATTCACAACATACAGTAAGTGAAGATGAAGTCTACAAAGCAAGAAAAGCATTAGGTATTTCTTTAGAGTACAATGAGGTCGACACCTGTTCCGCTGAATTTAAAGCACTTACTCCGTATCTTTATTCGACTACAAATATCACACAACTTCCAAATGTTAAAAGTAGAGTAAGTGATAAGAAAAAAGTTCTTATTTTAGGTGGTGGACCAAACAGAATCGGACAAGGAATCGAGTTTGATTACTGTTGTGTTCACGCTGCTTTTGCACTAAAAGAGATGGATATTGAGTGTATTATGTACAACTGTAACCCTGAAACTGTTTCAACAGATTATGATACTTCAGATGTACTTTATTTTGAACCTATAGACTTTGAACATGTTAGAGAAGTTATAGAAAATGAGCAACCAGATGGCATCATCGTACACTTTGGTGGACAAACTCCTTTAAAACTCGCAGATGCACTTACAAAAATCGGTGCAAAAATAGTTGGTACAACTTCGGCTGTTATAGATTTAGCAGAAGATAGAGAACAATTTTCAAACTTTGTTATCAAACATGGACTAAAACAACCAGACAATGGCTTAGCACGCAAAAAAGAAGAAGCTGGTTCAATAGCTGAAAAACTTGGATTTCCAGTACTTGTACGCCCTTCTTTTGTTCTTGGTGGTCGGGGTATGAAGATAGTTTACTCACATGAAGAACTTGAGCAGTACATGGCACTTGCCATTTCAGTATCGCACGAAGCACCTGTTTTAATAGACAAGTTTTTAGATCAAGCTATCGAGCTCGATGTTGATTGTATTTCTGATGGTACTGATATTTATATCGGTTCTGTTATGCAGCATATTGAAGAAGCTGGAATTCACTCTGGTGATTCAGCTTGTTCTTTACCTCCTGTAAATCTAACAGAAGCGATGATAGAAAAGGTCGAACAACAAACTAAAGTAATCGCGCTTGGTCTTGGTGTAGTTGGACTTATGAATGTTCAGTACGCAATCTATAGGGATGAGATTTATTTGATAGAAGTAAATCCTAGAGCTTCTCGAACTGTTCCATTTGTAAGTAAGGCAACTGGTATGCCATTGGCAAAAGTTGCAACGCGCGTTATGCTTGGTGAAACACTCCGGGATGCACTTGATTATTATGACAAGTACGATATTGTTCAAGAGACTAAGGGCTTACTCAAACCAAAACTTAAAGGGCATGTTTCTGTAAAAGAAGCTGTTTTTCCTTTTCATAAACTTTATGGTGCAGACTTAGTTCTAAGCCCTGAAATGAAATCAACGGGTGAAGTAATGGGAATTTCTTCAAACTTTGGTGTTAGTTTTGCAAAAGCACAATTATCTGCTGGAAATAAAATTCCAACAGGAGGAACTTGTTTTCTTTCATTTGTAGATGCGGACAAGCAACATGCTTCAGAAATAGGCAGAGGTCTTCTTAAACATGGTTTTAAACTTGTTGCTACAAAAGGAACGCAATCTATTTTAGAAGAAGCTGGCATCCTATGCGAGCGAGTTCTAAAAATATCTGAAGGTCGTCCAAATATCGAAGACAGTATGAAAAATGATGAAATTGCAATGGCGATTAACACTTCAGATAACAATACATCTAAAAAAGATGCAACAGTAATTCGTCAAGAAGTACTTAGACGAAATATACCTTACTTTACAACACTCAGTGCTGCAAGAGCTTTAATCTTAGCACTTGATGAAATGAAAAATGACGCATGGTCGAATCCAAAAGCACTGCAAGACTTTTTAGTATAAGTCGCTCTATTGTTCTTACGCAAACCGACACTACTGTCGGTTTTGTTTCACAAAATAAAACTCAATTAGAAATCATAAAATCAAGAGACACTTCAAAAGAATTTTTAAAAGTCTTCTCTAGTTTTAAAGAGCTCGCATTTACATCTCTAAGAATTCCTCCTAAGCATAAAAATACTCTCAGACGCTCAAAAAGAACTACTTTTATTGTAAAAAGTAGAGCCTTTAGAATTGCGCAGTATCCATCAAATTCTCAAATACTACGAGACCTAAAATGGAACTACTCTACATCTGCAAATGAACGCTCTAAAAACTTTGTATTTAGTTTCTGTGAGGATAAAGCTGATATAATCATAGAAGATAAAAATGGACTCCGTGAAAATAGTTCTTCGCACTTGATAAAAATAAATAATCTAAAAAAGGTGAGAATACGATGAGTAAACTTGTACAAGCATTCTTAACTGGTGCATTTTTTACATTTTTTATAGATTTTTTTCTTTTTTTAGGAATAAAAATCAATTACATCGACTTGTATGAAATAGACTTGTATTATAATGTTTTGTTCGCAGATAATCAAAATATTTTTATATACCTCTTTTTTACTCTTTTATTTGGCTATATAATAACCTATCTTGAGCATGTTAAAATTGGGTTTATAGTGATCGGGGGTATGTTTGTCTTAAGCACTCTCAACGCTTGTACCTACTATAGGACATGAAGTCGGTTCTCACATGCTGCAAACTAAAAATGTAAAGTTTCACGATTCTAAATATGTCTACAAAGGTGATATTTACTACGATGGAAGGAAACAAGTTACATTTTACGACTATGATTTACAAAAAATACTAACATTAAATAAAAAGGATTTAAAATAATGCAATTTAATTCAATAGCATCTGGAGTAGCACTTGGAAGTGCTGGAATAGCGATGATGAGTATCCTTACAGGATGCGAAGCACCACAAGAACAACAACAAAATAGATTTTTAGTAATAGAACAACAGGCTAATGGAAAATATATCGTTGTTGAAGAGATGCCAACCGATGGTCCATCTCGCGCTATCATCCGCGAAAAAGATGTCAATGGGAATACTGTTGAGCGTTTTATGAATGAAGCAGAGATGAAATCTCTAGCTGAGCAAGAGTACCAAAAAGTTCAAAATGGAACTTCTGAAACCACGCAAGACAATGGTGGAAATGGTGGCGGAGGAATGGGACTCGCTGGAACTATTTTAGCTGTTGCCGCAGGTTCATTGATGGGAAATATGATTGGAAATGCTTTGATGAATAACAAGAACTTTTCTAAAAATGCAAAAACTTCAAACAAAAGTGCTTATTCTCGTTCAGCAGCATCGCGTGCATCTAAGAGTACAAGTAAAAGAAGCTTTTTTTGGAAGTTCATCACGAAAATCTTCATCTCGAAGTTTCGGTGGTTAGGTCAAAATGGTAAACTTACTAAAACTTAATCCACTTGATGACTCTACGCTTGAAGAACTAGGCTTTTCATGGCATACAGATGCAGATGGTAGTAAATATGTTAGCGACTCCCTTGTTCAAGTTACAGCTGAGGAAGCTGAAGCTTACTTCACTGCAGGAAATGAAATCTACGATATGTATGTCCAAGCAGCTGAGCATGTAATCGAGAATGATTTATTTTTTGATTTAGGGATACCATTTAATTTAGTAGAGACAATTAAAAAATCTTGGGAAAATGATGTTCATTGGCATATTTACGGTCGTTTTGATTTGTCCGGGGGAATTGATGGACAAGCTATAAAACTAATAGAGTTCAACGCTGATACTCCTACCTCTCTTTTTGAGACTTCTCTTCTTCAGTGGGCATTGCTTAAAGATAATGACATGGATGAAGACAAACAGTTTAATACAGTCTATGAAGCAATAAAAAATAACTTTAAAAGACTTGTCACACTCTTTGATGATGTAGAAAATTTTGAAGAAAGGTACGATGGATGGAAGATTTTGTTCTCATGTGTTGCAGGAAATGATGAAGAAGAAGCAACAACAAAACTCCTTCAGCAAATTGCTACAGATGCAGGGTTTAACACTTCTTTTGAATACTTAGAAAATACGCACTTCGATGAAAATGGCATCTATGACGCAGATGAAAATAAATATGAGTACTGGTTTAAACTTTACCCATGGGAAGATATAGCACATGATGAACCTGAGCTTGCAACAACGCTTACAAATATTATGCACTCCCAAGAAGCTATTATATTAAACCCTGCGTATACCCTACTCTTTCAGTCTAAAGGAATGTTAAAAATACTCTACGATTTATTTCCAGAGTCACCTTATCTTTTAAATACATCATATGAGCCACTTGAAGGTGTCAAACAAGTAGAAAAAACTGTTTTTGGTAGGGAAGGTGCAAATACAGCAATAGTTGATGCTAATGGTGCTCTTGTTGAGAAAACAGATGGACCTTATGATAACTACAAAAAAAGTTTATCAAGAATATGTAGATTTTCTTAAAGATGCAGAAGGTTCAAAATACCAAGCTGGTGTATTTTTCGCTTACGAAGCATGTGGTCTTAGTTTTAGAAAAGGTGGTGAAATTATGGACAATATGAGTAAGTTTGTCGGACATGTTATAGTTTAGCTAAGGCTAGACTATCTTTTTTAACACCTACTCCGTGTAAAACTTTTAACTCTTGACTTCCTTTAATATTTAATTTAACTGATGATTAAATTCTGGAACTATTTCTTTTAACTTTTCAAGCTTATTTTCACAGGTAATTAACTCTTGTATATCATCATTTAATTTATCTATACTATACGGTGTAGCAGATGCTACTGTTATCGATTCGTATTCTGTCTTCACATCGCTATCGTCTATGAGAAGCTCTTCATAAAGTTTTTCACCTGGGCGTAGACCACTAAACTCTATTTCAATATTTTCTTTTGCACTTAAGTCTATCATCTTTTGTGCTAAGTCCACGATTTTAATTGGCTCTCCCATATCAAGTATAAAGATTTCACCACCCGTTCCAATAGCGCCAGCTTGAAGTACTAACTCACATGCTTCAGGGATAAGCATAAAGTAGCGTGTAATATCTGGATGTGTTACAGTTATATTATCACCCTTATCTATTTGAGATTGAAATTTTGGAATCACACTTCCACTAGAACCTAAAACATTTCCAAAACGAACGGCTACAATATCTGTTCCTTTGCCGTTAGAGTTTTGTGCATAAAGCTCACATATTCTTTTTGTAGTTCCCATTACATTTGTAGGGCGCACTGCTTTATCTGTGGAAATCATTACAAATTTTTGGACACCGTGTTTAATAGAAATATCTATGATATTCTTAGTTCCCATTACATTATTCATAATTGCGTCGGATATATTAGCTTCTACAAGAGGAACATGTTTATATGCCGCAGCGTGAATCACAATATCTGGAGTATGTTGTGTAAATGTACTCTCTAATGCATCCAAATTCACAACACTTTGCATAATTGCTACTACTTCAATACCTTGTATTTCTTCTAAAATACTATAAAGATTGAACTCACTATGATCGAGTAGTATAAGCTTCGTAGCACCAAACAACTGACACTGTCTGCATATTTCACTTCCAATACTTCCACCAGCACCTGTCACTAAAATAGTTTTGTCTTTTACAAATGTAGAAATTTTACTTTTATCTAGGTCTTTTGGATGGCGGGCTAGTAAGTCTTCTATAGAAATCTCTTTAAGCTGTGCAGAAAAATCTTTACTCGCAAGAATCTCACTTATTGATGGCAAGATTTTTATTTCTTTAAAATACACGCTTAGATCTTCATATATTTCTTTTATTCTTTGACTTGACACAGAAGGCATTGCAATAACAAGTAAATCAGATTTTTTATCTTTGGCATACTCTTTTAGTTTAATCTTGGATATAACTTTTACGGAGTCTATTGAGCGGTTTTGTAAAATCTTATCGTCATCTATAAAAAACCTCACCTTGTATTGGCTATCTGACATCTCGGATTCTAGTTTGATACCAGCCTTCCCTGCACCATAAATAATAACTGATTTTGTCTTTTTCACCTTGCTTTTGTTTCTTAAATAATAATACACATACATGATAAAATTTATGGAAAATATATATAAAAAGAGCTCTGAAACTAAAAATGATATCTCTATGTATTGATAAAAGAAAGGTGCATAAACAAAAAATGCACTAATATACACAAGGCTTTTAAGTAAAAATGTTTTTTGAGAAGCTTTTGACCATGAAAGAGAATAATCACGGTAAATAAGTCTTGAAGCTATCATGCGAATAAAGATTATACCTATGACTAATTTTATATCAAACGGTATATGGAATATAAAAAATGTCCACCAAAAAGTAGAAAATGTAAGAAGAAGAATTACTAGGAAATTTAGGATTCGTTTGTCTAGCATCTTAAACTTTCTATAGTCTCAATTGTTAAATTAGTTTTTAGTGCTATTGTTCGGTTATCGAGTATATCGAGAAGATTTTTTGCTATATTGATTTTTTCTTGCTCAATTCCTTGCCCTATTCCTTGCTCTATTCCCTGCTCAATCCCTTGCTCAAGCCCTTCTACAATTCCTTGTTCTATTCCATCATTTTTAGCTTTCATAATTGCTAGTTTTTGTATAGATATAAACTCTTTTCTTTTATGTTGTGATTCTAGTTCATCTTTTGTAAGATTAGCTTCGTTTACATATGTTAGGGCTTGCTTGATATCATTGTTTAAATTTTCTGGTATATATTCTAGAGAATCTGCATTTTTTATGAAGTATATCCATTGGTCTTTTATATTTTCTAATTCTTCTAGTTCTTTAGTAAACTTTGGTAACTCGACAAAGATAAGTTCTATATCGTCATTGTAATGGAGTAGTTGTTCTTTTTCTATTAGTTTAAAGTTTGTAGTTACTGATGTAGAGTCTTCAAACATGTTAAAGTCTACGATACTTAATGCAATCACAGGATTTAGAAGATGATAATCTTCTGCCTTATTTAACTGTAAACTATAATTTTTTGCAGCATTATACAATACTCTTTTTTCAAATCCTGTGTGATTGAGTACTTGCATCTCTATGATTACTTTTGTGTCATCATCAAGTATAGCTTTTACATCCACAAAAGTATCTTTTACACCTATTTTTAAGTCTTTAATCTTTATTGTTTTATTATCATATACTAGGGCATTTAAAAAACTTTTTAATATCTCTTTACTTGTATCACTACCGAATACTTTTTTAAAAGCATAATCTGTTTTTACATCTAAAAACTGCATCTATTTATCCTTTATAAGATTTATCTTTTCATAGACTAAAGACTCTTTTAACCATTCAATATTTTCACTACTTAAATTATCTATTTTAAATCCACCTTGCGTATCTTCATGAGATAAAGAATATCCATATCGATTATAAACACTAATTAACTCATCTAAAAATGCCTCTTTTTGTTTTATCGTCTTTGTTGATTTCAAAACTACCTTTAACGGTATATTATATTGCTCAATCCATTCTTGTGTTCTTTGAATTAATTCACGCTCTGTAATATCTTCAGAAATTTCATAAATATATTCTTTTTGAAGTTGATCTTGTATCTTATCATTTGTTATAAATGTATTACCACTTTGTTTATAATAGTCTATTTCAAATTCACAATTTTCATTATATGTATCTTTAATAGTTTTTAAAACAATATCTTTTTCTATAAATCTTCTTATCATCTCTTTAGGGTCATTAGTATTTTTAAAATATTCGTCATACAACGAAAACAATCCATTATTTTGAGCATCTTTCATCTTTTCTAAAAGAGCCATTAAAAAGCTTTCTGTATCTTCTTTAAATAAATATTTTTTTATAGAAAATTTATTTCTATGTAATTTCCATAATTGCATCATATCAAAAGAATCTATTTTTTGCTTTGCTGCTGTATAGTCTCTAAAAATTCCCAAATATAACTGATAATTTATAGCTATATATATTTTTATACTATGATTGCATTTATCACACAAAACTTCATCTTCAAATATTCCCATAAAAGAAGTATTGTTTACTACATCGCCAACTCTATAATATTTCAAAGTTCTATCAAATATCTTTACTTGAGTAGATTCTATTTTTATTTTACAATTGCAATAAATAGGTTCTTGAAAAATTATAATATCAAACATACCCACAGCATTTCCTTTTTATGATTTATCTTTTAAACTAGCTAATCTCAATTGATTTTATTAGAATAATATAACACTTTTTCAATATCTTAAACTTTCTATAGTCTCAATTGTTAAATTAGTTTTTAGTGCTATTGTTTTGTTATCGAGTATATCCAGAAGATTCTTTGCTATATTGATTTTTTCTTGTTCTATTCCTTGTTCTATTCCATCATTTTTAGCTTTCATAATTGCTAGTTTTTGTATAGATATGAATTCTTTTCTTTTATGTTGTGATTCTAGTTCATCTTTTGTAAGATTAGCTTCGTTTACATATGTTAGGGCTTGCTTGATATCATTGTTTAAATTTTCTGGTATATGTTCAAGGGAATCGGCATTTTTTATGAAGTATATCCATTGGTCTTTTATATTTTCTAATTCTTCTAGTTCTTTAGTAAACTTTGGTAACTCGACAAAGATGAGTTCTATATCGTCATTGTAATGGAGTAGTTGTTCTTTTTCTATTAGTTTAAAGTTTGTAGTTACTGATGTAGAGTCTTCAAACATGTTAAAGTCTACGATACTTAATGCAATCACAGGATTTAGAAGATGATAATCTTCTGCCTTATTTAACTGTAAACTATAGTTTTTTGCAGCATTATACAATACTCTTTTTTCAAATCCTGTGTGATTGAGTACTTGCATCTCTATGATTACTTTTGTGTCATCATCAAGTATAGCTTTTACATCCACAAAAGTATCTTTTACACCTATTTTTAAGTCTTTAATCTTTATTGTTTTATTATCATATACTAGGGCATTTAAAAAACTTTTTAATATCTCTTTACTTGTATCACTACCGAATACTTTTTTAAAAGCATAATCTGTTTTTACATCTAAAAACTGCATCTGTTTGTTATCCTTATAAAATTATATCACAACTAATATATATTAAAATAAATATTATACAATTAATAAACATAGCTAAGAGCACGACTTTATCATGCGAGTATCCGCTTTGAGTTAGTTTTTGGTATATATGTTCTTTATGCGCTTGGCTTAATTTTTTACCCGCTTTATATCTTCTAAAAAGTGTATACGTAGCATCTAGCCAAAACACACTAAATAACACAATCCATATCCAAAAATTCATACTTTCTTGATTTGCATAGTAAATTGTAAATATTGCAATGTTATACCCAAGGAGGGTACTCCCGACATCACCCATGAATATCTTAGCCCTGTGCCAATTCCATACTAAAAAACCTAAAACTGCGAAAACTAAAACTAAAAAATGACTTCCACCAAAAAGGAAAAAACCTGCAGCTCCAAGAAAAACTGCTTCACTCCCAGCATAACCATCAATTCCATCTAAAAAGTTATAGAGGTTTATAAACCAAATAATCATAAAAAAAGCAAAAATATTTGTAAAAATTTGATTTTCTATTGAAAAAAAGTAAAAAGAAAAACTTTCAAATCCACCTAAAAAATATAAACCTGAGAAGGCAACGATAGACTGAATAATAAGACGTAATTTTGCACTTAACTCAAATAGATCATCAAAAAATGAAACAACTGATATAAGTAAACCTAGCATTAAGGCATAGTATAAAGAAGTTTCTACATCATTTGTGAAAAATAAGTAAGAGAGTCCTAAGAACCATGTGAGTGAAATAGCTATTCCACCACCATGAGGAATAGCAACTGTGTGAGAACTTCTTTCGTTTACCTCTTCTAATATGGCATTTTTTATGTAGAAATTTTTTATACTGTAAGTGAGTGTAAATGAAAGTATTAATAATATTATATATATCATAAATCTTTTGTCCTCTTGTGATTTGGTCGTGAAGCGTCCATAATATCTAAGACTATATTTGTATCAAAAAAAAATATAGTTTCTATTCTTGGCCTTTACTTTTCTATTTTTTCCCACTCATATGTGCTAATATTTCTTTTCTTTGTATCAAAGTGAATACCAACAATATAAATATCTCTTTTGTCGCTTAGGTATTTATCTGCATACTCATTTTCTTTGATTTGCGTTAAAGCATTACCACTACCATCTATTTTAAATTCTATCACATAGATAGCTTGCTCCATTTTTACAGTTAAATCAATTCTACCTCTATTTGTTACATCTTCTCCTATAATATCTAATCCTAAACTTTGTAAATACACATATACTACACTAGCATAAAAGCCCTCATAGTTTTGTATATTATTTTTTGTATAGTTGTTGTGAGGAATATGAGTAAAGATACTTTGTAGAGCATCTCTAAAAGCATCGGGGTTCTGTTCTCTAAGTGCTTTACTAAGTGGTTTAGCTCTTAGTGTATTATCTTTATATATATAAGCGATGATATATTTATTTAAAGAGGCTTTTACCTCTTTGTTTGGTATCTTTAGAGTGTAGATAATATCACCATCTTCATCTTCTTCTACAGTATCTATAGTTAAATATCCACTTTGATAGAGTATCACTTCTAGGTCTAAGTTTTCTATATCGAAGCTATTGAGGAGTTTTTCATCTACTTTTATACTTGTTAGATTTGGTAAAAAGTAGTTGTTTTTAGCTATTAGTTCCATTAGAAATGTAGGCGTACCTGTTTCAAACCAATAGTTTTTATAGATATGTTCATTACTAATAAATTGTAATATATCAAATGGGTTATACATAGCACTTCCTAAGAAGTTATAGCCATTGTACCAACATTTTAACTTTGCCATATCTACACCCTTCAAATGAGGTTTAAAGGTAGTCTCTATATTGTTTTGAGTATATCCACATATATCAGCATACTTCTTATGTAAAGATATATCTGTTATATTATTTAGTCCACTAAATATAGATGTCTTTGTGAATTTACTCACTCCTGTTAAAAATGCAAAGCGTAGGAACTCATCACTGCCTTTTATTACACTGTAGAAGTTTACTAATCCATCTCTTATACTTTTTGCTACTTCTGGGTTTGTGATATTATCAAGGATTGGTTTATCGTATTCATCTATTAAGATAACTACTTTTTGCTTATATTTTTGATATGATTTTCTGATTAACTCTTCAAAGCAGCCTGCTACACTATTTACCTCTTCGCATTCGATGCCTAATCTTTCTTGATTATTTTTAAGTGTTCTTATAATAGCTTCGTCTAGTTCAGCTCTGCTCTCTATCTTCCCTTTAGCAAAATTAACATTTATAACAGGATAGCTTATATCCCAGTTCCATTTATCCTCAATAGCCAATCCATTAAAGTACTCTTTTTTAGCTTCAAATATATTTCTAAGGGTATCTAGGAATAATGATTTACCAAATCTTCTAGGGCGGCTTAAAAAGATATACTGATAATCTTCTATCATCTTCAATGCTATATCAGTTTTATCTATATATACATAATCATCTTCTCTTATCTTACTGAATGTTTGAATACCGATAGGAAGTTTTTTTAGTTGCATATCTTTTGCCTAATTTCTTTGATTTTTAAATTATAACATACTAGTGAAAAAGAAGCGATAAATATAATTCAATATATCATATTAGTAGTGATATTTGCAAGAGACTATACTGCACCATTAATCATTAACCTAATCCCATCTTCCACACTACAAGGATTAACTAAATTCAATCTATCTTTTGTGATAGAGTTATCCACTTCCAAACTTTCATACAATCTTTTATGAAATGATGGCTTTACTAACTTCAACAAGCTTTCGAAAAATGGTATTTTCACTAAATATACTTTTTTATCAAGGTTTTTAGCTATAAGCTCTATTAGCTTTGTCGTACTGAGTGGTTCATCATCTGAAGCTAAAAAGATTCCTGATTCATTTTGCGTTATAACTTCATTTACTAAATGACAAAGATTTCCTATATATACCATACTTCGTTTATTTTCTATCTTTCCAAATGGTAATACAGGTACTTTATTAACTAGATTCACAAGATTTTTGATATTTGCTTTTACTCTATACCCATAAACGATAGGAGTTCTTACAATACTTACTTTAAAGTTATTATCTTCAAGTTTTAGAAGTTCATTTTCAGCTTTTAATTTACTCATTCCATATTCATCTTGTGGATTACAAACAGTGTTTTCAGTATATTTTCCATCTGTTTCTTCTCCATACACTTTAACTGTACTCATAAATATAAATTGTTTAACTCCAGCTTTTTTTGCTTTTTTAGCTAGTTCTAAGGTTTGAGTTACATTTACTTTTTCATATTCTTCTTTTGTAGCTCCACCCATTTGGTGGACTAGGGCTGATAGATGAACAATAGTATCTATAAAAGTCAGATCTAAAATCTTGAAATTGTCATTCCTGAATGAGAATCTTTGTATCTTATATTTATTTACATACTTCTTAAAAAAATAATCTCCAATAAAACCATTTACACCAGTAACAAGAACATGCATCTAATGCGTACTCTCTATTTTTTTAAATTCTTTAAGTAGTTTACTTAAAAAATATTTTTGCTCATACCGACTTACTATACTTGGACGAATATTTGTCTGAATTTTTTGATAAAAATTTTTATCTAGTATAAACTTTTCGATGGCATTTGATAAATCTTTTTCATCTTTTTTATTAACTAAAATTCCATTTTCATTATGAGTAATAATCTCATTACATCCATTAATATCCGTAGCAACAAGAGGTATGCCATAACTTCCAGCTTCTATTAAAACATTAGGAAGACCTTCTCTATAGGATGGTAAAACAAAAAGCTTGGTAATAGACATGAATGTAGTAACGTCTTCTTGAAACTCTAAGTATTTTATAGATACATTCTCATCTATGATATTCATACTCTCTTTTGAAATTGAGATCAGACTCATTTTTATAATCGCCAATAAGAAGTAGCTTTATATTTGCATACTTCAGACTCAGCTCATTAAAAACTCTAAGTAATTCATTGATTCCCTTATCTTTTACAATTCGACCAACAAAAGTTATAATAAAATCATCTGTTGTAAATCCCAGTTTTTCTAAAACTTGATTTTTTTCTTCATTACTCAGTCTATTTTTAAAGTACTCAGTATCTACACCATTTACAGAACCATTTCCAATAACATCAACACTCTTACTTGTCATACTCATAACAATCTCTTTCAAGTGTATACTATTGCAATATATCTTTGAGGAGAAGAAATACGTTATTTTCTCAGTTATAGTCAAGATTTTTTTTCTGTTTCCCTCCGCTTCAAGGTGAGGCAGTCCTACAACACAGTGAACCCTATGCTTCACTCCACTTAACCAAGAAGCCATCATGCCAAGTAGACCAGCTTTAGGAGTAAGTGTATAGACGATAGTGGGTTTCTCTTTTAAAAGGTAAAACCAAAGCTGTATCAATACTTTTATATCTTTAAAAAAGTTAATCTGTCTGTTAAAATCCATAGTTTTTATAGATACATTTTCATAACTTTCAATACTAGAAATCGTATGAGAAGGTGCTGTAATTATCTCAACCTCATAGTAGTTAGATAAAAACTTTGCTTGTCCTTTCAACCATGTTTCTAAGACAACTTGAACAGTAACTATAATAACTAGTTTTTTCATATATTTAGCTCAGCTAAAAGATAGTCTTCAAGCTTCTTAAAAGAGTTCTTTCCGACTCTATCTTTTAAAAGTTTTATATCCGCTGTTGATACTTTCAACTCATCTCTCTCTATATTTTTCACTTTTAAATCCACACCTCTATAGTGCAAAAAATCTAAAAGAGACTTAATGGAAACACCATTACCCGTTCCAACATTTAACACTTTTACCTTTGTCTGTAAAAGCTTAGTATATATCTCAACAACATCATCAATATGAATAAAATCTCTAATTGCATTTCCGCCGTTAACAATTGTAATCTCTTTAGTATTTTTAACAGCACTTAAAATTTTACTAATGACAGAAAACTTATCATCTGCTCCATACATATTAAAGATTCTTGTTATTGTAAAATCAATCTTTTGGTCTGTACAAAACTTTTCAATAAGCTTTTCATTTGCAATTTTGAGAGATGAATGTAAATTAAGAGGTTTCACTTCATCCTCTTCACTGCAAAGAATATTGTTCCCATATACGGAACTACTACTTGTATAGATTATTTTGTTTATCTCACTCTCTTTAAAGTAATCAATAACCAATGATGTAGTCACAATGGCATTTGAGATATATTCACTGCTATTACTTAAGTTATTCAACTGCGTTGAGGATTGAAAATTATTAAATATTATATTTATCTTTCGTGTTTTGTATTTTGACAATAGTTCCAAATCTTCTCGTATAGCTCTTGCAGACAATAAAATAGCATTACTTATTCTAGCATCCAATTGTCTTGACAGGTTACTCTCTTTTCCTATAATAAGCGTTATAACCATATTCTAAGTTCTCTTAAAGTTTTTAACTATAATTTTAAACACATTAAACAGTGAACTAAAAACATAGTGTCGTAAAGGTATCTCTCTTTTTAAAAGTAATACAGATAACATGTAGAGAGTCTTTCTATATCCTATATCACTATTTCTATTTGATATAGAATTTGTATGAACCCTATAATTCAGTAGTGTTTCTTCTAATAAAACCACTTTCTTACCATTGTATATAGTCTCCATCCATAGCTTCCAATCTTCCATCGCCACTAAATTTTTGTCTTCATTAAATCTCATTTTTTTATCATTTTTCATTAGCACTGAGTTGATATTTATATAATTTGTATAATAAATAACACTCTTAGCACTTAGAAAATATTTCAACTTCTTAAAAACTCTTTGATTTTGAAACTCACCTGTTATATTTGAATTTTTATCTATTGTGTTCGCTAGGGTATGAACAAGATCACAATCACTACCTTGTAGCGTATCTAGCTGTTTTTTAAGTTTAGATGTATGCCAGACATCATCCGCATCCAAGAAAGCTACATATTCACCTTTTGCATTCACTAACCCAGTGTTTCTAGGTCTTGCCGGTCCACCAAAATTTGTTATTGACTTTATAAGTTTAATTCTTTCATCATTTTTTACAAATTTGTTTACTATAACGACACTACTATCGATGGAACAATCATCAACTACTATTAATTCCCAATTTTGGTAAGTTTGAGATATTACACTATTTATTGTCTCACTTATATATTTTTCTGCATTATAAAGTGGTATAACTATGGATATAAGAGAGTTCATTTTATTATTTCCAATTAGAATCTCGACTCTCTTCAATATACTTCTTGATACTTCTAGTAGCTTTCCATCCAAGAGCTTCAGTCTTAGCCGTTATAACATCTGCAGTCATTCTATTTCCTTGTCGTTCAGGCATCATTACAATTTCACCCTCATACATTTCAGCTATTTCTTTAACGCTAAATACTTCACTATTTCCTATCCCAAACTCATCACCATAACCATGCTCTCCAACTAAAACTAAACCGTTAATGATGTCCTCAATATGAGTGAAGTTTCTTTTTTGAGTACCTGGACTCACTATTGTTAATGGTTCGTTATTTTTCATTTTTTCTTTAAAAAGAGCTATTAGTGTCGCATATTTTCCAATTTGAATCTCTCTCTCACCATAAACATTATAAAAGTACGTAATGGCATAAGGTACATTAAACCAAACTCCATAGTTCATCACAAGTTCAGTATTTGTTGCCTTTGTCCAAGCATACGGTGAGGCACTACGCCCTAACCCTCCATCTCCAAATTTTGTAGAACTTCCTGCATATAAAATTTTACAACCCGCTTTTCGAGACAAACTCTAAAACAGCAAAAATTCCATTTTTATTATACCTCCAAACTTTTTCTATATCGTCAAAACTTTGTTCAACTCTTGAATACTCACCAAGATGATATAGCATATCTGGATTAAAATTAATTAGTTTTGCTATGTCCGATGTTAAGCCCTCTATATAAGTCACATTATCTACATGATTATTTTTAGAACCTGTAAAGTAATTATCAAGTGAATAAACATCATTGTTTTTATCTTGAACTAATCTTTCACAAAGATGTGAACCAACAAATCCGGCTCCACCAGTAACTAATATTTTCTTTTTCATTATTATTATCCTCGTCTATACATCTGAATGAAAGATATCTCGAGTATAAACTTTTTCTTTTACATCATCCAATATATCTTCATGTCTATTAGCAACTATAACATCACTCAGATTTTTAAACTCTTCCAAATCTTTTATAACTTTCAAATCTTCAAAAATATCTTCTTTTAGAACTGGTTCGTAGATAACAATTTTTATATTTTCACTTAAAAACTTTGCAATTATACCTTGAACTGCTGAACTTCTAAAATTGTCTGATCCTGATTTCATTATAAGTCTGTAAATACCCACTACTTTTGGATTTGATTTTAATATTTGACTTGCTATAAACTCTTTTCTTGTTTCATTGGCATCAACTATTGCACTAATTATATTATTTGGAACATCTGTAAAGCTGGCTTTTAGTTGTTTTGTATCTTTTGGGAAACAATATCCACCATATCCAAAACTTGGGTTATTATAATGCATACCAATTCGAGGATCTAAACCAACCCCATCAATAATATCTTTTGTATTTAATTTATATGTTTCTGCATAGGAATCTAGCTCATTAAAGTATGCAATTCTCATAGCAAGATAGGTATTTGAAAAGAGTTTTATTGCTTCTGCTTCAGTAGAGTCTGTATAGAGAACAGATACATTTTTTTTATAGCACCCTTCTGAAGTAGTTCTGCAAATATTACAGCACGGTCAGATTTTTCACCTACTATTATCCTACTTGGGTGTAAATTATCATGGAGTGCATGTCCCTCTCTTAAAAATTCTGGAGAAAAAATAATATTTTCAGTATTAAACTGTTCTCGCACACTCTTGGTGTAGCCCACTGGAATAGTTGACTTTATAACCATAGTAGCATTGGGATTAATAGCAAGCACATCAGAGATAACACCCTCTATGCTTTTAGTATTGAAAAAGTTTGTTTTAGTATCATAATCTGTAGGTGTTGAGATAATCACAAAGTTAGCATTTTCATAAGCTTCTTTTTTATCCAAAGTAGCTCTGAAGTTTACTTTTCCTTTTTTAAGAAAAGCGCTTATATCTTTATCTTCTATGGGCGATATTTTATTTTGGAGCATCTCTACTTTTTCGGGGATGATATCAAAAGCGACTACTTCATTATGTTGTGCTAATAACATTCCATTACTTAAGCCAACATATCCAGTTCCTGCTATTGCGATTTTCATTCTTCTCCTTCGTATTTTCAATAGATTGTTAGATTTCACTAATAATTAATTTATATTCATCTTTAAAATTATTCAAAAACTTATCATCTGTAAGTATTATATATAATTAAATTGTGGCACTTCATAGCTTTCAAGCAGTTCAAACAGAACATCAATATTAAATATTTTAAGACCACTAAACATATTGGTACTATTTAACAAAATCTTTTGAAATAAAAAACTTCTTTCTCTAGTGTTATCACTAGATCCTAACTTTAGTATCTCTTCATTTGAAAAGCTATAATCCCAAAAAAAATCTTTCTTGATACTCTCATAGTTTATCATCTATATTCTCGAGCCACTTGCAGATTCCCACAAAAGCAGCTAATTTAATTTTATAATTGTTAAAAAAGTTGAAATCTAATTTCAGATAGGTTATAATTTTTTACTACAAAAATTTAACAGAAAAGAGATTCAACTTATGTCTAAAATTATATCAACACTTTCAAAACTGTGGCTTAAAGTCACAAATCTTGAAAAGTCACTTTTCCCAGAACTGCAAGAAACTTTGGGTGCATTAAGCACTAAAGAGCAAAAATTAATTAAAATTTTAGACTTCGCAGAGGTTGAACAATTTATATATGATGTACATACAACTAATATTGCAAAGATAGAGTATACCACCCCAATTAGTCAAGACAACTTTTCAAAATCCTTATTCATGCTTAGTCTGTAACTCTACGCTACACTTTTTTCAGTAATGTTAAAAATATCCTTGTTAATTTTCAAACTCGCATAGTAAACATTCATAGGTTTTTTATAATCAAGTGTTCCATGAAATCTCCTGTAATTGTAAAACTGCATATAGTCAGTTACATCTTCTTTTAGCTCTTTAATTGTGTTATATTCATACCTCTCTACACAACTCAAAAGGACAGAACCCCTTGTTTATGGGGTTGTAAAAATATAAGTTAGGAAATAACGGCTAATCAAGTCAATTGAACTCAAATACTACAGTTGTTTTTACCATAAAGTTTATATTTCCATCCATTTATAAGAAAAAGGCTTAAAAAAACAATACATTGATATTGAAAATATCAATATTTAACTTAATAATTTCCTTAAAGTGCTCAAAATAGGCTTTTAAAGCGTAAAATATTTGTGTAGAGAGCTATGGTTATATTGGTTCAAGTATATTCTCTCAACTTTAGCACTTCGCCAGAACCTTTCAATTGCTATATTATCTGTTGCTCTACCAACTCCATCCATGGAGATAATAATGCCATTATCTTTGAGTTTTTGGGTGTGAACATAGCTAGTATATTGACTCCCTTGATCAGTGTTAAATATTTCTGGTTTACCATACTTGAGCAGGGCTTCATCAAGGATATCCATCACAAGAGCTGTATCCATAGTGTTGGATATTCGCCAACTAAGTACTGCCTTGGAATACCAATCAATAACAGCAGCAAGATAGACCATTCCACCAGCTATCTTAATATAGGTAATTATACTACCCCAATTAGTCAAGACAACTTTTCCAAAATCCTTATTCATTCTTAGTATGTAACCTTAGGCTACACTTTCCTCTTCAATATTAAAAATATCCTTGTTAATCTTCAAACTCTCATAGTAAACATTCATCGGTTTTTTGTAATCAAGTGTTTCATGAAATCTCCTGTAATTGTAAAACTGCATGTAGTCAGTTACATCTTCTTTTAGCTCTTTAATTGTGTTGTATTGGTTTAAGTAAATTCTTTCTACTTTAGCACTTCGCCAGAACCTCTCAATTACTATATTATCTGTTGCTCTACCAACTCCATCCATTGAGATTATGATGCCATTGTCTTTGAGTTTTTGAGTGTGAATATAGCTAGTATATTGACTCCCTTGATCAGTGTTAAATATCTCTGGTTTCCCATACTTTAGAAGTGCTTCATCAAGGACATCCATCACAAGAGCTGTATCCATAGTGTTGGATATTCGCCAACTAAGTACTGCCTTGGAATACCAATCTATCACAGCAGCTAGATAAACCATACCACCAGCTATCTTAATATAGGTAATATCTGTACTCCACACTTGATTAGCTCTCACTATATCTAAGCCTCTTAGTTTATAAGAATATTTAGGATGTGCAATGTTTGCTTGAGTAAGTGAGATAGGCTCTCTAACAGCTAGAATAGCTCTTAAGCCTAACTCTTTACGATAAGATGTGACTGTGTTAAGACTCACATTAAAGCCGTTCTCTTTGAGTTGGTGATATACCTTTTTAGCTCCATATATTGGTATCTCTTCAAAGATAGCTTTTATCTCTTCTTTGATGGCTAGTTTATGTTCGTTCACCACTGGTGCGTAATAAATATTACTTCTGCTAAGATGTAGTAGTTCGCATTGTTTTACTACTGACATTACTTTAGACTTGGATTCATCAACCATTTCTAGTTTTTTAGATAAGTCCAAGTCTTTTAGCTTTTCCACAAGCCAGTCCTTTTCTATCGTTAACTGTCCAACTTTCTTAGCATATTCACCTACTTCAATTTGTAGCTTTGTATTCGCTTCTTTATATTCTTTTATAGCTTTACTTGGTTCCATCGCTAGTTCTGCATTTGCAAGAAATATCTTCTTCCAATTCTGTAGGTTCAGTGGTGTTATTTTATTTACACTTGCTATTTCTGCTAGTGTTTTTTCTTCTTTTAAAATTTCTAATACTAACCTTGTTTTGTACTCCGCTGTATAAACTGTTCTCTTTCTGCTCATGATATTACCCTCTCATTTTATTGTGTTATTTTAGCTTTTTAGGAATAACGATTTAGAAAATGTTGTTTGTTTTTCTTGGGGCAGTA